>JAISTW010000057.1 GCA_031272405.1 Desulfovibrio sp. | reverse complement strand
ATTGTCCGGCAGCACCGGACGGCTTATGGCTGTTGACGGCAAAAATGCCGCGGAAATCGTTAAGACAGGTGCCGAAGCCCGTAAAAAGTGGGCGCTTGACGGCCTTCCCCCGACATTGGCCCCGCGCAAGGGGGCGATGGCAGGCGTCACCGCCGAACAAATGCTGAATGCCGCCGAACAGTGGGATGCGGAAACGCAGCTTGCCCTGGCTGGTATGTACGGCGCTGGGCGTGGCCTGCCGAAGGATGCGGCAAAAGCTGCGTATTGGCTTGAAAAAGCCGCTGAACAAGGACAGGCCGAAGCTCAATACAAGTTGGGTGATTGGTATGACACTGGGCATGGCGTGCCGAAGGATGGGGCAAAAGCTGCGTATTGGCTGGAAAAAGCCGCTGCACAAGGGCATGCTGAAGCTCAATACTGGTTAGGTCTCATGTATAAGTTTGGAGATGGCGTGCCAAAGAATAAAGCAGAAGCTGCGTACTGGTTTAAAAAAGCCGCTGCGCAAGGGCATGCCGGTGCTCGACTCAATTTAGATCAAATAAACAAAAGCGCCAAATAAAGAGCCATTCCCGTTTGCCTCTTGGTCCCAATCGCGCGCTGTAGTAGTTCCGACTTGATCTGACAACAAAAACCATCAAGTCGCGACTACTCACCTGAACAGTTCCGAATGGGAGCCGAGACGGGCCAAGCGCAATATTCCCGGTTCTGTCGTCTGATAAATCAGCAACAGGTCTGATTTGATATGACATTCCCGGTAACCTTTCCAGTTGCCGACAAGGGCATGTTCGCGGCAACTTTCCGGCAAGGGCGTATCTTCCGCCAAAAGCGCGGCTACCGCTTCCAGCAGCCCTTCCATATCCTGAGCATGGCGAGGAGCGGCTTTGACGCGCCGATAGTCCCTTTTGAAATCCGTAGACCATTTAATCGTCCGCATTAAGCGCCGCCATCATTTCAGCCACTGAGTTCGCTCTATACCCCTTGCCGGCTTCGAGTTCGGCTATGGCCCGGCGCGTTGCCGCGTTGGGCGCTTTGACCTCAAAGGGCAAACGCCGCTCGTCGGCCACACGAATCAACAGGAGCCGTATGGCATCGGAAACCGACAGCCCCATGTCGGCCAGGGCGTCAGCGGCCCGCTCTTTTATACCTGGGTCAATCCTTGCCCGTACAACGGAATCGTGAGTTTGCATGCTCTTCATATCTTCACCTCCACACAAAAATAGCCACATTGTGGCTACAAGTCAATTCCTGCCGCAAACTCCCGCCCCCGGGGACCTGTTTCCCCCACGTACTCGCATTTCTTCTCCCGCGCCCAAAGGGCGGCTGGGACGCCGCGCAAAAATCCGGATTCCCCACAAACTGCGGCGGGACTCCCGAATATATTTTGACATTCATCGCGAAAAGGTGTTCGATACAGAGTTTCTCTGCATTTTTCCCTTTGTCGCAATCGAGGAGTCGTCATGGAAACCAATCCGATCATCAAACTGGCCGTGCCCAAGGGTTCTCTGGAAGAAGCCACCATTGATCTTTTCGGCCGCGCTGGCTGGAAAATCAGCAAGCACAGCCGCAATTACTTCCCGGACATCAATGATCCGGAAATCGCCATCTCCCTCTGCCGGGCGCAGGAAATCGGCGGCTATGTGGCCGCCGGAGTCATGGACGCCGGCATAACCGGCTTGGACTGGCTCAACGAATACGACCATCAGGACAAGGTGGAGCGCGTGGCCGACATCGTCTATTCCAAGTCCTCCAACATGCCCTGCCGCTGGGTGCTGGCCGTGGCCGGCGATTCCCCGTACAGAACGCCGCAGGATCTGGCCGGCAAACGCATCGCCACCGAGCTTCAGGAGGTCACGCGCCGCTATTTCGCGGATAAGGGGCTGAAGGTGGAGGTCTTTTATTCCTGGGGGGCCACGGAGGCCAAGGTGGTGGAAGGCCTGGCCGACGGCATCGTGGAGGTGACGGAAACCGGCTCCACCATACGCGCTCACGGGCTGCGCGTCATTGATGAAGTCATGGTCTCCTATCCCGTCGTCATCGCCAACAAGTCGGCCTGGCGGGACGAGCGCAAGCGGGCCAAGGTGGAGCAGCTGAATCTGCTCCTCCAGGGGGCCTTGCGGGCGGAAAACCTGGTCGCCCTCAAGATGAACGCCCCGGCGGCCTGCCTTGACGCCGTCCTGCACATGCTCCCGGCCCTCAATTCCCCCACTGTCGCCCCCCTGCGCGACAAGGCCTGGCTCTCCGTGGAAACCGTGGTTCAGAGCGCCGTGGTGCGCGACCTGATCCCGCGCCTGCGCCGGGCCGGGGCCGAGGGAATCATCGAATACGGGCTGAACAAGGTCATCTGAACCGTTGGGGGTTTATTGTGGACAGCGACGCCAGCCGCGAATTTCTGGAAAGTCTGCCCGAATTGAAGGCCGACCAAACCTTTTGTTTTGACTGCAATCCCGATGTACCCTGCTTCAACCGTTGCTGCGCCGACCTCACCCTGCCCCTGACCCCTTACGACGTGCTGCGCCTGCGCCGCCAGCTCGGCATGAGCGGCGAGGACTTCCTGCAACGCTTCACCAGCATGCGCTCCTTTCCGGACACGGGGTTCCCCCTGCCCATGCTGCGCATGCTCCAGATGCCCGGCGATCCCTGCCCCTTCGTGGGGCCGGCCGGCTGCATGGTCTATGAAGACCGGCCCGGGGCCTGCCGTTGCTACCCCCTGGGGCGCGGCGCGTCCATCGGCCGGGACGCAGCGGGACAAAACACCGTGCTGGAGCGTTTTTTTCTGGTGCGCGAGGAGCACTGCAGGGGGTTCGACCAAGGAACCGCGCGCACTCCCGCCCAGTGGTTCGCCGATCAGCAGGTGGATGTTTACAACGCCTCCAACGACCGCTACATGCGCCTGATGACCATGGTCCGGGCCAGCGGCAGGCCCCTGGAAGCGCGTCTGGCCACCACGGCCGTGCTCTGCCTCTTCCAGCTGGACAAATTTCGCGAGCTGATCGCAAACATGCGCATTTTTGAACGAGTGGAAGTGGACGACGCCCGCAAGGCCGCGGTCATGGACGCCAAAGCCGACGAGGCGGCCCTGGATTTTGCTCTGGACTGGATGGAACTGGTCATTTTCAGCAAAAGCGAAAGATTGTCCAAAAAGTTGTAAGGAACTTGTGAAAAATGTCTTTTCCAAAAGCGGAAAATCTGTTATGTCAATGCCTGGAGTGGACTGATTTTTTATTTTTTCCTGTAATATCGTCAGGATACAAAATTCTATCCTGATGCCCTTGTGGAGGAGGATTTTATGCGCTTCGGCAGGCGACTGTACAATTTTTTGCTGAGCGGCTCGCAGGCTTACGCCGCGTGGGATATGGAGGTTTCCACCTCCATCCTGAAAAACCGCAAAAAACTTCTTTTTTTGTTGGCCCTGGCTGCGCCCATAGCGGCGGTCTGTCTGTCCGAGGCCTATGAAGCCCATGAAATGCTGGGCGGCAAAAGCGCTTACGCGCCGGCTTTTTACACCACCACGATTTTTCTGGCTTCCATCGCCGTGGGTCTGGCGGCCGGGCTCATCACCGGCTGCATCGGCGCGGGCGGCGGCTTCATCATCACGCCGGCCCTCATGGCCGCGGGGGTGAAGGGCATTCTGGCCGTCGGCACCGACCTGTTCCACATTTTCGCCAAGGCGATCATGGGCACGACCGTGCACAAAAAACTCGGCAATGTTTCGGCCAAACTCGCCGTCGCCTTTCTGGTCGGCTCCGTCGCGGGCACCTTTGTCGGCGGCTACATGAACAAGTGGCTGTACAACACCGACCCTCTGCTCTCCGAGCTTTTTATCAGCACCATTTACGCCGTTTTGCTGGCTTTCCTCGGCTTTTACGCCCTCTTCGACTTTCTCAAGGCCTCGCGGGGAAGCAAAGGCAATGCCAGCGCGGACGCCCACGGCGGCCCCTCCGGCATGACCGGCCTCTCCATCAAGATGCAGAGCCTGAGCCTGCCGCCCATGATCACCTTTGACGAAGACCTGGTGCCCGGCGGACGGCGCATTTCCGGCTGGATAGTGGCGGCCGGCGGCGTCGTGGTGGGCCTGCTGGCGGCCATCATGGGCGTGGGCGGCGGTTTCGTCACCTTCCCCATGTTCGTCTATATTTTCGGCGTGTCCTCCATGACCACCGTGGGTACGGACATCCTGCAGATTATCTTCACGGCCGGCTTCGCCTCCATAGGGCAGTACGCCATCTACGGCTACGTGTTCTACACCCTGGCCGTGGGCATGCTCCTCGGTTCCCTGCTCGGCATACAGGTCGGCGCGCTGACCACCAAGGTCGTCAAGGGCATACACATACGCGGTTTCTACGCCATCTCCATCATCGCCGGCTTCATCAACCGCGCGGCCGCCCTGCCCAAAAAACTGAAGGAGCTTGAAATCATCAATCTGCCTTCCGGTCTGGTGGACATCATTCAGGATGTGGGCAACGTCGTGTTCTGGGCGGTCGTCGCCTTTTTCGGCATCTGGGTGTTCAGCAAATTTCTTATGAATGTCGGCAAACTCAGAGAGGAGGGCTGATTATGCTTGTTCGTGAAAAAGGCCCCTTTATCCGGGGCAGTCTGCTTCTGCTCTCCTTCGCCGTCGTCTTCTGCGTGCTTCTGCTGCCCATCATGCCCGACGACACGAAGGTGTCGGGCCATCTCACCGGCCTGCAGTACGCCGACAACGTCTTCAACGAGCTTTCCAAGGGTTCGTCCTATTTCATCCCCGCTGTGCGGGAACAGGCCAAAAAGCTTGACGGAACCAGCGTGACGCTCACGGTGACCATGAAAAAGGCGGATTACGCTCCCCTTGCCCTGACCCTGCTGCAAAAGGCCGAAGCGGCCCAGGCCGCGGCCGAAGGGGGCAAGGTGACCTTTTCCGGCAATCTGGGCAAAATCCTTCTGGCCGCCGTGGAAGATTCCGACAGGCTCTACCACAACGACGCGCAAACCGTTTCCAGCCGCTACAACGGCGCGCCGGCGCTCAAGGTCTCGGCGACCTGGTGGTATCTGCTCAGCCCCTGCATCAAGGAAATGCAGAAGCAAAAGCTCATCCGGGAAGCCCAGATCGTGGATCAGGTCATCCGCCGCGCCATTGAGCCGGGAAACAACTTTTTCAGCGTCAAACCCACAAAGGTTTCGGAACATGTCCTCCTGCTGGCGGGCATGCTGATTTTTTACGTCGTCTACACTCTCTGGTACGGCTTTTCCATTTTCGAGCTGTTCGAGGGCATAGGCCTGACCATGACCAAGTCCAAGATAAAGCAGGAGCACTAAAAAATATTGCCTCCCTTGCCTTCTCTTCGCGTGTGGGCCGTGTCCGCCCTGGAGCGGCTCACACGTTTTCACAGGCAGAACCCGGAAGAATTTTATTTTTGCGGCCTGTTCTGGTCTTTCTGGACGACCCTTGCCCTGTATCCCATCGGCTACGGATTCCGCGAAGTCATGCCCCCGCTCAGCCTGCTTTTTCTGCTGGGCTATTACCGTCACGCCCGCTCGCGCTGCGTCGCGGCGCGCCTGAACGTCTTCCCGCTGTTTTACTGCCTCTGGGCCATGCTGTGCATAGGCGTGTTCTTGTCGGAGCACCTCTGGGCCTCGCTCCTGCATGCGGGCACAGGCGTCAACAAGGGCTTTATTTTGCCCTTCATCGCAATGGAATGCGTCCGGGAGGAAAAAGACCTGCGCCGCCTGATCTGGGCCTGCGTTCTGGCCTGCTTCTGGCAGGGCCTGGACGCTCTGTGGCAATTCCACAGCGGGCGCGACTTCATCATGGGCTATCCCCTGAACGACGGCCGTCTCACCGGCAGCCTGGGCGACTACGCCGTGGGTAACTACATCGCCCTGGCCCTGATTCCGGCTTTTGGCCTCTGGTTTATCCTGCGGGAAAAACTGGACGCCGTCGCCTCGGCCTTTCTGCTCTTGGCCGCCCTCTGGCCCGCGCTCTTCCTGCTTCTGGGGGCAGCGGCGCGCGCCGGCATGCTGGCCGTGGCCTTTGGCCTGGCCCTGTGGCCGGCGCTCAAAAAAGGCTTCGAGCAGCCGCGCGCCTGCCTGTGGTTTCCTGTCACGGGCATCGCCGCCCTGGCCTTCTTTTTCGTCGTCAGCCCGCGCCAAAAAATTCTGGATGCGGCCGCTGTGGCCGGTGACGGACGCTGGAGCCTCTGGGAGCTGGCCTGGCGGATTTTTTGCGAACACCCCTGGTTCGGGGCCGGGGCCGGGCAGTACAACACGGCTTTCCGGGCCCTGGGCCTTGCTCCGGCCAGGGACGCCATCACCATCAGCCACCCGCACAACCTGTTCCTCGACCTGCTGTACGCCCACGGCCTTGTCGGCTTCTCCCTGGGCATGGTCTTCCTGTTCGGCTTTCTGATCTGGGGCTTCAGGCGCATCCGGGCCAATCTGGCCGCCGGGTGGAAGGACCGCCTGTACTGGCGTCTGGCTGCCGCCTTCTGGATTGCTTACGCCAGCTGGTTCGCCAACGGCCTCTTCGGGCACGATTTTTACCGCACCTGGTGGCTGGGCCTGGCCATGAGCTATCTGGGCGTCATGGCCGGGGCCGTGGTCAACGGCGACAGCAGGGGCTTCCGCTCACACGGGTAGCCCGCGCTCACGGCGCAGCCGCTTGAGATTTTCCAGCACATCCTCGCCCACGCGCAGATTGCCGTAACCGACGCCCAGGCGCAGCCCCGGCTTGTTCGCGCCGTGGTAGTCCGAACCGCCGGAGGGGCACAGGCCGAAGCGCAGGGCCAGATCAAGGGCAATCCGGGTGTCCTCGTCGGAATGGGCGCTGTGCCAGACCTCAATGGCGCTCAAGCCCTGTTCGATCAGCTCCGGAATGAGCTCCGCAAGATCCTCCGGCGCGGGCTTTTCCAGCATGGGGTGGGCCAGGCAAACGCTGGCTCCGAGATCGGCCAGCATGCGCACCGCGTCGCCGGCCCGCATGACTTCCTTGGGCACATAGGCCCTGCCCCGTCTTCCCAGATACTCGCTGAAGGCGTCGGCCAGGGTTTTCACATAGCCCCTGGCCAGGAGAACGGCGGCGATGTGAGGCCTGCCCACGCTTTCCCCGGCCGCCTGCTCGCGCACCTCCTCCATGCTGACCTCAAGGCCGCAAGCGCGCAGCAGACCGACGATCCTTTCGTTGCGGGAATCGCGTTTGACGCGCAGTTCCCGCAGACGCTCTTCCAGGGAACCCGTGTCGCGCGGCAGCCAGAGGCCAAGAATATGCAGGCGCAGAGCCTTGTCGGCCGTGGTGGAAAGTTCGCAGCCGCGGATGACGGGCAGGCCGATACGGCGGCCGGCGGCCCCGGCTTCTTCCAGGCCGGCCAGGGTGTCGTGGTCCGTCAGGGCTATGGCGGCCAGCCCGGCCGCGTGCGCGGCGGCGACGAGTTCCGTCGGGCTGTCGGATCCGTCGGAAGCGGCGGAATGTGTGTGCAGGTCAATCAGGCGCATGGATTTTACTCTTCCATCATGATATGTTAATGTCTCTGAAAACGCAAACACGGCAAGGCCGTGGAAGGACGGACGCATGAAGCCGGAAATTGTGGAACTGCTGAGCATCCTTGCCTGTCCAGTCTGCAAGGGAGACATACACTTCGTCAGCCGGGGCGAGGAAACGGGCTTTGCCTGTGAGGCCTGCCGCGTTGTTTATCCCATCAGGAACGATATCCCCGTCATGCTGAAAGAAGAGGCCATCGCGCGTCAGGACTGGGACGCCGGGACACCGCCGGAATGAAGCCCCTCTTCAGGCTCGCCCTTGGCCTGGGCCTCGTGCTGGCCTCCACCTCCCCGCGCCGGCGGCGCTTTCTGGAGGAATGGGGCCTGCCCTTCCGCGCTCTCCGGCCGAGCGGCGTCGAGCCGACCCCGGCCCGGGGGGAAACCCCGTCCGCATACGCATGCCGGGCCGCGGAGGCCAAGGCCCAGGCCGCCGCAAAGCGGGCGACCGGATCTCTCATCCTCGGCGCGGACACGGTGGTGGCCCTGGGCGCGGATGTGCTGGGTAAGCCGCGTGACCCGGCCGAGGCCCTGAACATGCTGACGCGCCTTTCCGGAAACGCGCACGAGGTGGTCAGCGCCGTCTGCCTGCTGTTGCCCGACGGCGGCAAACGCGTTTTTTTCGACACGAGCCGCGTCCATTTCCGCTCCTGGCCCCAGGCCGTCCTGGCCGCCTACGCCCTTTCGGGAGAACCGGACGACAAGGCCGGGGCCTACGCCATACAAGGCCAGGGGGCTTTTCTGGCGGAGCGCGTGGAAGGGGCTTTCAGCACCGTGGTCGGACTTCCCCTCGCCCCGCTGGCCGAAACGCTGCTCTCGGAAGGGCTGATGTCGCCCGTCGTCCCGTAAGCGGGAGTTGCGCCCCCTGCCGCCGAGCAAATTTTTGCGGAAAATTCCTTGCCAAGCGGAAGTCAAACAGGTATAAAACGCAACTGCGAAAGCCGCAAAGCCGGGGTAGCTCAGTTGGTAGAGCATCGGACTGAAAATCCGAGTGTCGGCAGTTCAATTCTGTCCCCCGGCACCATTTCAAAATCTCACAAAGTCCCGCAAGAGCCAAAAAGCCTTGCGGGACTTTGCTTTTTCGGCAATTCATAGTCTCACCACGTCCTGCTAGGTACGTTGTCATCCCCGTTTTTTGCTGGTAAAAATGCTGGTAAAAGATTTACCAGCACAATCTGAACGGAGATTTTACCAGCATGGGAAAACTCACTGATACCAAGCTCCGGAGCATGAAGCCCAACGGAAAAATCCAGAAAGAGTCTGACGGCGACTGGCTTTACGCCTACATCGGGGCAAAGAGCAAAAGTATTTCCTGGCAAATGGGCTATCGCTTTGAAAACAAACAAAAAGTTCTCACTCTCGGCCGATACCCGGAAGTCAGTTTGGCCGAGGCCCGCAAAAAGTGTCTCGCAGCGCGTGGACTGCTTGCGGATGGGCGCGACCCCGCAGCGGTCAAGAAGTCTGAAAGGGAAGCCGCCTTGCTTGCCGAGAAGGAGCAGACTCTTACCTTTGAGGCCGTGGCCGAACAGTGGTTTGAAAAGCAGTATGGGGCCAGCCCTCCGGTCACGGCGAAGAAAATCCAATGGCACTTGGGCATTCTTTACCAGCACATCGGCAAGAGGCCCTTTTCCGGCCTTGAACGCCGCGATATTGTGGAAGCCATCATGCCCACTCAAGAGCGCGGCTGCATTGATACCGCTCACCGCCTAGCCCAGATTGCTAATGGGGTTTGCCTTTTCGCCTGGGGGCTTGGCTATGCCGACCGCAACATTGCCGACCGCATAGGCACTACCTTGAAACCCATTCCACGGCGGCACCGAGCCGCGATTACCGACCCGGAAAAAGTGGGCGGGCTGTTGCGCCGCATTCAGGGCTACACCGGAGCCGGACTTTCTGTCCGATACTGCCTTAATATCCTGCCCTATCTTCCGTTACGCAGCGAAGAAATACGCCTCGCCAGATGGGATGAAATCGACCTGGAAAACGCTGTCTGGACGATACCTGCCAAGCGTAATGAACATGGCGGCGGCATGAAAATGCGCGTAGCCCATACCGTTCCGCTGTCACGGCAGGTTGTTGACCTGTTTCAGGAGTTAAAGAATATCCGAGAAATGAACGGCGGCGGTGAGTTGTGCTTTCCAAGCCCACGGTCGGCCAGCAGAACGATAACAGCCGAAGGGCTGTTAGCCGCTTTGCGGGATATGGGCTACTCCAAGGAAGAAATGAGCATTCACGGTTTCAGAACTATCTTTTCCACCTTGGCCCGGGAGAACAATCTGAACCCTGACCACATTGAAAAGCAGCTTGCCCACAAGGAGCAAAACGCTGTTGTGGAAGCCTACGACCGTTCGCAGTATTTTGAACAGCGCCGGGTGCTTATGTGTAGTAGTTTAGACTTGATCAGACAGTGGCCTCCATTTTGGTGGTGCCAGTTGTCCGATCAGTTGAGCTGTCCGACCTTTTCCCTCCAGAGTTGTTTTCCGTCAAGGAGCGTCAGC
>JAISTW010000045.1 GCA_031272405.1 Desulfovibrio sp. | reverse complement strand
TTTGCCGTGTTGTCCTCCAGGTTAAGATTTTCATGCTCTGGCCGATACTCTTTGTGTCACCCGGAATTGTGTGCCCAGATGACTTTCGGAATCCGGAGAAGGAGAAGTGCTCGCTTCCCCTTCCGTATGAAGTTGTGCCGTGGCACGCATGGAGCCTCCTTTTTGAGACTCCTCATCGGTCAATTCATGTGCTACCTAATTCGGTCAACTTAACTTGCTATCGACACCGACAGGGAGCGGCCTGTTGACAGTTCCGCGCATCCAACGTAAAAAAGACTAATCGCAAGGCCGCGACAGGGGGCGGTTCGGCGCGCGGTCTTTTGTCCACCCGGCGCGCGTCCCGCGAAACCCCTGCCGATCCTTGCCGTTATCCCCGGCGCAGCCGCCGTAACAACCAGCAGTGGAGATTCTCATGGCCGGCAAAACTTCCGATGCTCCCTCTATGGAACAGGTTCGAGAGCTTTTGATGGGCACACCGCTTAAGGACATGCACAGCCTGATTCAACGCCAGGAAGAGCGGTTCACGCGGGAAATCGCGGACATGCGGGCCAGCGTCAAAAGCAGAGTGGAATCCCTTGAAAATTTCATGAAAAGCGAAACGGCGTCCCTGCTGCAGCGCCTTCAGGAAGAACAGACCGAGCGCGCGGCCGCCATAAAGAACGAACAGAAGGAGCGCGCCGAAAGCCTCAAGACGGAGCAGCGCGAACGCGGCGAAGCCCTGAAGAAGGAGCGCGTCGAGCGCGAGCAGGCCGTGGCCCAGTTGGCCAAAACGCTGACCCAGACCGAAGAGGCGCTGGAACGCAAAATAGCGGCCCTTTCCAGCATGCTGGACAAGGCGGAGCAGGAACTGCGCAAGCTGATGATGACCGAGAGCGGCCGCTCCAACGAAAAAATCGAGGAGAAATACAAGGAAGCCCTGGACACCCTCGCGGAGACCGCGGCCCAGCTCCGCTTCGACCTTGTGTCCCGCTCCGCGCTCTCCTCGCTGTTCACCGCCACGGCGATCAAGCTGTCCGGGGACTGGCCGACGGTGGCCCCCGCTGATCTGGAAACCAAGGAAGCGGTCGCCGCCGGGAAGGGCGCTTCCTGAACCAGACCATGACAGCCGAGAGCACCGGACGTGAGCCTTTGACCGGCGCGCCCGAAGGCGCCGGGGCCGACGACGGCTTTTGGGACGCGATTCCCGAAAAACCTTCGGACGAAGAACTCGTCCGTTTGCGCAACCTCCTCTTCAGGCACGAAATCGCCCTGGTGGAGCGTCTGCGCGAGCTGCAGGACAACCAGCGCTACAACGCGCGAAAAGTCAGCGAATCCCTGCCGGAGGCCATACAGCTCCGCACGGGCAAAGACCAGCTCATGGAGCATTCCCTGGCGCCTGTCGTGGACGACATCGTCAGGACGCTGCTGCGCAAGCGGCGGGGGGATTTCGTCGAGGCGCTCTTCCCCCTCATGGGGCCGTCCATCCGCAAATCCATGGCGGAATCCTTCCGTTCCATGCTCGGCTCCTTCAGCAAGAGCATGGAAATGGCCTTTTCCTGGAAAGGCCTGCGCTGGCGTCTGGAGGCCATACGCTCCGGCAAGCCCTTCAGCGAAATCGTCATGCTCAACACCCTGGTATACAGGGTCGAGCAGATATTTTTTATCCACAGCCAGACCGGCATCCCCCTCGTGCACCTCGCCTTTGACGAAGAGCAGGGCAAGGACGCGGACATGGTCTCCTCCATGTTCACGGCGATCCAGGATTTCGTCCGGGACTGCTTTGCCGGGGGCGACAGCGAGGGCGAGCTGGAATCCCTGCAACTGGGCGATCACACCATTGTGGTCGAAAAGGGCGCGCAGGCGTACCTGGCCTGCGTTGTGCGCGGCACGCCGCCGGCGTCCTTCCGCGAACAGCTGCGGACCACGCTGGATTCCCTGCTGCTGGAATACGCCGAGCCCCTGTCCGGCTTTTCCGGAGACACGGAGCCCTTTGCCGGGGCTGTCCACTATCTGGACGACTGCCTCACCTCCCATTTCGCGGACGACGACAAAAAAATCCCCTGGTGGGGCAAGGCCATGCCCGTGTTTCTGGTGGCGGCCCTGGTCGGCGCCGTCGGCCTGTACCAGTACCGACAGGTTCTGGAGGATCGGGAGCGGCAGGCCGTGGAGCGGGAGCGGCAGGCCTACGAGTCGAAGCTGGAGGAGGCGCTCAACGCCCTGCGGGCCGCGCCGGGCCTGCTGGTCATCAATGTCGCGGCCGGGCAGGGCACGCCCCGGGAGGCCACGGTGCTCAAGGACGCCCTGGCCGAAGCGCCGGAGGATGCCCTGCGCAGGCAGGGCTACGACCCGGACATGTTCGCCTTCAAGGTGGTGCCCTTTATTTCCTACGACCCGTCCATCGTGGTCAGGCGCGTCCAAAGGACGATAAGCCTGCCGGACACTGTTTCCATGAGCTTTGACAAGGGCACGCTTTCTTTCAGCGGCGTCGCCTCCCTGGGCTGGATAGTCGGGGCACGGGACCAGGCCAGGGCGCTGCCCGGCGTGGAGCGCGTGGACGTGAGCGGCCTGCGCGATCCCGCGATGGACAGGATTTCGGAGCTGATCGCGCAGGTGGAGGCCACGGTCGTCGAATTCGCCCTGGGCAAGGACACCCCGGTGCCCGAGGACGCGCCGAAGCTGCAAAAAGCTGTTGACAGCCTGGTGGAGTTGGAGAATATTGTCAAGAAAATGGGGTTTACGGTGAGCCTGGTCATCTACGGCCACGCCGACGCCACCGGCACGGACAAACGCAACTACGAAATCAGCCAGGCCAGAACGCGCACGGTGGCGGCGATGCTCTACGGCCGGGGATCGTCCATGTCCGTCGCCATGTACGGCATGGGCGCGAGCTATCCCAAGGACGGGCAGAAGGAGGGGCAGGCGGAACAGGCGCCGAAACACGCCGGGGCGGATGCCCGGGGGGATCAGTCCAGCAGGCGGGTGGAGCTGCGCGTGCACGTGCTGCGTTCCGCGGCGGCGGATCCGGGGATATTGCTTTCACAGCCATGAACAAGGATTGATGATGATCTGTAAAAAAATCTGCATGCTCGGCGCCTTTGCCGTCGGCAAATCGGCCCTTGTCGAGCAGTTTGTGCATTCCATTTTTTCAGACAAGTACCTGTCCACAGTGGGGGTTAAAATCAGCAAGAAAAACGTCTCTGTCGAAGGCAAGGACGTGTCGCTGATCCTGTGGGACATGGAGGGCCGGGATCTGTATGTGGACGCCAATCTTTCCTACCTGCGCGGGGCCATGGGCTTTTTCGTCGTCGCGGACGGCACGCGCAGGGAAACCCTGGAGACGGCCCTGGACCTGCGCAAGGCGGCCCACGACGCCGTGGGAAACATCCCCAGCTGTCTGCTCATCAACAAGGACGATCTCTCCGGCATGTGGGAAGTGACGGAGTCCATGCTGGAAAACATAGCCGGACAGGGCATCAGGTATATCCGCACAAGCGCTAAGACAGGGCTGGCCGTGGAAGAGGCGTTCTCCACCCTGACCAGGGACATGCTGCGGCACGCCGGGTAGGCCGCCCCGCTTTTCACCGTCACAAACGAGGTATTGACCGTGCCGACGAACAAGGACATTTTCAGCGTCATTCTGCAGGCGCTCGACATAGCGGTGCTGAACCGTCTGGGCCCCAGACAATATGAGATCCTGGGTGCTCCGCCGAAATTCTATCTGGAGATTTTCCCCACGCAGGACGGCGGTCCCAGCACCGAACCCTGGCTGGAATCCCCCATGCTGGAGTTTTTTCTGGACGACGCGGAGCGCTTTTTCGAGGACGGCCTGGAAGGCTGCATCTCCTCCGGCGTGTGGCAGGAAGACGGCAAGGTGGAAGGCACCACGGCCCTGGCGTCGCTGGCCATAGCCCACGGAGACGTCAAGGTCGTCATCGTCCGCATGCTGTACGACGATTATGTGGAAAAAACGCGCATACTGCGCAAGGCGCGGCAGCAGTTGATCGAAAGCCGCGGTCTGGAGCAGAAGCTGGAAGTCTTCAAGACCAAATCGCGCATTGACGGACTGACGAAAATATACAACCGCGGCACGTTCGACGAGCTTCTGCTCGGGGAACTCAAGCGCAGCATGGCCCTCGACTACCCGCTCTCCATCCTGTTTCTGGACATAGACGATTTCAAAAAAATCAACGACATACACGGGCATCTCACCGGCGACGTGGTGCTGCAGAACCTGGGCGCCCTGCTGGTGAAAACCCTGCGCCGCAACGACTTCATCGCCAGATACGGCGGCGAGGAATTTGTGGTGCTGCTTCCCCACGAGCCGTCGGAGCGGGCCTATGTGATCGGCGAGAAAGTGCGCGAGCGCGTCGCCGCCATGCAGTTGCCCAACGTGCCGCAGGTGACGATCAGCATGGGCTGCACGACGTACATCCCCCAGGAAACGGGCGACAGCTTTCTGCAGCGGGCGGATCTCGCGCTCTACGACGCCAAGCGCAGCGGCAAAAACGTCGTGCGCGTCCGCTAGAGCGATTTTCAACGGCAAAATGCCCTACTCGGCCTTTTTCTTCCGGCTTCTGGCCGTGACGATGGGTTTGCCGACGGGGGCGCCCCGAATCATGTCGGCCAGGGCGAGGATGGTGTTGGCGTAAACGTCGGCGCGATTGTACCGCCTCAGGGCCGCGTGGCGGGCATGCCGTGAGATGCCGAGCCTCCATCCGTTTTTCGCCAGGTAGGAGGCAAGGCTGGCCAGAGCGTCCTCCGGCGAGAACAGGTCGATCACGCCGTCGCCGTCGCCGTCGGCGGCGTAGGCCGCCACGCTGGAGGGCATGAACTGGCAGATGCCGAAAGCGCCGTAGACGGAGCCGGGCACGTGGAAGGGGTCAAGGCCGTTTTGGGCGGCATAGCGGATAAAGGCGGCCAGCTCTCTGTAGGCCCAGTCGGAGCGCTTGCGCAGCGTTTCTTCCAGCCAGGCCGTTTTCTCCGGGGACTGTTGGATGTCGTCGAGCCAAAGGCCGAGCTGATCGTCAATCCTGCCGCCCGCTGGGGTCAGCTGCTCGGGGCGTCGGGTCGCGGCCATGCCGGCCAGGGTGCGGAACACGTTGTTTTTGCCCGGAGCCGCGCCCAGGCGGGTTTCCACAAAAAGAAGGGCCGCCGCTATGTCGGCCGGAACGCCGTACACGCTCTCCGCGTTGCGGAAGGCCGCCTTGTGGGCTTTGATGAAGGCGCGGCAGGCGGACGCGTTTTCGGGCGCGACGACGCCGCGGTACAGGTATTCCTCCGGCTTTTTGGGCTGGGGCGGCAGGGTGGGGCGCACATAACGGGAGAAATAGAGTTCTTTTATCTTGCGGCCCATGGGCGTGGGGCTGGGTTGCGGCAGGGCGGCCAGCTCGTTTGCGACGGCCGGGCTGTACAGGCCGTCCTGGCGCAGCCGCTCGACGAGTTCGCTCCAGGCCGGGGCCGGCGTGTTTGGCGCGGCGGCCGCGGGGAGGCCCATCAGGCACAAGACCAAGCAAAGGCAGATGCCCAGTCCCGGGCGAGGCCGGCCGGGACTGGGCAAAGACGGCTGTTCCGGTTTTGACATCAGCGTCCCATCTGGGTAAAACGTGAACGATGCAGGCGATTGTACCGTTTTGTCCGTTCAAGTAAAGGAAAAATGCGGCCGCAGCGCGGCCGGGGAGGATGTGCGTGAGCGTCGGAAAAACCATTCTTGTCGTCGGGGGGGCCGGGTACATAGGCAGCCACGTCAGTCTCGCCGCCCACGAGCGCGGCTACGACGTCGTCGTTTACGACAACCTCGTCTACGGGCACAGAAGCGCCGTGCAGTGGGGGGAATTCGTTCTGGGAGATATGGCGGACGCGGACCAGTTGCGTCTTGTCTTCCGGCACTACCGGCCGCAGGCCGTCATGCACTTCGCCGCGTACGCCTATGTGGGAGAATCCGTGAGCGACCCGGAAAAATACTATCTGAACAACGTGGCCGCGACGCTGAACCTGTTGCGCGTCATGCGGGAGGCGGGCTGCCGGCATATTATTTTTTCCTCCACCTGCGCCACGTACGGTGTTCCCCTCGGCAATCCCATCAATGAGGACCACCCGCAGTCACCGGTCAATCCATACGGGCGCAGCAAGCTGATGGTGGAAACAGTTCTGGCCGACTACGCGGCCGCCTACGATCTGCGGTACGTCAATCTGCGGTATTTCAACGCGGCCGGCGCGGATCCCCGGGGCCGCATCGGCGAGGACCACAATCCGGAAACGCACCTGATCCCCCTGGTGCTGGACGCCGCGGCGGGCAGACGCCCCGGCGTCTCCATATTCGGCACGGACTACGACACGCCGGACGGAACCTGCGTGCGCGACTACATCCATGTGAACGATCTGGCCCAGGCCCATCTGCTCGCCTTGGAATATCTTCTGGACGGCGGCCGGAGCGCCGGTTTCAACCTCGGCAACGGGCGGGGGTATTCCGTCAGGGAGGTGATCGCCTGCGCCGCCGCCGTGACCGGTCGAAAGATCGCCGTGAGCGAGGCCCCGCGCCGGGCGGGCGATCCTCCGGCGCTGGTCGGCGGAACGGCCCTGGCCGAAAAGACGCTCGGCTGGCGGCCGGCCCTGCCGCGCCTTGAGGACATCGTCGGCACAGCCTGGAACTGGCACAAAAAAATTTCGGATGAGTCTTTCGGGCGCTTGACGCCGTGTCCGCATTAAGGCATAGTATTCCAGTAGATTAAGACCTGCGCCAAGGGGCTGGTCCACCAGGAGGATCTGAACAAACACCCACAACACAGGAGCTTGGCATGAGCAAAATCGGATTCATCGGCGTCGGCGTAATGGGCAGACCCATGGCCTCCAATGTCAGGAAGAAGGGCTATTCCGTCACAATTTACGACATCAACAAGACGGCCGTCGAAGAGATGCGCAAGGAGGGCTTCGCGGTCGCCGGAAGTCCCAGGGAAGTCGCGGAGCAGACGGATGTGATCATCACCATGTTGCCTTCCTCGCCGCACGTCGCCGCCGTGACCCTCGGCGAAAACGGCGTCCTGGAAGGCATACGTCCAGGCTGCGTCTATGTGGACATGAGCACCATAGACCCGACCACCACCGTGGAGGTCGGCGCCAAAATCCAGGGCAAAGGGGCCTTCATGCTGGACAGCCCGGTGGTCAAGGGCGTGTCCTCCGCCATCGACGGCACGCTGACGCTCTATATAGGCGGAGAGGCGGCGGTGCTGGAAAAAGTCCGGCCTGTCCTCGAGTGCATGGGGACGACGCTCCTGCACATGGGCAAACTCGGCGCCGGCGAGGTGACGAAGCTCGTCAACAACATGTGCCTTGCCACCATTGTGGGCGCGACATCGGAGGTGTTCGTCTTCGGCGCGAAACTCGGCGTCGACACGGACAAGCTCTTTGCCGCCCTGGAGAACGGCAGCGCGGCAAGCCGCGCCCTGAGCACCCACGTCAAGGCCCTTGGCCTGAAGCGCAAGTTCGACAAGCTCACTTTCCCGGCGGGCTTCATGATGAAAGACCTTGATCTGGGGCTGAAGACAGCCAGAGACAACGGTTTCCCCCTCTTTTATCCCAACCTGACCTACACCCTTTACTCCATGCTGAAATCCAGCGGGCGAGGCAAGGCGAATTACTCTGAAATCATCAGAATTTTTGAGGATTACGCGGGCGTTCTCGCCGAGAGCGCCGACAAGGCATAAACCCGGAAGGGAGACCGCCCTGCCGGCGGAGGCTCGTCCGCCTTTCCTTGAGTCATGCGCCGCAAATTCCGGAGGCCGTTATGGAACATTTCACGATCATCCCCTTGAGAGTCGGCGATTACGTCGGCCTGGAACACACCAACTTCACCTACGGACACAATCAGGGCAAAAAGCTGCCCTGTCCCATCATCGCCTACCTGCTGCGCAGCAGGAACATGACCGTTCTTGTGGACACCGGTCCGAGCAGCGAGGAGGAAACCCGCAAAAACAGGCACACGCCCCTGACCCAGACGGAAGATCAACGCATTCTCAACGCGCTGAAAAAGCACGGGGCGACGCCGGAGACCATTGACGCAGTGATCATGACGCATCTGCACTACGACCACTGTTACGGCATGTTCCACTTCACCAGGCAGCCCATATACATCCAGCGCAGGGAATGGGAATACGCCCTGAACCCTCTCCCCTGCCACTACGTCGTCTACGAAAGCCAGCTTGCCGGGTATTTCCCGCCCTTTCTCAGGGAGATAGACAAGTTGCGCACCGTGCTTGTGGACGGTGAAAAGGAACTGGTCCCCGGCCTGACCCTGGTGCCCCTGCCCGGCCATACGCCGGGCATGCAGGGCGTGCTGGTCGCCGCCAGGGGCGGGAACCGCCTTATCGCCAGCGACGCTGTGCCCATTTTTGAAAACTGGGAACAGTACACGCCCCCCTTGCCGTCGGGGCTGCATGTGGACCTTGTTTCTTACTACCAGACCCTTGAGCGCATCGCATCATACAACTGCCCCATCCTGCCGGGACACGACGCCAGAGTGTTTGAACTCTACGGTCCCGACGGATGAAAAGGAGACAGCCATGCAAGACAATGCCCAGCAATCCCCTCTCACGGTAGACAACATCATTGAAAAGCTTCCCGTCACCAGGGCGCACGCCATCGGCACCCTCATCTGCGCGCTGGGTTTCATGTTCGACTCTTTCGACACCTACATCATTTCCTATGCCATGCCCGTCCTCAGGAACGAATGGAGCCTGGACCCCGTAACGGCCGGCACGCTGAATTCGGCCGGCATCTGGGGCATGTTCCTCGGCGGGGTCGTGTGCGGCCCTTTCACCGACCGCATGGGCCGGCGAATGGGACTTATTTGCACCATTCTCGGCTTCAGCCTCATCAACGGCTTCGCGGCCGTCTGCACCAATGTCCCCCAGTTTCTGGCCGTGCGTTTCATCTCCGGTCTGTGCTTGGGCGGCATGATCCCCTGCGCCGCGGCGCTTATTTCCGAACTCGTCAACTCCAAACACCGGGGCCGGGTGACGGCCCTTTTGCCCACGCTCTGGCCCATGGGCATGTTTGTGGCCGCGGTGGTGTCATCTCTCTACCTGCCGGCTTTCAACGAATGGAAAGACTGGACGGGACCCGAGATTTTCAAAACCTGGCGCGGCCTTTTCATCATAGGGGCCCTGCCGGCTTTTCTGGCTTTTTTTGTCTTCAGATATATCCAGGAATCCCCCCGCTGGCTCATCAGCACCGGCCAGAAGGAAAAATGCGCCGCGGTGCTCAAAAAACTCGGGGCTTCGGACCAGGATCTCAGCCGTCTGACGGCCCCGACCGGCACGGAAAAACAGGTGGGCATCCCCATCAGCGTTCTTTTCAAACCGCCCTACCGCAAAAGGATGATTCTGACCTGCGGCTACTATTTTTTCAGCTATTTCGGGTACTACGGTTTTCTCCTCTGGCTTCCCTCCATCCTGACCACAGTGTACGGGCTGAAACTCTCCAACGCCCTCCAAATGACGATCATCACGGGCCTGGTAGCCCTGCTGGGAAGGTTCGTGGGCCTGTACACCATTGAACGCTTCGGCCGCAAACAGCTCTTCATCGTCGGCTTCGGCGTGGCCGGCTTTGTGGCCATGTCCTTCTGCTTCATGCACAATCTCTTTCTGACCAACCCCACCTATCTGCTCTATCTGCTCTGCATCGTGGTCTTTTTCTATGAGCAGGGCATACAGGGCACCGTGGCCTATACCCCGGAACTCTATCCCTCGTCCGTGCGCACCACGGCCGCCGGCGTGTCGGCGGGCTTCGGCCGGGCCAGCGGCGCGCTCAGCTCCATCGTGTTCGGCTTCTTCATGTCCCACCAGTGGTATGACGGCATTTACATCACCATGGCCATCATGTTCTGGATCGCCGCCCTGCTGGTCGTCTTCCTCGGCGTGGAAACCAAGGGCAGGACGCTGGAGGAGCTTGGGGCCGCGTAGGCCCTCGTGTTTTCCCTATCAAGACAAGGAGTCATACCGTGACCGACGACAACAAAAAAGAAGCCGCCCTCGCGGAGCGTTTTGAAAAAGCGGCGCTGGGCTTTGCGCGCGACCGGAATCTGTGCGCCGACATCCTGGTGGAATTCGGGACGACGCAGCGCATCGTGCGCATCCGCCAGGGCAAGGTGGAGGAAATACTCGACCGCTTCCCGCTCCATTTCCCGTGGGCATTCGCCGTCAGAGCCGGAACCGAAGCCTGGGAGGCTCACTGGGAGCGTTTTCCCGCTCCGGGACTGCATGACATCTTCGCCCTCGCGAAACAGGGAAAAATGCGCATGGAAGGAAACATGCAGCCCTTTTTCGCCCACCTGCAATTCATCAAAGACATGTTGGCAACCCCAAGAAAAGAGGCTTGACCATGAAAGTCCATATTGAACCCATAGTCGGCCGTTACGCCCATTACGCCATTGACGGCAGGCAATGCCGCGTCTACTTCGAAGAAGCCGGGCAGGGCATTCCCCTGGTCTGCATGCACACTGCGGGCGCGGACGGGCGGCAGTTCCGGCACATGATGTGCGATCCGAAGATCACCGCGAATTTTCGGGTCCTGGCCTTCGATTTGCCCTGGCACGGCAAGTCCTATCCCCCTGAAGACTGGACCGGGGACGAGGAGTACCGTCTGTCCACGGACCTCTACGTCAAGACCATCATGGCCTTTTGCGAGGCCCTGGAGCTGGAGCGTCCCGTGGCGCTCGGCTCTTCCATCGGCGGCCGCATCCTGTTGCAGCTTGCCCATCAGCACGGGGAGCGCTTCAGCGCCTTCATCGCCCTGGAGGCCGCCGATCACCAGCAGCCGTGGTACGACACGTCATGGCTGCACAGGGGCGACGTGCACGGCGGCGAGGTGTGCGCCGCTCTGGTTTCCGGCATGTGCGCGCCCCAGTCGCCTTTGCGCTACCGCATGGAAACCCTCTGGCAATACGCCCAGGGCGGGCCGGGCATTTTCAAGGGCGATCTGTGGTTCTACCGCGTGGACAGCGACCTGAGAGGGAAGCTGACCAACATCAACGCCGAAAGGACTCCCCTGTACATGCTGACCGGCGAGTACGACTTCTCCTGCACCCCGGAGGACACTATGCGCACCGCCGCGAGCATACCCGGCGCAAAGGTGACCATTATGAAAGAGGAAGGACACTTCCCCATGAGCGAGAACCCGGACAACTTCAAAACCTATCTCATGCCCATTCTGGGCGAGATACTGTCCCGCGCCGCAAGGAGTTGACTTATGAACACGACAAAACTTGCCCTTGTGGTCAACGGCGTGGAAAAGAACGTGCTGTGCGACCCGGACAACGATTCTCTGGCGGATGTGCTGCGGCGAATGGGCCTGACCGGAACCAAGGTGGGGTGCGGCGCGGGCCAGTGCGGATCATGCACGGTGCTGCTTGACGGCAAGCCCGTCCGCTCGTGCGTCCGCAAAATGCGGAGCGTTCCGGAACACGCCCGCGTGGAGACCATTGAAGGCATCGGCACATCCGCGCACCCGCATCCGCTGCAGCAGGCTTTCATCACTTACGCCGCCGTGCAGTGCGGCTTCTGTTCGCCCGGCTTCATCATGTCGGCCAAGGCGCTCCTGAGCGAAAACAGCAATCCTACGCGCCAGCAGGTCCGCGAATGGTTCCGCAAGCACAACAATTTGTGCCGTTGCACCGGGTACATTCCCATCGTGGACGCGGTCATGGAGGCCGCGGCCGTGCTGCGCGGCGAAAAAACCATGCAGGACATCGCTTTCGCCGTTCCCGAGGACGGCCGCATATACGGCACCAACTACCCCAAGCCGACAGCCCTGGCCAAGGTGCTGGGCGCGGCGGATTTCGGCCCCGACGTCGCGATGAAAATGCCCGAGGGGTCATACCATCTGGCGGTGGTCATGGCCAAAAGACATCACGCCAGGATCAAACGCCTGGACTGCTCCAGGGCGGAGGCCATGCCCGGCGTGGTCAAGGTCATCACGGCCAAAGACGTCAGGGGCACCAACAGGATCACCAACGGCATAGCCGGGGTGCGCGTCTACGGGAACTGCGACGAGCGCCCGATCATCGCCGAGGACATCGTGCACCGCTACGGCGACGTTGTGGCCGTCGTGGCCGCGCACAGCAGGGAGCAGGCCAGAGCCGCCGCCGCCGTGGTGGAGGTGGACTGGGAAGACCTCCCGGCCTACCTGAATTATCTGGATGTCGTGAAACCGGATACGCCGCCGCTGCACAAGGACCACCCCAACCTCTACATGGAGCAGCCGCTGTTCAAGGGGAAGGACCCCCGGGAGGAGTTCAAAAAGGCCAAATACATGGTGCAGGGGAGCTTTTACACCACCCGGCAGCCCCATCTGGCTCTTGAGCCGGATGCGGCCCAGGCCTACCCTCAGGACGGCGGCGTGGTGATTCTCTGCAAAAGCCAGTATCTATACGGCCCCAAGGGCGATCTGGCCAAGGGCATCGGTCTGCCCAGGGAAAAGATCCGCATCATCCAGAACGCCGTGGGGGCTAGCTTCGGGTACTCGATGTCCTCCTGCACGTACGGGCTGGCGGCGGTCAGCGCCCTGGCCCTGAACGCGCCGGTTTCCCTGGTTTTTGACTGGACAGAGAACCAGCACTTCATCGGCAAACGCTCGGCGACGCACGCCAACATCCGCATGGCCTGCGACGAGCGCGGCAAAATCACCGCCATGGACTTCCATGTGGGCGTTGATCACGGCGCGTACAGCGACAGGGCTTCAGGGCTGATTGCGAAAATGGTGCGTTTTTACGGATACCCCTACTCAGTGCCCAATCTGTGGGGTTTGGCGCAGATCGTCTTCTCCAACCACAATTTCGGCATCGCCTTCCGCTCGTACGGTTCGCCGCAAATCTACACCGCAAGCGAACAGATCATGGATATGATGGCCGAGAAAATAGGCATGGATCCTTTTGAGTTCCGCTACCTGAACATCGCCAGGCCCGGCGATCTCAGCCCCACCGGCGTGCCTTACCGGGAATACCCCATGGAATCCATGATGGACGTCATGCGGCCATACTACGAAAAAGCGAAAGCCCGCGCGGCGAAGGAAAGCACCGCCGAGAAGAAACGCGGCGTCGGCCTGTCCTGGGGCGGCTACCACGTCGGTCGGGCCTCCGATCATTGCGAGATCGACCTGGAACTGAATGAAGACGGATCGGTGACAATTTACAACACCTGGGCGGATATGGGACAGGGTTCCGACATCGGGACTCTCGTCAACGTCCATGAAGCCCTGCGTCCCCTGGGACTGAAACCGGAGCAGATCAAACTCGTCGTGAACGACACGGGCGTCTGCCCCGATCACGGATCCACCGCGGGCAGCCGGTCCCACAACAGCGAGGGCATGGCCATTCTGAACGGAGCGGAGCAGCTTATGAACGCCATGCGCAAGCCAGACGGTTCCTGGCGCAGCTGCGCCGAAATGAAGGCCGAGGGCATTCCCGTGAAATATCGGGGAGTGTTTGACGTGAAATACACCGGCATCGACAAAAATACCGGACTCGGCGAGGGCAATGTGGGGCAGAATTATGTTCTGACCCTCTCCGAGGTGGAAGTGGAGGTGAAGACCGGCAAAACCAGGGTGCTTGCCGCCACCGTCGTCTCGGACGCGGGAAAGGTGGGATCGCTGCAAGGCTACAAGGGGCAGCTGTGGAGCGGATATTCCCACGGCGTGGGCTTCGCCCTGAGCGAGGACTACTCCGACATGCAAAAGCACGGCACCCTGCTGGGCGCTGGCATTCCGAAATGCACGGATATTCCGGATGACTTCACCATCATCCCGCACGAGACACACCGTGAAATCGGCCCCTTCGGATCCACGGGATGTTCCGAGGGCTTCCAGAGCGCGCCGCACGTCTCCATTCTGAACGCCCTGTACGACGCCGTGGGCGTGAGGATTTTTGAGCTGCCCGCTACTCCGGAAAAAGTCAGGGCGCTCATGGAACGCGGCGCGGACGGCAAAACGGCCCCTGAACCCTATAATTTGGGCTGCGATATGTATGAACGGCTCGCGTACATCAAGGATCATCCCATGTAGGGCGAAGCTTGGGGCGCGGCGTCATGTTTTTTATGGAAACCCCGCAAATTTGTCTTGAAAAAGATGCCCTTGACGGGTTATAGGACTGTTTTGCGGCGGGGCGACAAAGATGTGCGGCGGCTCCGCGCTTGTGTAACGTGTGCGTGAAATACAAGGAGTTCCCATGTTAATGAAACACATGATTTCTTTTGCCTTGACCTGCGTGATGACGCTGTTCACAGCGGGCGCTGTTTTTGCCGGACAGACCATCAAAATCGGTTTCCCCATCCCTTTGACCGGGGAAATTCCCAAGGTGGGAGAGTCCACCAAGTTCGCGGCGGAGATGTACAGGGATGAAGTCAACGCCAAGGGCGGCCTTGAGGTGGGCGGCAAGAAATACCCGCTGGAATTCATTTTCGAGGACAACGAGTCCAAGCCGGAAACAGCCGTCAATGTGACGCTCAAACTCATTGACCGGGACGGCGTCCTGGCGATCATCGGCCCGCAGTCTTCGCGCCAGGCCGTGCCGGCCGGCGCCGTGGCCAACGACAACGAAACGCCCATGATTACCCCCTGGTCCACCAATCCGGACGCCACCAAAGATCGCCCCTGGGTTTTCCGCGCCGCCTTTCTTGACCCCTTCCAGGCGCCTGTCGTCGCGGACTTCGCCACAAAGCAGTTCAAGGCCAAAAAGGCCGCCGTGCTTTTTGAAATCTCCAACGATTACTCCAAGGGCCTGGCCGACAACTTCAGGGACGCCTGGGAAGCCCTTCACGGCAAAAATTCCGTGATCGCCTTTGAGTCGCACGGTCCCAAGGATCAGGACTTCTCGGCGCAGTTGACCAAGATGATAGCCGCCAAGCCGGATTTCATCTTCCTGCCCGAGAATTACAGCTTCGCCGCCCTCATCGTGCCGCAGGCCCGTGACCTTGGCTACAAGGGGCATTTCATGGGCTCCGACGCCTGGGGCTCCGCCGAACTGATGAAATTGTGCGGCAACGCCTGCAAAGGCCAGTTCTTCTCCACCCATTACGCCGCCGCTGGCGCCACGGGGGCGACCAAGGAATTCATCGACAAGTACAACAAGAAGTTCGGCTACGTGCCGGACGATGTGGCCGCTCTGACCTGGGACGCCGTCGCCCTGGTGGCCGGCGCGATCCAGAAAGCTGGCAAGGTGGAAGGCGATGTCCGTAAAACGCGCAAGCTGATCCGCGAAAATCTGGCCTCGGTCAAGAACTTCAAGGGCATTACCGGTGACATGCGCTTCGACGAGCAGGGCGATCCGGTCAAGTGCGCCGTTATTGTGGCCATTGACGACAAGGGCGATTTCACCTTCAAGGAATCCGTCTGCCCGAAACAGAAATAATCGGGTGTCCCGCGCCGCCCCGGGGCGGCGCGGGACAGGAAAAGGCATGGAATTCATTCTGCAGCAGTGCGTCAACGCCATGCAATGGGGCAGCTTTTACGCCCTCATAGCCTTGGGCTATACCCTTGTGTACGGCGTGTTGCGCCTCATCAATTTTGCCCACGGCGATATTTTCATGGTCGGGGCCTATCTCGCTTTTTTCATTTCCACCGCCTTTCTGGCCCCGGACGGCCTGTTCGGTTTTTCCCGGGAGCTGACTCTGGCGCTGACCATCCCCCTGACCATGATATTCACTTCTCTGGTGGGCGTGACCCTGGAGAGAATCGCTTACCGGCCCCTGATGCGCAGGGGCGCCCACAGGCTCTATGTGGTCATCACCGCGCTGATGTGCGGCCTTGTTCTGGAAAACGGCAATTTGGCGCTGCTCGGCGCAAGCCGCAAGACCTTGCCTGTCTTGCTGGACAAGAGCGTTTACGATTTCGGCGGCATTGCCGTCACCAATCTCAAACTCTGGGTCATTCTGGCAGCCGTGCTTGTGTTTCTGTTCCTGCAGTTCGTCGTGACCAAAACACGACTGGGCATGGCCATGCGTGCCGTTTCCTGGGACAAGTTCGCCCTGCCGCTCATGGGCATTCCCCTGGACAGCGTCATTGTTTTCACCTTTGTTCTGGGTTCCGGCATAGCCGGTCTCGGCGGCATGCTTTTCGCCATGTCCTACCCGGTGCTGGAGCCGTACATGGGGGCCATGACCGGGTGGAAAGCCTTCATCGCCGCCGTCGTCGGCGGCATCGGCGAGATACGCGGCGCTTTTGTCGGCGGTTTTCTGCTGGCCTTTGTCGAGGTCATGGTGGCGGCCTTTCTGCCTTCCACCTTCCGTGATCTCTTTGCCTTCTCCATACTCCTGGTCATACTCTGGCAGTGGCCGACGGGCATTTTCGGCAAGCCGGCAACCAGCAAGATCTGAGACCGGAAAAACCAGACGGAAATCCCCATGCAGCGTTACGCCCTCAATGCCCTTTTTTGCGCTGCCGCCGTCGTTCTGGTGGTACTTGCCCAGACAGGCGCGCTGGACAAGTACATGCTGACCGTGATCACCTTTATGGGCATCAACTGCATATTCGCCGTGAGCCTGAACCTTGTGAACGGCTATATGGGCGAGTTTTCCTGCGGACACGGCGGTTTCATGTGTGTGGGGGCCTATGTGGGCTCGCTGCTTTCAACGGCTTTTTTCACCAACAGCAAATTGTTCGGCCCGGCGCTGTTCGGCCCGGAACTGGCCCCCTTTCTCTTTCCCTTGGCGCTTCTCGGGGCCGGCCTGGCCGCGGCCCTGTTCGGGCTGATTGTGGCCTTGCCCTCCTTCCACACGCGGGACGACTATCTGGCCATCATAACCATAGCCGCCAACTACATCATCATCTCCCTCGTGGAGAACATTGACGCCATCGGCGGGCCGCGCGGCTTTTCCGGCATGAAGAAGGTCGTCAACGCCATGTCGGACGTGGCGGACGCGCCCTGGATGCTCATCTGGACCATCATCGGGCTTTTCGTCTGCGTCATGATGATTTACCGCCTGATGACGAGCACTTACGGCAAGGGCATCTCCGCCGTCTGTCAGAACGAGGTCGCGGCGGAGATAATGGGGGTGAACACCAACCGGGTCAAGATCATGGCCTTTATGGTCTCCTCCGGACTGGCCGGGCTTTCCGGCGCCCTGTACGCCCATGTCTACGGCTACGTGAACGCCCAGGCCTTCAACATACTCAAGTCCACCGAAGGGCTGGTCATGGTCTATCTTGGCGGCATGGGCTCCATTTCCGGCGTGTTGATGGCCGCCGTCGCCTTTACCCTGCTCATCGAGTCGCTGCGTTTCGTCATTCCCTGGCTCAACGACATTCTGCACGCCGTGAATCTGTTGCCCGTCGGCTATGAATTGAGTCAGGTCTGGAAATGGGTCATCATACCCCTTGTGCTGATTTTGCTCATGCAGTTCCGGCCCGAAGGCTTCCTCGGCAACAGGGAATTGACCCATGTTTTCCCACGCCTGAGGCGCTGGATAACGTTCAGGTAATCCCGGCCCGGGAGAAAAAAGCCGTGTCCCTTCTGGAAATCAATGGTCTGACGCAACGCTTTGGCGGGCTCCAGGCGCTGTCGAATTTTTCCTTCCGCCTGGAGGAGCGTGAACTTGTCGGCCTGATCGGCCCGAACGGCGCCGGAAAAACCACTGTCTTCAACATCGTGTCCGGTTTTTACAAACCCACGGAAGGCGACATCGTCTTTTGCGGAAAGCGCGTCAACGGCCTGAAGCCGCATGTGGTGACGGCCATGGGCATGGCCCGCACGTTCCAGAACATCCGGCTCTGGAACGACATGACGGTGCTGGACAACATACGTCTGGCCCGCTACGCCTGGCTGGACTACAGTTTCTGGAGCGCCGTGCTGCGCACGAAAAAATTTCGTCAATCGGAAAAGGCCATCGAGAAGAGATCCCGCGAAGTTTTGGAAATCATGGATCTCACGGAATACGCCGCCGAGCTGCCCAAGAATCTGCCCTACGGGCTGCAACGGAGGGTGGAACTGGCCCGGGCCCTGGCTGGCAACCCCAAACTTCTTCTGCTTGACGAGCCGGCGGCCGGGCTCAACTCCGCGGACGTGGAGGGACTGATCCGCCATATACGCTGGATTTACGACGAATTCAAAATATCCATCTGGATGATAGAACACCAGATGAAAGTGGTCATGTCCCTGTGCCAGCGGCTGGCCGTCATAGATTTCGGTTGCGCCATCGCCGAAGGGACGCCGGAGCAAATCCGGCAGGATCCGGATGTCATCAAGGCCTATCTGGGCGACGGAGCGCTCTGATGATACGCGTCAGCAACTTGAAAGCCGCTTACGGCAAAATTGAAGCCCTGCACGGCATTTCCTTCCATGTGGAAAAGGGCGAAATCGTCACCCTGATCGGAGCCAACGGCGCGGGCAAATCCACGACGCTGAAGGCCCTGATGCGGCTGACGCCCCCGGAGTCCCCCGTTGTGACCGGAGGCGACATACAGTTCAACGGCGTTTCCATTCTGGGCATGGACGCCCATCGCATCGTGGCCGACCTCAAAATGACGCTGGCGCCCGAAGGCCGCCACATCTTCGGCAACCTCACCGTGCTGGAAAACCTGCAACTGGCCGCCTGGACGCGCAGAAAAGAAAACACGGTCAAGGAAATACACTATATTTTTGACATGTTCCCCCGCCTTGCCGAACGCGCCCGGCAGCGCAGCGATACCCTTTCCGGCGGCGAGCAGCAGATGCTGGCCGTGGGCCGCGCCCTGATGACCAAATGCTCCGTGTTGCTTCTGGACGAACCCTCGATGGGACTGGCCCCGCTCATCATGTACGATATGTTCCGCACCCTGAAACAGCTCAATGCCGACGGTCTGACCATAGTCGTCGTGGAACAGAACGCCCGTTTGGCGCTTCAGGTGGCCGACAGGGGTTACGTGCTGGACACCGGCGAAATCGTCGCCGAAGGTTTGGCCGAAGAACTGCTGCAAAAACCGGAAATCATGGCCGCCTATTTGGGCGGATAGGCTTCATCCGCCCTTTCTCCGGAAAACATCCCGCACATCGCCCGCCTTTCATCCGTCCGGCGTCGCGTCGCGCGGAAATTCTTGAAAATTTCCAGCAAATTTCTTGACAATTTCTAAAAAAACGACAAGAGTAAAAATTCCGACGAGGCTGGAGCGCCGAGCTCCGCATTGTCGTCGGTTTTCAAAAATGGAAGGGAATACTTCAAGGAGGTTTGTCATGAAACGCGTTATAGCCGTCCTGGCTTTGTTTTGCGCCCTGCTTGTTCCGGGCTGGGCGGCGGCGGAAGGGACGGGCATGTATCTTGCGCCGAAATTTCTCATGTCTTTTCAAAATACCGGCACCATGAGCCGCTCTTCGTACCTGCAGGGTTCCGGTCTGGACAGTTACAGCCAGTTTACCCTGGGCGGCGGCCTGGCCGCCGGCTATGACTTCTGGCCGCAGCAGATGGTGCCCCTGCGCGTTGAAGCCGAATTCGCCCTGCGGGGCAACAGCGAGAAAAGCTGGAGCAACAGCGACGCGGCGTACGTGCCCAGCATCAAGGGCGTTTGGAACAATTCCACGCTCCTTGCCAACCTGTACTGGGATTTCCACAACAACACGGCGTTCACTCCCTATGTGGGCGCCGGTTTGGGCCTGGCCTTCAACTACACAGGCTATGACGCCGTCGAACACGACGGCACAAGGCATTCCATGGACGACCGCTTCACCAATTTCGCCTGGAACCTGGGGGCCGGCGTGGCCTTTAACTTCAACGAAAATTTCGCTGTGGATCTCGGCTATCGCTTCATGCATCTCGGCTACAATGAAGTGAGCACCACAGTGCGCGGACACAAAATTGAGATTTCCAACGATCCCTATAACAATGAGTTCATGCTGGGGCTGCGCTTCATGTTTTAGCCCCATCGTGCTGTTTTCGCGCCGCCGTCAACGCGGCGGCGCAAAAACGGCAAAAACAAGCGAGGAGAGCATCACATGCGATCACCGGGATATACTCCTGCCGCCGCGTCTCCCTTGCCGGACAAACTCCCTCAACCGAGGCCCAAAAAATACGGCGGGCTCGCGCTGACGGCGGTTCTGGCCTTGCTGCTGGTTGGCGGCGCAGCCTTCTGGCTGACCCGCGACGACAGCGAGCGCGGGGCTTTGCGCGGCCAGGCCGCGGCGACGCTTGACAGCTTGACGCAGGGGACGCTTCTGGCGGGCATGGGCGATATTCTGCGCGGCGCGCCGCCCCTGCCGCCTGTGGGGGCGTCCCAAAAAGGAAATGCCGCGACGCCGTCCGGCGCGTCGGGGCGCGTTGTGCAGGGGAGCGTGGCCGCCCCTGTGGACAAAACCCTGCCGCCGGAACACAGCGCCGATCAAAAGCCGGGGCCGGTCGTCGTTGTCGCCTCTTCTGCGCCCGCCGCGGCAAAGCCGGTGCAGCCCATCGCGCCCAAAGTCACGGAAGACAAGACCGTACGCCCGGATTTCGTTGAAGACCTGGCCGCCTATATCGTCAGTCGTTACAAGCCCGGCCATAACTCCGGCTCCCTGACCCTGGGCGTCCAGGGGATCAACCAGCGCTACGGCGCGAAGATGACGGGATTTTCCACGGAAGGCCGGCCGGCCGGCAACAGGGCCGGCGTATTGCGCTATGTGTTTTCTCCGGCCATGATCCAGGCCCTGTATGGGCTGTATGTGGACCGTTTTCTGCAAGCCCTGAAGCGCTGCAGCGAGGAAAAATCCTTTACGCCCGAGCAGACGCGGCAGCTTTTTATGGCTGTGTCCGGCCGCAGCGTTTTGCTGGCCGGCGGACTTGAAGGTGTGGCGAATCTGCCTGATTTGAGCGGGCGGCTGAAAAAGCTGGATCGGGCCGCGCAGGACGCGGTCAATGTCAACGCCGAAATGATGCAGGTTGTTTTCGAGCTCGACCAGTTGCGGGAAGACAAGGCCCCCCAGTCGAGCATTGAGGCCGCCCAGTCGCGCGTAAATGCCCTGAGTGCGCGTTACCGCGCGACGCTGAACGAAAGGGAAGCCGCCCAGCGGGTTCTGCTGGCGGATATCCGCAAGGGGGGTGGGCAGTCGCTGGATGACGACACCCTGCTTTTTCTCGCCCACTGGGTGGAACGCCGTCTGCATGACACAACGCAGTCTTTGGCCGCGGCGGGAAGCGCCGCCGGCGTCCTGCGCGACCTGGCGCGGCGCTGCGCCCAGGAAGGAACATCCGCTACGGCGGCCAACGGACGACCCTGACGGAAGGCGTATGACGGCTGACGCGGATACAATGGATGTGACCGAGGAGACGGCCCCGGAGGCCGTGCCCCTTTTGCTGTTTGTGGGAGGCGTGCGCAGCGGCAAGAGTTCGCTGGCGCTCCGCTGGGCTCGGGAGCAGGCTCCGAAACGTCTTTTCATCGCCCCCTGCATCCCGGACGATGCCGAGATGACGGCGCGCGTGGCCCTGCACAAGGCGGAGCGAGGCAAAACCTGGGAGTGCCTTGAAGAGGGCCTGGAACCGCGTGAGGCCCTGCAGGCGTATTTTTCTGCGCACGGCGCGGACAGACCCGGAGTGCTGCTTTTTGACTGCGTGAGTTCGTGGCTGGCCAATATGCTGCGTGAAGGCTTGAAGCAGGAGCAGTGCCTGATCCGCATCGCCGAGTTCACGGAATACCTGGGCAGCCTGCGTATCCCGGCCGCTCTGGTAAGCGCGGAAGCCGGTCTTGGGCTTGTGCCGCCGAACCGCGTCGGGCGGCGTTTTCAGGATGCCCTGGGGCTTGCCAACCAGCATCTGGCCCGCGCCTGCAGCTCGGCCGTTTTTGTCTCCTGCGGCCTGCCTCTGCTTCTCAAGGGGCGCCTGCCGGAACAATCATGCTGAGAAGCGGCCTTTTTTTTCTTCTGCTTTTCCTTCTTGTCCCGGTGTTCGTTGCGTCGTCTCCCGCCGGAGAAGCCGAGCGCGCCGCCGACTGTCTTGTCCGGATCAACCATGCCGTGGAAGACGCCGATACGGAAGCGTTCCAGAGGCTGGCCGATGTGGACGCCATCCTGAACACCGGCTTCACCGCCTTTTTGCGCGAAGTGGAGGCCATGCAAAAGACAGGGGATATTCCGCCCCTGCTGGCCCTGCTTTTTTCGCCGGCAGCCATGCGCAATACGGCCGGCGAGCAGGTGCGGGCCCTGCTTGTCGCCGAAACGAAGGCCTTTGTGCTGAACGGCATAGCCTCCGGGACTTTTGCCGGGCGTCCGTCCAACGGCAGGGCCGCCCAGGGACTTCTGGCGCCTCTTTTCGCCGATGCTTCCATCGGGCGCAAGGAAATTCGGGATATCGGCCAGGCCCGCGCCGAAGGCAATGATTGGCTTGTGCCTTTTGTCGTGCTTGATCACGGCAACGGCGAAAGCTATCCGGTGCTGGGCCGCGTGAGCCCGGGCGAAGACGGCTTTCGCTTGACCGCCGTGGAGAATCTGGGCGAGCTTGTCCGGCGCATCAATGAAGAGCGCAAGCTGTGGGAAGAGGGGCGTCAGCAGGGCGGATCAGGAATGAAATGAGTGACCGCTTCGATAGTCCACGGAAACAAGGGTCAGGCCGCAGGCCGGGGCCGTGGGACTGGGCAGGGCGGCACGGTCGCGCGCGTCCAGAAATTTCGGCACCAAACGCGGATCAATCCGCTTTCGCCCACAGGCGACCAGCAATCCGGCCATATTGCGCACCATTTGCTTGAGAAATCCGTCGGCCGTCACGCTGAAACACAAGGCCGGCCTGTGTGGCGGGTAATGTTCCTGCGGCGGCAGCGGCGTGAGTTCCACGCTGAAAACAGTCCGGCAGGTGGAGCCGCCGTCAGCGCCGGCGTTGCGAAAGACGGCGAAATCCCGCCTGCCTGCAAGATGCGGCAAGGCCGCCCGCATGGCTTCCACATCCAGCGGCCCGCACGGCCAGACAAAGGGGAGCAGTTCAGGCGGGCAAAAGTTCCGCTCCTGCCAGAACTGATAGTGGTAGGTTTTTTGCGCGGCATCGTTGCGGGCATGAAAATCCGGCCTGACCGCATCGGCTCTGATGACGCGTATGTCACGCGGCAAAAGGGCGTTGAGGCTGCGCCGCCAGTCAATCTCTTTGGCAACGGGCACGTCGCAGTGCGCCGTCTGCCCCTTGGCATGCACGCCGGCATCCGTGCGGCCTGAACCGCATACGCGTACCGGTCGACCGGCGATCTTCCCCAAAGCCGCTTCAAGTTCCCCCTGCACCGTGAGAGGCGGGTTGGGCTTTTCCTGTATCTGCCAGCCGTGGTAACGCGTTCCCGTATAGGCCAGAAGCAGTTTCAGACGCATGAGCTATTCTTCAGGCATCCGTATACGGGTCAGCAGTTCCGTGAGTTTGGCCGTTTTCTCCGGACTGGTGTAGGTGAGGATTTCTCCGGACTGTTTGGGCACCATGCCGGAGAGGATGCGCACCGCTACCCGTTCGTCCAGGCTTTCAATGGCCTTGGCGGCCACCTTGGGCTTCATGTTGGCGTACATCAGGATAAGGTGGCGCACTTTCTTGTCTTCCAGCCCCTTGGCCTCACGGATCATGTCCTTCATTTTCCGTTCGGCGTTCTCAATGTCCTTCAGTCTGTCGTCCATCTGCTGGCGGAGCATGAGCATGTCCTGCTGTTGGCGCGCCAGCTCCTGAGCCTTGGTGTTGGGATCTTCCGGCATGGTCTGCGTGGTTATGTTGGGGGTCAAACGCGGGGAAGACCCGCCTTGGGCCTGAGGCAAAGGCGGCATGCCCTGTTGGCTGCTGCGCGGCGCGAGCGGCTCGCCTGAGACGCCCTGCCCACGCGGAATGTTGGACGGAATGGGAGGCGCGCCAGGCATGGTCAGCGGGGCGGCCTGTTCCGCCGGGGCAAAGGGAGATGCCCCTTGCGACGCCGCGGGCGCAGGCATGTCAAAGGGGGCCGCCTCAGCCGTCCTGACCCCGCCGAGAGCCGGAATGGGCAAATGGGTCAGGCCCAGCATGTCCAACAGGGATTCGCTGTTTTGCTCGGCTTTGCGCCCCTGGCCAGCGGCGAGCAAAGGGTCCCGGGGCGACTTTTGCGGAGAATTTACGGAGTTTGCGGCGCTCAGGCCCGCGCCGGGGGTTAACGCTGCGGAACGGGATTGCGTGTCGGGTGCCTGGACGGAATCCTCTTTTTTTTCAGAAGGAGTGACCGCGGCCATGTAGAGCGTGCCGCCGCCCGCCTTCGGCGTCCCTTCTTCAGTCGCGGGAACAGTCTCCGCGCCGCCGCCGGATACGGCGTGTCGAGATTCCGTCAGGCGGATTTCGGCAACGTCCTTGCCGGCCCGCGTCCGTTCGCCGGGGAATTGGGGCAGATCCAGCACGAGCAGACCCACCACGCAGAGTTTGAGCAGACAAAGCCCGGCCAGAAAACGGAGGAAACTAGAAAGTCGGACTTTTGTAACGCAGTGTCGCTGTTTCGTCATTGGCGTGTTGCTCCCTCATCCGTTCGTCATGTCTGTACTGGTCTCTTTTCCGCACTTTGAGTTTATCCAGGATTTTCTTGTCAATAGACCGTTCCGTCAACAATTTTCTGGCCTCGTCCACCATTGCGCCCGTCATCTGAACCTGCAGGGCGGCGGCCTTCACGTCCCCGCTCAAACCTTTGACATAGCCTTCATGCAGCCAGCGCTCCGCGGCGTCCCTGAGCAGCGTTTCACGCGCTGTCTTCCGCGCTTCGCGCAACTGCGCCTCAAGGCTTTCAAGACGCTGTTTCGCCTCAAGTTGCGCCTGCAGGGCACGGGCCAAACGCACCTTGGCTTCTTCCTCAAGCTGCTCGCGGTAATCGAGCACCCTCTGCATGTTGAAACGAAATGCCATCCTCTGCCCCGTTTTTGACGCAATCTCCTGATGCTGTCACGATATGCAAACAATGGGCCAATATTTCTTTTACCGCGTCGGCGAAAACTGAAAATTCATCGCCCGGAGGGTGTCACCTTATAAGAGATAAAAGTTCATCGATATTACCGTTGACCCGAAATCTCCCGAACAGTGCCAGAGTCATATTAGAGCAGTTTAACTTTCATTTTATATATCCACAAGATTCAAACCAGCCTTTGGCATCTTTGGCTGTAACCATACCCAAGGCGATTCCTACCGCCGATAAAAGTTCATCGGAGGTTCTC
>JAISTW010000040.1 GCA_031272405.1 Desulfovibrio sp. | reverse complement strand
GGGCTGATGCCGGAGGAACGCTGGTGGCTCTATACCATGACCAACGCCGCCACCGGGGAGATCGCCGACCGGAAAGGCTGGCGCAAGGCGCTGCGTTTCGCTTTGTGTGAGAATCCGGTGGTGGAACGGCGGCAGTTGTCGTTGTTTGACGACATTTGGGGAGATCGGGAGGATTAAGGATGGTAAATTACAATGAAATACGTGAGGCGATAAAAAGATTCGCCGATCAATACCATATCAAGAATGCCTACTTATTCGGTTCTTATGCCAGCGGGAGACAGATCGAAAGCAGCGATTTGGATTTGCTGGTCGAGTTCGGGCCCGATGCGCCGCGCAACTGGGGAGGTCCCGCTTTGGGTTTATCCTGTGATTTGACGGAAGCTCTTGGGATAGACGTGGATGTCATTCCACTTCCTTTAACAAAACAGCTATCTTATTTTAGAAAGTGTGGTGAAATGCTATGGCGCTAAGCCGAACCAGACAGCACGTCATGCGAATGCTTGAGTACGCGAAAAACCTGCGTGATTATTCCGAACGCTGTGATCGGGACAGCTTCTTGAACGACGCCCTTTTGCAGAACGCAGCCGGAATGTGTTTCATCAATCTTGGCGAGTTTCAGAATAGACTGCCTGAAGAATTCAAACTTCAACAGTCTGGAATTCCCTGGGCGAAAATACGCGGACTGCGCAATATCATGGCGCATGACTATGTCAGCGTAGATTGGAATCTTATTTGGGAAGTCATGCAAGATGGAATCCCGCAACTCATCAATGATTATGAGTGAAAGCATGACTTCATTCATAGAGCGTCAGTTTCCGGTGTCGAAGCTCTCGAAGGAGAGCTACAAGGAGCGGAAAGCAAACAACGGCCAGACACTTACAGGTCTTGGCAAATGGTGGGGACGCAAGCCGCTTGTGCTGGTACGCGCCGCCATTCTTGGCTGTCTTATGCCCGCAAGCGAGAATCCGCGCCGGGATATGGAAATATTTCTCAAAATAATGAGTATGGATGAACACGGGCTTTGGTTGCGCCATATGGCCTGGGAGGACAAAAGCGACAACTACTGGCACGAGCGGGAGAAAGAACTCTATCGGGATTTTGAAAGTCTCGGCTATGATGAAAAAATTAAAGCCTGCGTCCGTCCTGAACAGTTTGAGCGCCCTGCCGACGATTTTGTCTGGAATGAGATTAACCACCACCTGAAAACAAACGCGCATTCCCTGCAAGAGCTGATGCGGCAACTTGCGGAAAAGAGATTCGGCAAGAACGCCGTCATCGGCGACTGTTTCTGCGGCGGCGGTTCCATACCGTTTGAAGCGGCGCGAATGGGGCTTGAGGTATACGCATCCGACCTCAACCCCATCGCGGGGCTTTTAACATGGGCGGCTATAAACATTTGCGGTGCGAGCGACACAGAGATTCAAGAAATACGTCGGTTTCAACAGGAAGTCTATGACGCCGTCGACAAAGAAATAACAGAACTTGGCATAGAACATAACGAAAAGGGCGACCGCGCTGTTTCATATTTATATTGTGTGGAAGCGGTTTGCCCTGAGTGTGGTGCACACGTGCCCATGGCTCCCTCTTGGGTTATCGGCAAGGGAACTAAGACTGTCGCGATATTGAATAAAAAAGGAGACTACTACGATATTTCCGTAAAGACTGGCGCGAATGCGGACGAAATTAAATCAGCAGGCCAAGGCACGGCAACTTCAAAGGGCTTGCTTTGCCCCCATTGCGGCAAAGCCACGCCGATTAGCGTGTTGCGCCGCGACCGCAAGGACGATAATGGGAATACAGTTTACGGTCTGCGCCGCTGGGAGAAAAGCGAGTTTGAACCGCGCACTGACGATGTGTTTCAGGAGCGGTTGTACGCCGTGCGTTATGAACACGAGTACATCAAAAACGGCAAGAAGAAAACCAAACGCTACTACCGCGCCCCGAACGAACGGGATTTGCAGAATGAGGAAAGAGTGCGCCGCATAGTCGCGGAAAACATCGTCCAGTGGCAGGAGCAAGGACTTGTGCCATCTATGGAGATTGAAAGCGGTTACAACACCGACCAACTCATACGAGAGCGCGGTTGGTCGCATTGGAATCACTTGTTTAATGCGCGGCAGTTGTTAGTGTTGAGCTATCTAGCCAGCGTTATTGGAAAATCAAATGATGCAACCATCAAGGTCAGCGGTATTCTTGGATTTCATAAGTGTATTGACTGGAATTCTCGTCTTTGCCGCTGGAATCCCGGAATTGGAAACGAAAAATCAGAGCAGACTTACTATAATCAAGCTCTCAATACTATGCTGAATTGGGGTACACGAAGTCTATACGGTGCTTCAACATCTTGGTTTTACGACATAAACTCATATACTACAAGCAAAAAATCTGTTTGCTTACCGAACGATGCGAGATCAATAGATGACTCTGCCGATTTTTGGATTACTGATCCACCATATGCCGATGCAGTAAACTATCATGAATTAACAGAGTTTTTCCTTGCCTGGGATAAACGACTTTTGAAAGAAGCGTTCCCAGATTGGTACTCCGATAATAAGCGCGTCCTGGCCGTGCGCGGCGGCGAGAGTTTTGCGCAGAGCATGATCGAGATTTACACGAACCTGACGAACCATATGCCGGACAACGGGATGCAGGTGGTGATGTTCACCCATTCCGACCCGGCCGTCTGGGCGCAACTGGCCTTGATCATGTGGAAATCCGGATTGAAAGTCACGGCGGCCTGGAACATCGCCACGGAAACAGACGCCAGCGGGCTGAAAGACGGCAACTACGTCAAGGGTACGGTGCTGCTCGTTCTGCGCAAGCGCGCCGGCGCCAGCGAAGCCTTCCTGGACGAAATCAACGCCGACATCAAGAATGAAGTCTACAGCCAGATCGAAAGCATGCAAAAGCTTGACGACAAGGACGACCCCAACTTCTCCGACCCGGACTATGTGCTGGCCGCCTACGCCGCCAGCCTGAAAGCGCTGACATCGTACTCGTCCATCGGCGAGATCGACCTGGACTACGAACTGGACAAAGCCATCAACGACCCGAAAAACTCCAAAGTCGTCGCCCTCATTGAGCGGGCGAAGAAACAGGCCTACGACTGCATTATCCCCGCCGGTTTCGACGGCTTTCTGTGGAAAGAACTCTCCCCCGCCGAACGGTTCTACATCAAGGGCCTGGAGAGCGAAAAGAACGGCAATTACCAGATTTCCACCTACCAGGAATACGCGCGGGGCTTTGCCATCACAAGCTACAGCCAGCTCATGGCCAACGAACGGGCCAACACCTGCCGCCTGAAAACGCCGCAGGAGTTCGCCATGCGCACAGTCAGCGATGTTCCCGGCTTCGAGGCCTCCGTTCTCCGTCTGATTCTGGCCGCCATCCATATCGCGCTCAAGGAGGACGAAAAACCGGACAAAGGCCTGTGGCACCTGAAAAACAACCTGCCCGACTACTGGGGCAGCCGCGACACGCTCAAACAACTGCTCTCTTTTCTCAAAGACGCCAAAGACATCGCCAATATGCCCCACTGGAAAGAAGCCGCGCAAATGGCGGAACATATCTATGTGCTGGTGGACAACGACCATGTTTGATGAGGGCGAGGATGATCAGGACGCGGAGGATTAAGACGAGCGTTTTATACGCTTTGGACTTAAGTGACAGAGGTAATAATTTATAATGACTGAAAAAGAGAATGTCATATCTATTGTGGGCGACGGCGGTGTTATTGAAGAAATTGCATTATTTGATCGCGTCGCTTCCATCATTGAAAACCGAAAAGCCCGCGCCGGCGCTTATGCGAATTGTGAACTCACGCTCATGCGTTGGGAAATCGGTTTTTTGATTCGTTCTGTCTTGCTAAGCGGTGAACGCGCGGAGTACGGCAAGCAGATTGTGGCGAAGCTTTCGTCACAATTGGCGGCGAAATACGGCAACACTTTTGATGCCACCAACCTTTATGAGCGAAAACCGAACGAAAAGGCCCCTATAGGTATCATCCTGTGCGCCTCGGCTAACCGCAAAAAAGTGGAAATGCTCGAAATGGACAAGGCCGGGATAGCCGTTGCAGTGTATTGGACGACACTGCCGCCAAAGGCGGAATTCGAGGAGAAGATTCGGACGATGCTCGTAGAGGCGCAAGAGCGGCTTGCCAGACGAAAGCTCCTGAGTCCGGGTTCGCAAAAGCAGCTTGACTACTTCTTTGAACCAAAAGGCGACGAGGATGAATAGCCGTCAAACTGACAGACGGCTGCCAAACCGAAGGTAACAACGGATGAACCGGTACTCAACACGCACAAGTAAACTAGGCGAGCAATTCCTCGTCGCCAGGCTGCAAGGCGCGGTCAGCTATGACCGGATTGCGGGGTATTTCTGTTCGTCCATTTTGGAGGTCGCGGGAGAGGCGATTGAATCCGTCGTCGGCAAGGTCAGGGTGATTTGCAATTCGGGGCTGTCGCCGGAAGATGTGAAAACCGCTGCGCTTGCCAAGACCGCCATGCGTCAGGAATGGAATGACTTTGTAGGGGCGGCTGTCCGTCCGCAGGCAACGGGAGCTTTGCCGCTGACGACGCCGGAGGCATCCCATCGGCTCCGGCGCTTATACGAGCTGTTGAAATCCGGCAAGCTGGAAGTCAAAGTCCTGCCTGACGAGATATACGGGCTGATGCACGGAAAAGCAGGCGTAATAACCTGTGCGGACGGCGGCAAAACCTCTTTTCTCGGCAGCATGAACGAAACAAAAAGCGCGTTCACGACCAACTATGAAATGATATGGGAGGACAGCGACCCCGATGCCATCCGGTGGGTGCAGGCCGAATTTGACGCGTTCTGGAATAATCGCCACGCCGTCCCCCTGTCCGATTATGTGATAGAGGATATAAAGCGTGTATCGGAACGCCGCCCAATTCCTCTAAAGGACTGGCGCGAGGCCGAAAACGACGCCGCTGCCGCGGTTGCCGTCGAAGAACCCATTTACCGCAATGAATTCGGTCTGTGGGCGCACCAGAAGTATTTCGTCGCCCGCGCTTTTGAGGAACACAAGCGCCGCGGCGGCGCAAGGCTTTTGCTCGCAGACCAGGTGGGCCTGGGCAAAACCGTTCAACTGGCCATGAGCGCGAAGCTGATTGCGCTTTATGATGACAAGCCTGTGCTGATAATCGTCCCCAAAACACTTCTGTTTCAGTGGCAGGACGAACTCAAATCCCTGCTCAACATGCCCTCTGCCGTCTGGACGGGGCGTTTTTGGGTGGATGAGAACGGTTATGAGTATCCCGCCGACAGTCTGAAAGCCATCCTGAAATGCCCGCGCAAAGTCGGCATTATTTCGCAGGGATTGATCACCCGCAAGTCCGAGTCGGCGGAACTTTTGAAGTCCATGCGTTTTTCCTGCGTCATCCTGGACGAGGCGCACCGGGCGCGCCGGAAAAACCTCGGCCAGGACCCGGACAGGCACAAGGCCCAGATGAACAATCTGCTGGCTTTCCTGAACGAAATCACGTTCCATGCCAAAAGCCTGCTGCTGGCTACCGCCACGCCGGTGCAGATCGACCCGATAGAGGCGTTTGACCTGCTCGCCGCCCTGGGGATGCCCCAGGACGCCGACAAGGTGCTTGGCGACATTTACAGCGTCTGGCGGCGCACGCCGGGGCTTGGCATAAAATATGCGCAGGGCGAAGAACCATATCCCGCCGCCGACGCGGAAATCTGGGAAATCGTCCGCGACCCGTTCCCGCCCGGCAGCGAGGACAGGAGCTTTGAGATACTGCGCTCGCAGCTCAATCTCCCCGAAGATGTTGCGGTTCTCCCACAAACGTTGTTCAACAGGATGGACAAAAAACAGAAAAACCGGGTCAAGGCACTGTGGGATGACGACTTCATCAGGAACCACAATCCGTACCTGCGCACCATTGTCCGGCGCACCCGCGATTTCTTGGAAAATGCCATCAACAGCGACACCGGCGAGCCGTACTTGAAGAAAATCAACGTGCGTCTGCTCGGCGAAAACGACGCCGATGCCCTGGAACTTTCCGGTTATCTGGCGCAGGCTTACGCCATCGCCGAGGAGTTCTGCCGGATGCTTTCCTCGCGGGTCAAAGGCGGCGGCTTCATGTCCATCCTGCTGTTGAAACGCATCGGCAGCACGATGTTTGCCGGCGAAAACACGGCCAGGAAGATGCTGGCCTGGACAGCCGAGGGCAAAGACCGGCTCCAGTCCCTGTATGATGAAGTCGCCGCCGAGGACGAAGAGGAACCGGAAGAAACCCAGCCGAGCGAAATCAAGGAACTCGCCGCCGAGGAAATTGATTGTCTGGAAAAGCTCGTCAATGTCCTGAAATCCAATACGGACACCGACCCCAAATACAATCGGCTCAAAGCCATATTGACCGGTGGCGTCGAGGACGAAGGAGCCTGGAAAGACAAAGGCTGCATCCTGTTCAGCCAATACTTCGACAGCGCTTTGTACGTTGCCGAACGCCTGTCCAAAGACTTCCCGGATTTGCCGATAGGCTTGTATGCCGGCGGCGACAAATCCGGCATATACAAAGGCGGCCAGTTCCGGAAGACCGTCAAGGACGAAATCAAGCGCATGGTAAAAGCGCGCGAGCTCACGATCCTCGTCGGCACGGACGCGGCCTCCGAGGGCTTGAACCTACAGGCGCTCGGTACGCTCATCAACATCGACCTGCCCTGGAATCCGACCAGGCTGGAACAGCGCAAAGGCCGCATCCAACGCATCGGGCAGCTCGCGGACTCCATTTACATCTATAATATGCGGTACAAGGACTCTGTGGAAGACAGGGTACACAGCAAACTGTCCGGGCGTTTGCAGGGCATCTACAACCTGTTCGGCCAAATCCCCGATGTCCTGGAGGATGTGTGGGTGGCCATCGCCCAAAACGACGAAGCCAGGGCCGAACTCGCCATCAGCAGGCTGCCGACGAAGAATCCCTTTGTCGTGAAATACGAGAGAGAAATCCCGGACTGCGGCGATTGGGAAAAGTGCGCCGTCGTCTTGGACGAACACGAAAAACTGGGCGAACTGCTTAAAGGATGGTAGGAATAGATATTCTGATTTTGCGCGCTTTCGATATGTGGAGGCAACCCTAAGAACAGGTCGCCGGAACTTCAGGCGCTCCAGACGCGCGGCCCCGCACGCGGTTCCTCAAACGGTCCAGGGCCAGAAAAACCACGGGCGTGGTGTAGAGCGTCAAAAGCTGGCTCACAATCAACCCGCCCACAATGGTCACCCCCAGGGGCGTGCGCAGTTCCGCCCCGTCGCCGCGGCCCAGGGTCAGGGGCACGGCCCCCAAAAGAGCTGCGAGCGTGGTCATCATGATGGGGCGGAAACGCAACAGGCAGGCTTCATAGATGGCGCGCTCGGGGGGCAGGCTCCGTGTCCGCTCCGCGTCCAGAGCGAAATCCACCATCAGAATGGCGTTTTTCTTGACGATGCCGCAGAGCAGCAACACGCCGATGAGAGCAATGACGGTGAATTCCATTCCGCAGAGCATAAGGGCCAGCAAGGCCCCGCCGCCGGCCGAAGGTAGGGTGGAAAGTATGGTCAGGGGGTGGACAAGGCTTTCGTAGAGCACGCCCAACACTATGTACAGGGCGGCCAGGGCCGCCAGCACAAGTATGACCTGATTGGCCGCCGTGTCGCTGTACAGCTTGGCCGTGCCCTGAAAACTGCCCATCACGCCGCTGGGCATGGCCAGTCGTCCGCGAACGGATTCCAGCTCCGTCTGGGCTTGGGAAAGCGCCACGCCCGGCGCAAGATTGAAGGAAATGGTCACGGCCGCGAACTGTCCCTGATGGGCCACAGAAAGCGGCGCAAAGCCCGGACCGATTTCGGCGACAGTCCTCAAGGGCACAAGCCCGCCTTGTCCGGGCAAACGCACCACGGACAGAGCATCGGCGTTTTCCAGCCAGCGGGGACCGTATTCCAGCACCACCCAATACTGGTTTTTGTCCTCATATATGGCGGAAACCTGACGCTGACCAAAGGCGTCGTTCAGGGCCTGATCCACGTCACGCATGGTCAAGCCAAGGCGCGACAGGGCATCGCGGTTGACCGTGAGCACGGTTTGCAGGCCGCGCTCCTCAATATCGCTGTCCACATCCCTGAACAGGGGATTCTGGGACAGTTCCTGCTGGAGGCGACGCCCCTGCTTGCGCAGTTCCGCCAGATTGTCCGCCTGAAGCGTATACTGGTATTGCGAGCGCGAGCTGCGTCCGCCCATCATGATGTCCTGGGCGGGCTGCAAAAAAATCTGAAGTCCGGGCTCGGCCGACAATCGGCCGCGCAACCGTCCTATCACCTCCTGGGCGCTCATCTTGCGCTCCTCCAGAGGCTTGAGGGCAATAAAGACGCCCCCGCCGCCGCGCCCCCCGGAGATATGGGCCGAAACCTGGGACACGGCCTTGTCCTTGCCGATGACCTCCACCAGATGCGTCAACTTGTCGCGCATGGCCTGAAAGGACGCGCTCTGATCGGCGCGTATGCCGCCCATGATCACTCCTGTGTCCTGCTGGGGAAAAAAGCCCTTGGGGACAATAACATACAGCCAGACATTGCCCGCTATGACCAGAGCCAGGCAAAACAGCGCAAGATGCGGATGGCGCAGCACAACAGTCAGACTTTTGGCGTAACCGTTCAGCAGTTTCGAGGGCAGCCCGGCGAAGCGCGCTGCGATCCGCGGCGCAAAAGCCGAAAATCCGCCGCTCCCGTCACCGTGGGGCCGGAGCAAATGGGCGCACATCATGGGCGTGGTGGTCAGGGAAACCAGCATGGACACCAGCACGGCCGTGGTCAAAACCACGGCGAATTCCCGGAACAGGCGGCCAACAATGCCGCCCATGAACAAAATCGGGGTAAACACCGCCACCAGGGAAACGGAGATGGAAACTACCGTGAAACTCACCTCGCGCGAACCGCGCAAGGCGGCCCGCAACGGAGTGTCGCCCGCTTCCAGGCGGCGTGTGATGTTTTCCAGCACAACGATGGCGTCGTCCACCACAAAACCCGTGGATACCGTCAGCGCCATGAGCGAAAGGTTGTCAAGACTGTAGCCGCATAGATACATGACGCCGAAAGTGGCGATGATGGAAACCGGCGCCGCGACGGCGGGGACAGCCGTTGCCCGGGCGCTGCCCAGAAAGCAGAAAACGACCAGCACCACCAGGACGATGGAGATAAGCAGGCTCTTTTCCACCTCATGCAGGGAAGCGCGGATGGTCACGGAGCGGTCCATGCGCTGCTGAAGCCTGGCTCCGGCCGGCAGCCATTCCTGCAGGGCGGGCATCATGGCCTTGACCTGATCCACGGTTTCTATGATGTTGGCCCCCGGCGCCCGAAACACGATGAGCAGTATGGCCGGCACGCCGTTGACCACAGCCATGTTGCGCACATCCTGAGAGGAATCGCTCACTTCGGCGATATCGGAAAGCCGGACGACGCGGCCTTCCTTCTGGGCCACAATCAGGGGCCGGTACTGTTCCGCCCTGTCGAGCTGATCCTGGGCGCCGACAAGCCAGCAGGCCGAGCCGTTTTCCAGTATGCCCTTGGGCAGGCAGGCGTTGGCGGACAAGAGCGCGCGGCGCGCGTCTTCCATAACCAGTCCCGCTGAAGCCAGAGCGCCGGGGTTCACGTCCACGCGTACCGCAGGCAGCGCTCCGCCGCCCACCACCACCTCGCCCACGCCGGGAATCTGGGAAATCTTCTGAGCCAACACGGTTGAGGCCGCGTCGTACAGCTGGGCACGGGTCAGAACGTCGGAGGTGACGGAAAGTATCATGATGGGCGCGCCGGAAGGGTTGACCTTGCGCCACGAAGGGTTGGAAGGCATGGAAGGCAAAGTGGAGCGCGCGGCGTTGATGGCCCCCTGCACATCGCGGGCCGCGCCGTCTATGTTGCGGTCAAGATCAAATTGCAGGGTCACGTTGGTGGATCCCAGACTGCTGGAAGAAGTCATTTCCGTGACGGCGGCGATGCGTCCCAGGGCCCGCTCCAGAGGGGTGGCCACAGTGGCGGCCATGGTTTCCGGACTGGCGCCGGGCATTCTGGCCCGCACCACCACCATGGGAAAATCCACCTCCGGCAGCGGGGCCACGGGCAAAAGTCCAAAGGCCGTCATTCCGGCCAGAGCCAGAGCTATAGTGATCAGAGTCGTGCCCACCGGGCGGCGGATGAAAGGCGCGGAAATGTTGAAGGGCAGAAACTCCGGCCCGAAGCGTTTGCGCGAATCCTTCGAGTGCGGCATGACGCGTTCCTATGCTCTGGCCTGCGCGGGCCGGCTCAGCCTGTCAAACCACAGATAAATCACCGGGGTGGTGAAGAGCGTCAGCACCTGGCTGAAAATGAGCCCGCCGACCATGGTTATGCCCAGGGGGGAACGCAATTCCGCGCCCATGCCCCGGCCGAGCATGAGCGGCAGGGCGCTGAGCAGCGCGGCCATCGTGGTCATCAAAATGGGTCGCAGACGCAGCAGGCAGGCCTTGCGTATGGCTTCAAGAGAAGACAATCCTTCATGACGTTCGGCCTCCAGGGCGAAATCTATCATCATGATGGCGTTTTTCTTCACAATGCCTATAAGCAGAATAATGCCGATAATGCCCACCACGCCCAATTCCATGCCGCCCAGCATAAGGGCGCACAGGGCGCCGACTCCGGCCGAGGGCAGGGTGGAAAGTATGGTCAGGGGGTGGATGTAACTTTCATAGAGCACGCCGAGCACAATATACATGGTCACCACTGCGGCCAAAATGAGCCAGAGCTGATTGGCGCCGGAGCCGTCAAAGGCTTCTGCGGCCCCCTGAAAGGCAACCCGCAGACCGGCGGGCAGGTCGGTCAAACATTCGCGCACGGCATCCACAGCCGCGCCCAAAGAATACCCTTGCGCGACATTGAAGGAAATCGCCGCTGTGGGAAACTGCCCCTGCCGGGCCACAGTCATGGCCGTGGGTCGCTCCTCAATAACGGCCAGGGCCGTCAGGGGAACAGGAGCGCCGCCGGTTCCGCGTACATAGAGATTTTCCAGATTGGCCGGGGTCTCACGGAAACGTGGAGCGACTTCCAGCACCACCTTGTACTGATTGGTCTGGGTAAAGATGGTGGACACAAGACGTTGCCCCAGGGCATCATACAGGGCGTTGTCGATATCGCTCATGCTGATGCCCAGCCGGCCGGCCGTATCGCGGTTTATGTCAAGCCAGACCATGCGTCCGGGCGCCTGCAGATCGCTGTTTACATGCGCCAGTTCCTGGCGGGAGCGCAGCTTGTCGACCAGGGACGGGACGCGCTCCTCGAGTTCACGCCTGGCAACGGACTCCACAGTGAACTGGTACTGACCGGATGTCACGCGGTCTTCAATGGTAAGATCCTGCACGGGCTGTAAATGCAGGCGCAGACCGGGCAATTTTCGCGCCGCGCTCATCAGGCGGCGGGCAATGGCCGGAGCGCGCGCGTCGCGGTCTTCAAGGGGTTTGAGATTCACCGTGAGCCGGGAAATATTCATGCTCGGGTTGATGCCGTCCACTCCCACCAAAAAGATCACGTCAGCCACGGCCGGGTCGTCCAGCAGCACGCCGGCGATCTCCTGCTGGCGGTCGCGCATGGCCTGAAAGGAAGTTTCCTGGCCGGCTTCCACCATGCCCTGCAACACGCCCGCGTCCTGCACAGGGAAAAATCCCTTGGGCGTGACTATCCACAACAGGACTGTCAGCAGCATCACGGACACGGCCACGCCAAGGGTCAGTCTTTGATGGCGGAAGACCACATCCAGACCGCGCATGTACCAGGCCAGCACGACTCCGAAAAAGCCTTCAGAGTTTTGGGATTCAGGATTTTTGGTTTTGCCCGCAAGCATGACGGCGCAGAGCATGGGGGTGAGGCTCAGGCTGACGGCAGCGGAAACAAGAATGGTCACGGCCAGGGTGACGGCGAATTCCCGGAACAGCCTGCCCGCCACATCGCCCATGAACAACAGAGGAATAAGCACAGCCACCAGGGAAACAGTCAGGGATATGATGGTGAAGCCTATTTGTCCGGCGCCCTTCAAAGCGGCCTGCAAGGGCGGCTCCCCCTCTTCCAGAAAACGGGAAATGTTTTCGATGACCACAATGGCGTCGTCCACCACAAAGCCTGTGGCGATGACCAGAGCCATCAGAGTGAGATTGTTGAGGGAAAATCCGGCCAGATGCATCACGCCCAGGGAACCCACAAGAGAAAGGGGCACGGCCATGGCCGGGATGAATGTGGCCCGCGCGTTGCGCAAAAAAAGCCAGATTACGAGAATAACCAGCGCGATGGCCAGACAAAGTTCCATCTGCACGTCGCGCACTGTGGCGCGTATGGTCACGGTGCGGTCGGTGACGATGCGCACTTCCACAGCGCCGGGCAGGGAATGAGTCAAGACGGGCAGCAGACGGCGCACGCTGTCCGCCACAGCGATGACGTTGGCGCCCGGTTGGCGCTGCACGGAAAGCACGATAGCCTGCCGGAAAGGCTGTCCTTCTCCGGTCACCCAGGCCGCCAGACGGGCATTTTCCGCCCCTTCCACCACGTCGGCCACATCTTCGAGACGCAGGGCGGCGCCGTTTTTATAGCCGATAATGGCGCGGGCGTATTCCTCGGCCGAGGCGAGTTGATCGTTGGCGTCAATGGAACTGGCCCGTTCCGCTCCGTCAAAGCTGCCCTTGGCCGTGTTGACGTTGGCCTGGCTTATGGTCTGCCGTACGTCGGCCAAGGTCAGGCCCGCCGAGGCCAGCAACCGGGGGTTGACCTGCACGCGCACGGCCGGACGCTGCCCGCCGGAAAGCGTGACCAATCCCACGCCCGGCAACTGGGAAATCTTCTGGGCCAGACGCGTGTCGGCCAGATCTTCCAGACGGGTCAGGGGCAAGGCTGAACTGACCACAGCCAGGGTGATGATGGGCGGATCGGCGGGATTGACCTTATTGTAAACGGGCGGCGTGGGCAGATCCGTCGGCAGCAGATTGTTGGCCGCGTTGATGGCGGCCTGAACTTCCTGCTCGGCCACGTCCAGGGGCACGGAGAGGTCAAAACGCAAGGTTATCGTGGAAGCTCCGGCGCTGGAAAGAGAATGCATCTGCACCAAACCGGGCATGACGCCGAACTGCCGCTCCAGCGGCGCGGTGACCACGGCCGCCGTGATGTCCGGCGAAGCGCCCGGATAGGGGGTCTGCACCTGGATCGTCGGGTAATCTATCTGGGGCAGGGCGGCCACGGGCAGAGCGCGCCAGGCCAGCAGGCCGGATAAAAAGAGCCCGGCCATGAGCAGCGATGTGGCTATGGGCCGCAAAATGAAGATACGCGAGAAATTCATCGTCAGGCATAATAATCAGTGCATCCGAATCACGCAACAGAACTTTTCGGCGCAATGATCATGACCAGGGCATCCCTTCAATCCTCGTCGGGAGGGGCGCAGTCTTCCATGTCCAGGGGAACGTCGGCCCGGCGTTCGCCTTCAAGGTCAATGCGCAACCCATTTTTGAGGGTTATTGTGCCTTCCACTTTGTCCGCCCCCAGGAGTTCTCCCTTGAATGTATGTCCGGAGGAGTGGGATGCTTCAATTTTTCTGCCCCGGACAGCGCCGTGGATATGGTAAACATCCACCTGACCGTTTTTCTGTCGCAGACGGACGACGCCGCGCACGGCCCCATTGGCGGAAAAACACAACCCGGCCCTGTACGTTGAGGCATAGATGCCGCCTGTCCATAATTCCGTCACTTCATGCGGAGATTGGGCAAGGGCCGTCGTCGGCATCAGAAGCGTTTGCAGCAGAAGCCCCGCGACCCAAATGTTCAGAGACTTCGTCTGGAACGGGCCGGTGTTGGGACAGGCGTGCCCCGCAAGAGGAAAAATTCCCCGCATTCAGCGCAATCCTGCCAACCAGGTCAACAAGTCCGGCTTGCGCGGGCGTTGCGGCTCAATCCAGCCTGAATCCCTGCCGGAATCGGAAAATCGCAGGCGTTCGCGCACAAGCGCAAGGCCGGATGCGGCGCGTCCGTCCCGTTCCAGTTCCAGCATGAGCTGGAAGGGGATGTCGGCATTGGGACGCATGCCCATCAACCGCCGCACCCAGGCGTGCGAAGAGCCGAAACGCAGGTCGTAAACCAGTTTGAAAATAACGCCGCTGTCGGACGCCGGGGGAATATCCTTTTGCGGCAGAGGGGCGAGTACCGGCAAGATGCTGAAATCCAGAAAATGCGAACATGCGGAGGAAACTCTCGCAAGGTCGCGGGCAAGCGGCTGGGGCAGGCCGCTGTAACTTTGCGCCGTTGCCCTTTCCAGGCCAATGACGTCGAGCGCCTGCTCACGCACGACGACGGGGCCGCCGTCGGTTGGCCTTTCAGCGTAGAGGGCGCGCCAGAAAAAGGGCGCCAGAGCGTCGGGCAGCACAACCAGCCCTGTGACGTTTCGCCCTTGGGCGGCCAGACGTTCCGTCAGGTTGGCCGTATGCAGACCGGCAAGGGTCACGCCCAGGCCCGGCCAAAAAAACACCCAAATCAGGGCGGCGATGGCGGCCTTCCGGCAGGTTTTCCTTGCGGCATAAACTGCTGCGCCCAGCAAAGGCAAGGTGAAGAGAGGATCCACGATGAACAGTCCGTTCATCCGCACACGCTGATGGGAAAAGGGCAGAAAAATCATGGTGCCGTAAGTGGTGACGACATCCAGCCAAATGTGCAGCCCCAGCGCGAAACACATGAAAAGCCAGACCTTCGTGAAGGACCAATGTCCGGGCGTGTCCGCCCGCCAGAGAGGCCGGCTTGCCAGAGCAAGCAGCAGGCCCAGAAGAGGCAGAGCCGCGAGGGAGTGCGTTATGCCCCGGTGCAGCAAAAGAAACTGCAAAGGGCCGGAAGCGAACAAAATATCCACATCCGGGGAGGCTGCCGCCAAGGCCGCGAGCGGCAGGGCGAGGCGATGGGCCGGACGATGCTCCAGGGCCAACAGGGCAACGACGCCCGAGGCGGCATGAGAAACCGGATCCATCGAACCAACGTATTCTATTTGGAGCCGTTTGACAACAATCAGGCAAGGACGTAAAATTTTTTACTTGAAGACTGAATATGACCAGCAGCAAATACGACCAGGAGCAGTAATGCGCGATCCCAGTCTTGGAATAGCCCCTGAAGGTTGGCCCTGCATCGGTTTGATGGCCCTGGCGGCAGAGGTTTGCGCTTTTGCGGACTTTGAGGTTGCCGCTCTGTTTTTTCTTGCAGCCTGCGCTTTCAGCCTGCATTTTTTCCGCGATCCGGAGCGCGTGACGCCCCAGGGGTCTGACCTGGCCGTCAGCCCGGCAGACGGACGCGTGCTGCATGTGACGGAGTGCATGGAGCCGCTGGACGGGGAACGCAGGATGCGCGTCAGCATTTTCATGAACGTCTTCAACGTGCACGTCAACAGGGCGCCTGTGGCAGGCGCCGTGGAAGAAATACGCTACTGGCCGGGGAAATTTTTCAACGCCTCCCTGGACAAGGCCTCGGAAGACAATGAGCGTTGCGCCTACAAACTGCGCGATGCTGACGGACTCGCCTGGGTCATGGTGCAGATAGCCGGGCTTGTCGCCCGACGCATCGTCTGTCGGGCCGAGCAGGGCGACGTTCTGGCGCGTGGGGAGCGCTACGGTTTGATACGTTTCGGTTCCCGTGTTGACCTTTATCTGCCGGCCGGTTATGTTGCCGCCGTTAAGCCCGGGGAACGCGTTTTGGCCGGACAAAGCGTCATCGCGATAAAAACAAAACAATGATGGAAAGGAAAAAACACAGGGGCGTTTACCTGCTGCCCAACATGATCACGACCATGAGCCTTTTTTTCGGCTTTCTGGCCATGGTCTGGGCCATGCAGGGACAGTACGAAACCGCGGCTGTGAGCCTTCTTCTTGCCGCGCTTATGGATGGTCTGGACGGCAAGGTGGCCCGCCTTACCAATACTTCCAGCGAATTTGGCGTGCAATACGATTCCCTGGCGGATCTCGCGGCTTTTGGCATCGCGCCGGCGGTGCTGTTGTGGCAATGGCAGTTGCAGCAATTCGGACGCGCCGGCATAGCGGCGGCCTTTTTTTATACGGCCTGCGGCGCTTTGCGGCTGGCACGCTTCAACATTAGCGCGGCGGCGACAGGCAAGCGTTTTTTCATCGGCCTGCCCATTCCGGCCGGTGCCTGCACTGTGGCCTGTTTCATTTTTTTCGTCGGCCGGCTTTCGGACGCCGTCGCGGAGGCGGCCCCGTACGCTGCCTTTGCGCTGGCGATTGCTCTGGGTTTGGTCATGGTGAGTTCCGTGCGTTATTTTTCCTTCAAGGAGTATGACTTCCTGCGCGCGCATCCCGTTCGCTCCATGCTTGTTTTTTTTGCCCTTCTCGCCCTTGTCATCGCCGCGCCCGGCATCATGGGGTTTCTGCTGTGCGCCGTGTATATCGGCGGTGGGTTGCTGTATACTTTTGTTGTTCTGCCGCAGCGCAATCGCAGGCTTTTACGGGCTCTCGCGCCCCAGGACGACTGATCTGCGGCCAGTGTGGCCACGTCCCTTTTTGTCGCTGCAGCTAGCTTTGGAGGAGGAAGGAACAGTGCGGAACAGGGTCTATTTTTTTGACACCACCTTGCGTGACGGAGAGCAATCTCCCGGCGCGACCATGAATTTGCAGGAAAAGCTCGCCTTGGCGCGTCAGTTGGAAAAACTTGGCGTGGATGTGATTGAAGCCGGTTTTCCTGCTTCCAGCGCAGGCGACTTTGAATCCGTCAAGGCTATCGCCGCCCAGGCCCGCGGTGTGCAGGTGGCTGGTCTTGCCCGCACCATAAAGGCGGATATCGACCGCTGCTGGGAGGCGGTGAAATGCGCCGAAAATCCGCGCCTCCATATCTTTTTGGCGACATCTCCCCTGCACATGGAATACAAGCTGCGCAAAAGCCCGGAAGAAGTCGTCGCCATAGCCGAAGCTTCGGTAAGACATTGCGCGTCCTACACAGACAACGTGGAATTTTCCGCCGAGGACGCATCGCGCTCGGATGCGGACTTCCTCTGTCGGGTGGTGGAAACGGCCATCAGGGCAGGCGCGCGGGTCATTAACCTGCCGGACACAGTGGGCTACGCCCAGCCCGATGAATTCGCTGCCCTTGTCCGTTATGTCATGGAAAACACGCCCAATGCCGACAAGGCCATTTTCGGCGTACACTGCCACAATGATCTCGGACTCGGTGTCGCCAATACTTTGGCGGCGCTCAAGGTTGGCGCGCGGCAGGCCGAGGTGACGCTCAACGGCATAGGCGAACGCGCGGGCAACGCCTCTCTGGAGGAGGTCGCCATGGCTCTTTCCGTGCGCAAGGACTACTATGGTCTGACGCACAATATCGTCACCGAACAGATTTATCCTTCCTGCCGGATGCTCTCCATGACCATAGGCAGGCCTATTCCCGGCCACAAGGCTATTGTGGGCGAAAACGCTTTCGCCCACGAGTCCGGCGTGCATCAGGACGGCATGCTTAAACACCGCGAAACCTATGAAATCATGACCCCAGAGTCTGTAGGTCGCGCGGGCAGCAAACTGGTCATCGGCAAACATTCGGGCCGCAATGCGGTACGCAACAAATTTGAGAGCATGGGCTTCAAACTGAACGAAACGGAACTCAATCTGGTGTTTGAAGCCGTCAAAAGCTTGGCCGACCGCAAAAAAAACCTGCACGACGATGACCTCATGGCTCTGGTGCATGAGGAAATATACCGCATGCCCGACCGCTACCGCCTGCGCCATGTGAGCGTGCAGAGTTCCGACGCCGACGGCGTTCCGCCCACGGCGGCCGTCATCATGGATGTGGACGGGAAGGAAAAACGCGGCGCAGGATTCGGCGCCGGGCCTGTGGACGCGCTTTTCAACGTCATTGCCGACATTGTGGGCCGGAAAGCGGATTTGGAACAGTATGCCGTCAATGCCATTACCGGCGGCACAGACGCTTTGGGCGAGGTGACGGTACGCCTGCGTTCCGAATCCGGCGCCTCCGTGGGACGAGGAGCGCACCCCGATATCTTGGTAGCCAGTGCCAGAGCTTACGTCAACGCTCTCAACTCTCTGGCCAAGCTGGAGAGCGAGCCGAACAGGGAAAAATGAAATCGGGCCCACAGCACGGGCAATTGCGACAAATCACGGAGCGAGGTAAGAACATGCCGAAAACATTGACCCAGAAAATCATTCAGGCCCACAGCGATGAGGCTGTGGAACGCGACGGGCAGATCGCGCAGTGTCGCCTCTCCCTTGTGCTGGCCAATGACATCACGGCCCCGCTGGCCATCAAATCTTTCAGGGCCATGAAGGCGGACAAGGTTTTTGACAGGGACAAGGTCGTGTTTGTGATGGACCATTTTACCCCGCAAAAGGACATTGATTCAGCAAATCAGGTATTGATTTGCCGCGCTTTCGCCAAGGAGCAAAATATTACGCACTACTACGAGGGCGGCAACTGCGGCGTGGAACACACCCTGCTGCCGGAGCAGGGACTTGTCGGACCGGGCGATCTTGTCATCGGAGCGGACAGTCACACCTGCACTTACGGCGGCGTGGGGGCGTTCGCCACAGGAATGGGATCAACCGACATCGCGGCCGGCATGGCCCTGGGCGAAACATGGCTCAAGATTCCGTCCGCCATACGGGTGGAGTATACGGGTATTATGCCTGAATGGCTGCGTGCCAAGGATCTCATACTTATGCTCATCGGCGAAATCGGCGTGGACGGAGCGCTGTACCGTGCTCTGGAGTTTGGCGGGCCGGTGGTTGACGCCCTGCCGGTGGAGGGGCGGCTTACTATGGCAAATATGGCCATAGAGGCCGGCGGCAAGGCGGGACTTTTCCCTGTGGACGCGCAGACGAAAGCCTATTGCGCCGAACACGGACGTCCGGAGCCGAATTTCACCCTGGCTGCGGACGAAGGCGCGCCTTATGAGCGCAAGGTCATCTTTGACGTGACCGGCATGGAGCCGTTGGTAGCCTGCCCGCATCTGCCTTCCAACGTAAAGCCTGTTTCGGAGTTGGCCGACACGCCCATTCAGCAGGTAATCATAGGTTCGTGCACCAATGGCAGGATAAGCGACATGCGCGATGCCGCCAATGTGCTGCGGGGCCGTAAGGTGGACAGAAACGTGCGCTGCATTGTGCTGCCTTCAACCCCGGAGGTCTGGAAACAATGCCTGCGTGAAGGCCTGCTGGAGATTTTCATGGAGGCCGGCTGTGTTGTCGGGCCATGCACCTGTGGGCCCTGTCTGGGCGGTCACATGGGAATACTGGGAGACGGAGAACGGGCTGTGTCGACCACCAACCGCAATTTCCGAGGCCGCATGGGCAGTCTGGATTCCGAGGTCTATCTGGCGAGCCCCGTGGTGGCCGCCGCTTCCGCGGTAGTCGGCAGCGTGGCCGGACCGGCGCAACTGTAAACAACAGGGGAACAGCCATGAATTACAAGGGCAAGGCTCACAAGGTGGGCGATCATATTGACACGGACGCCATCATACCCGCGCGTCTTCTGGTGACGACGGACGCCGCCAAATTGGGCGAAAACTGCCTCTCCGGCCTGGAACCCGGCTGGGTGCGACGTGTACGCAAGGGCGACATTCTGGTGGCGGGGCGCAATTTCGGTTGCGGTTCTTCGCGTGAACACGCACCCATAGCCATACTGGGGGCAGGCATTCCCGTCGTCGTCGCCCACAGCTTCGCCCGTATTTTTTACCGCAATGCCTTCAACATGGGACTGCTGCTCATGGAGGCAGGCGACGACGCGGAAAAAATTCAGGACGGGGACACGCTGGAGATTATTCCCGCCGAGGGACGCATACGCGACGCCACACGCTCCCTGGACATTGTCTGTCCCCCGTTGCCTGAGTCCATGTCGGCCATTATCGCCGCCGGAGGACTGGTGGGACATGTGAAGCGGCGTCTGGGAAAATCTTGAACGGGCAAGGGCGGAACAAGGTATGAAAAAACATATTTGTCTTTTGGAAGGAGACGGCATCGGTCCGGAAATCATAGCCCAGGGCGCGGCCGTCATCAGCAGGGCCGCGGGACGTTACGGACACGAGCTGAGCTTTGAAAAAGCCCTGCTTGGCGGAGCCGCCATTGACGCGACCGGAGAGCCGCTTCCGGCCCAAACTGTTGAAAAATGCCGTCAGGCCGACGCCGTTTTTCTGGGGGCCGTGGGCGGTCCGAAATGGGACGACGTCAGCCCCGACAAACGCCCGGAAAAGGGACTTTTGGGCATACGCAAAGCTCTCGGTCTTTACGCCAATCTGCGCCCGGCCCTGCTCATGCCCGAACTTGCCGGCGCCTGCCTGCTCAAACAGGGAACGGCGGAGGCGGGCATTGACCTTATTGTGGTGCGGGAATTGACCGGCGACATATACTTCGGCGAGCCGCGAGGCATAAGCGGAGAGATCGGAAACAGAACGGGTTTCAACACGATGGCGTACAGAGAGGAAGAAATCCGACGTATCGCCCGTACTGCCTTTGACCTGGCCCGCCTGCGCCGCCGCAAGGTCTGCTCGGTGGACAAAAGCAACGTGCTGGAGACATCGCGCCTGTGGCGGGAAGTGGTTATTGACGAACACCGTGGATACGGGGATGTGGAACTGAGTCATCTTTATGTGGACAACGCCGCCATGCAGCTTGTGCGGGCGCCTTCGCATTTCGACGTACTCCTGACGGGCAACCTCTTTGGGGATATTCTCTCGGATGAAGCCGCCGTCATTACGGGGTCACTGGGCATGTTGCCGTCGGCTTCGCTGGGCGCGTCCCGGCCAGGACTTTTTGAACCCATCCACGGCTCGGCGCCTGATATCGCCGGGCAGGACAAGGCCAACCCTCTGGCCACGATTCTTTCCGGGGCTATGCTGTTGCGTTTGGGATTGGGACTGCCGGAACCGGCCGAACTTGTGGAGAAATCTGTGCGGGCCGTTTTGGCGGAAGGTTTCCGTACCGCGGACATCATGGAGCCGGGCATGACTTTGCTGGGGTGCGTGGCTATGGGACAAAAAGTTATTGATTATGTTGACAAGTTGTGATAGGAAAGTCCGACAGATACAGTTGTCAGATATAACAGACGAATCATTCGGGCGGCGAACGACAGACATGTGAGTCACTCTTTAGTGTTGCAGCCCGCCGGAGAATTGTCCTTGATGGTGCCCGATGGCTAGAAATGTTTCCCCATTCCGCATAAAACTGGAGCATTTCCTGACGAAATTGGGCTTTGGACTCAAGGCGAAGCTCGTCGTCATCTTCATTCTCATCAAGGTCATCCCGCTGATTTTGCTGGCTGTTATCGCCTGGTCGCAATCGTGGGAATTGGGAGAAGACCTCAGACGCCGCACCGCCGAGATCTCTTCCAGAGCCGTTGAAGCGCTGACGCAGACGGGCAAGATCGCGGTGGATGACGCTGTCAACGCCATAGATGATCGCGCTACTCACGAAATAGAACGCACCAGCACTGATTATGCCATGGCTGTCGCCAATTTTCTGTACGGCCGCGACAGTGATATCCGTTTTTTGGCCTCCATCACGCCGGACGAACACGTATACAGCCAGTTCGCGGCGAAAAAAACAGGCAGAATCGTCAAGCAGGGAAAATGGGAACTCACCAAGGACGGAAACGCCTGGCACGAGGTGGGGTTGCCCACGCCATCCATAAATACCTCCAGCAACGAGGAAAACAATCACTCCTTCCATTATCGTCCGCCGGATCCGTTTGTTTATGAAGACAAGCCCCTGTACCATGAAATCACCTTTGTGGATCTCAATGGTCAGGAGCGCATCAAAGTCGTCACATCAGATCTTATGGACCGACGAATGAAGGATGTTTCCAAACGTCTTAACACATTTGTCAAGGCTGAAACGTATTTCGAAGAACTTAACAAGCTGAAATCCGGGGAAATTTACGTCTCTGAGGTTATGGGCGAATACGTCGGCACGCATATCATCGGCATGTATACGCCGGCCAATGCGGCCAAACTGGGCATCTCCTTCGAGCCGGAAAAGGAAGCCTACGCCGGAAAGGAAAATCCGCTCGGTCGGCGCTTCAGGGGCATAGTGCGCTGGGCCATGCCTGTGGAGCGCGACGGCAAGAGGATCGGGTACGTCACAATGGCTCTGAACCATGATCACATCATGGAATTCATGAACCACCCCATGCCCACGGATGAACGCTATACCGAAATCCCGGACGCCTTCGCCGGCAATTACGCCTTTATTTGGGATTATAAGGGCAAGAGCATTGTCCACCCCAGACACCACTCCATTGTGGGCTTTGACGCGGCCACTGGCCTGCCGCAAGTGCCCTGGCTGGAAGATCGCATCTACGATGACTGGAAGGCCAGCGGACTGCCCTATCCCGACTTCATCAAGGATGTGCCCGTTTTTCAGAACCAATCACGCACAAAAAAGCCGGCTGCGGAACTGACCAAGGCAGGTTTGGTCGGTCTGGACTGCCGCTACCTCAACTTCGCTCCCCAATGCACGGGCTGGATGGATTTGGCCAAGGATGGCGGATCCGGTTCCCTGCGCATACTCTGGAGCGGGTTGTGGAAACTGAACACTGCGGCGGCCATCCCTTACTATACCGGACGTTACGGACTGAGCAAACTCGGCTTTGGCTTTGTGGCCATAGGCGCTGGTCTGGATGATTTCCACAGCCCGGCCACTGAGACGAGCAGGGTTCTGGGATCTCTGATTAAAAAGACAGATGATGAACTTGATGAATATTCAAACGACACGTACCAGTCCATTGCCCAGAACCTGAAGGAAACAGCCTACAATCTGAGTATTTCCACCATGGCGATGATCGCCCTGGTAATTTTCATCGCCATCTGGATGGCTTCCGTCATCACCCATAGCGTGACCCGGCTCATCTCCGGCATTTCCAGATTTCAGAATGGGGAACGTCATTTTCGTTTTGAGGAACCTATCAAGGATGAACTGGGGCAGCTTGCCGACTCCTTTGATGATATGGCGGAGAGTCTGGAGAAGAGCGTCAGCGGGCTTGTCGCCATTGTGGACAATGACTTGAACATCCGCTACATGAACAGAACTCTGTTGGATATGTTGGGCAAAAGGATTGAGGATGTCGTCGGGAAACCTTATTTCGACTACACCATCTATCCGTCCGACTCTCTGGCCAATCCGTTGCTGGCCCTGAAAGAGAACAGGGACGCCGATCCGTACCAAATGCCCGGAACGCACCGGTACATGCGCGGGAAAGCGGAAATACTCACGGATAAGAACGGCAATCCAGCGGGCTTCCTTATCGCCACCAGCGACGTGACAAGCATTTTGCTGGAGCAGGAGAGACTGGCCCAGCAGCGCGCCCTGCTGGACACCATTTTTAACAACTCGCCGGATCTTATCTGTTTTCTCGATCCGGAATTTCGCTACCTCGCCGTAAATCCGCGTTATGCGTCCCTTGGCGGCCGTAACCCCGCGGATGTCGTCAATAAAAAACTGCATGACTTCATCCCGGAGCCGATGGCCGGCGAGTTCAAATTGGTTTATGAACTCTGCAGGGATCAAAAAAGTCCCATATATTCGGAAACCAAGTTGTCGTTCTCCGACGGACACGTAGAACATCTGGACGTTGTCAGAACACCTGTTTTTAATGATAACGGCAAGTTGCAGGGCTACCTCTGCGTGTCGCGCAATGTTTCCCTGCGCGTAAAGGTGGAAAACGAACTGCGTGGCACGCAGATGCGGCTTGAGGAAGCTGTTCATGATGCCCAGAAGGCATCCGAGGCCAAGAGCAATTTCCTGGCACGCATGAGTCATGAAATCCGTACGCCCATGAACGCCATTATCGGCATGACGGAAATCGTGCGACGCAAGCTCGGCAACGGTGAGGTGCACACCAACGACCTGGTGGCCAATATGAGCCAGATCGCGCGTTCTACCAATCATTTGCTTGGGCTCATCAACGATATCCTCGATATCTCCAAAATTGAGGCGGGCAAAATAGATCTGGTCATGGAGAGCTTTGACCTGCGCATCCTGCTGGACAATGTGCGTTCCATCATTATGCCGCGTTGCGAAGAGAAAAACATCGTCTTTGAAATCACAACCGAAAATTTGGAAGACGAGACAACCTTCGAGGGCGATACCCTGCGCATCAAGCAGGTGCTCATAAATCTGCTGGGCAACGCCACAAAATTCACTCCGGAATGTGGACGCATTGATTTTGTCGTACGCCGGTTGGAAAACGAAATCGACAAATCCCTGCTGTTCTTCTCCGTCAAGGACACCGGTATCGGCATTTCCGAGGATGCCCAGAAGAATATTTTCAATCCCTTTGAGCAGGCTGAGGGGCACCTCGCCCGCCGCTACGGCGGCACGGGGCTGGGGCTGACCATCAGCAGCACCATAGTGCGTTTGATGGGCGGAGACTTGAAGGTGCACAGTCAGGAAGGTATGGGCAGCGATTTTTATTTCGCTATCTGGCTCAATAAATCCCAGGACGTCCAGACGGAAGATGATGCCGTTCGGGTGGATGTGGGCGACTTTGCCGGCAAACATATACTGCTGGTGGACGATGTGGACATCAACCGTATTATTCTTATGGAAATGCTGGCCGACTTCGGTCTTGTCATTGACGAAGCAGAGGACGGCGGAGGGGCTGTCGAGGCTTTCGAGAAATCGCCTGTGGGCGCTTACGACATCATTTTTATGGACGTGCAGATGCCGGGCATGAACGGCTACGACGCCACGAAAGCCATACGCGCCCTCGACAGGCCAGACGCCAAGACCGTTCCCATCATTGCCCTCACGGCGAACGCCTTCAAGGAAGACGTTGAAATGGCCCTGAACAGCGGCATGAACGCGCATCTCGCCAAGCCGGTTGAAATGGATCGCGTCATGGAAACATTGGCCATTTACCTTGCCCCCCCCCCCCGGAAATGAAAAGCGGCGTTCGCTGATTCATCCTGCCTTCAAGTAGATAAAGCTATTCCGCTGAAAGACGAAAGCCCGCTGAAATTTTCCATGCCAGCGGATTTCATGGTAAACTAAAACGTGACCGACTGCGTGGCTATAAAAATGTGCATAAAATTTTGGACATAACCGAAAGGAACGATGAAGATTTTTGATTGGCTTTGCGGGAGTATCCGCGTTTTCTGTGGTGGGAATGGCGTTGGGAAAGAAAAAAGGCTTACGGCATGATTTTCCGTAAGCCCTGTATTTGCTGGTCGGAACGGCCCGATTTGAACGGGCGACCCTCTGCTCCCAAAGCAGATGCGCTGCCAGACTGCGCCACGTTCCGCAGGAGTCAAATCTTGTCGTCGCGGGCCGTATCGGCGCCGCGTGCGCCTATTGCCTCAGCAACGACGCCGCTTGATGTAATGCCGATATTTTTTCAAAAAATCAAGACAAAAACAGGACAAACACGGCGTTTTTTCGCCGCCGCCCGCCCCGGGCCGCAAATTTTTGTTTCCGACGGGTCCGCGCCGCAGGAATTAGGGCTTGAGCTTGATTCGTTGTTCTGATAAAAAAAAAATATGTTTGATACAGAAGTCATTTCCATTTCCGGCCCCCTGGCCTCCCTTACGGAGACAACGCCGGAGTTTGCGGCGACACATGCGGAAAACCAGTTGCGTTTGCTGTATGACCTGACGCAGGCCATGAACGCCGGCTCCGCTGTGGAAGACGCCCTGGACGAGGCCCTTGCCCTGATGGCGAAACATCTCCATATGATGCGCGGCAGTATAGTGCTCATTTCACCGCAGAGCGGCGAAATCCGCATTGAATCCGCCTGGGGACTCACCCAGGCGGAACGGCAGCGCGGCCGCTACAGGCCCGGAGAGGGCGTTGTCGGGCGCGTGATCCAAACCGGGCAGCCCATGTATGTCACCAACGTGTCCGATGAACCGCTTTTTTTGAACAAAACGCGTTCCCGCAACCTGAAAAACGAGAGCATTTCCTTTGTCTGCGTGCCTATCCGTCTGAATGACCGTGTCATGGGGGCGCTTTCCGTGGACCATCTGCTGGCTGACGTCGCCACGCTGGAAGAGGAAATGCGTCTTTTGACGATCATAGCCGCGTTGTTGCGCGACGCGGCGCTGCAGATGCAGCTCGCCATGGACGAGAAGGGCGAAATGACGCGCCCCCGGGGTTTTGTGGGCAATTCCGAAAAGATGGAAATCGTGTATTCCCAGATTGAACAGGTCGCGCCTTCCTCCACCACAGTTCTCCTGCATGGGGAATCGGGCACAGGCAAGGAACTGGCGGCCAAGGCTATTCACACGGCTTCCGCACGAGCCAGAAAGCCCTTTATTTCCCTCAATTGCGCCACGTTGCCCGAAACTTTGGTGGAAAGCGAAATATTCGGACATGAGCGGGGCGCTTTCACAGGGGCCAACGCCACGCGCAAGGGACGCTTTGAACTGGCCAACAGCGGCACCCTGTTTTTGGATGAGGTGGGGGAACTCCCCCTGCTTACCCAGGCCAAACTCCTCCGCGTGCTTCAGGAGCGTTCCTTTGAGCGTTTGGGGGGTATGGAAACAATCCATGTGGATGTGCGTTTTATCACAGCGACAAACAGGGATCTGGAGAAAATGGTTGAGGAGGGCCTTTTCAGGCGCGATCTTTACTACAGGCTCAATGTGTTCCCCATTGTTCTGCCGCCTTTGCGCGAGCGCCCCGACGACATCTTGCCGCTGGCCGCGCATTTTTTGCAAAAATTCGCCGAAGCCAACGGCCGTCGGCAAATCCAGTTGTCGGAAAAGGTCAGAGTCATACTTCAGGAGTACTCCTGGCCCGGCAACATCCGTGAACTGGAAAATGTCATGGAGCGCGCTGTGCTCCTCCTCGGTCAGGAAAACATGCTCTTCCCACAGCATTTGCCGCCCGCCTTGCAGGATTTCTCCTGCTCCGGCGGTTCCGGCGTGAAATCCGCTTTTGACGGTGGTCTGCCGGAGCGTATTGAGGCCCAGGAGCGGGCCTCCATCGTGGAAGCCCTGGAATGGAGCAAGGGCAAGATAGGAAAAGCGGCCGCGCGTTTGGGGCTGACGGAACGCGTCATGGGCCTGCGCCTCAGGAAGTACGCCCTCAATTATAAAGACTTTCGCAACGCCGCAAAAAATACTGCCTGACGGTACAGCCAAAAACAAAAATGTAGATTTTTATCTTTATCTAACAGCGTGTTTTTATTTTTTGTTTTTGGCTGTTCCGCTTTTCGTTCGTCTTTTTCGCCTCTTTTTATACATAAATGTCAAAAACAGCCGGGATTTGTGGGCAGGATTCCGGCAATTCCCGTGAAGTGTAAAAAAAATATGAATAAATTCATCTGAATAGCCTTTAACGTTTTGATTGGCACAGTTCATGCTCTCTCCCACAGCAAAAAATCAGCCTGCCGACGCCTCGCGCGTCGGAAACAGGCCTAAAGGGGGATTTGCATGAATGGCGCTGACACTGGGTACATTATTATTTGTGCCGCTATGGTAATGGTGATGACGCCGGCTTTGGCTCTTTTTTACGGCGGGCTGGTACGTTCGCGCAATGTGCTTTCCACGACCATGCACAGTTATGCCTGCCTGGGACTCATAACCGTGCTTTGGGCGCTTGTGGGCTATACCTTGGCCTTTGGCGACGACGTGGGCGGGATTATAGGCAATTTTGCCTATATCTTCTTGCGCGGCGTGGAGGGCACGGCCGCTCCGGCTGCGGAACAATTGCCGCACACTGTGTTTATGGGCTTTCAGTGCATGTTCGCGGTATTGACTGTGGCGCTCGTTTCCGGCGCGTATGCCGAACGCATACGCTTTTCCGCCATGCTGCTCTTTTCCGGCCTCTGGCTCATTTTCGTTTACGCGCCCATGGCTCACTGGGTCTGGGGCGGCGGATGGATGGCCAAATTGGGAGCAGTGGACTTTGCGGGCGGAGCTGTGGTACACATGGCTTCGGGCGCGGCGGCGCTTGCCTGCGCAAAAGCCTTGGGGCCAAGGCTTTCGCTGGAAGAGGGCATTGTGCCCAACAATTTGCCTCTGACCTTGCTCGGCGGCGGGTTGCTGTGGTTCGGCTGGTTCGGTTTCAACGCCGGCAGCGCCCTCGCGGCCGGCGCTCTGGCCGGGCAGGCCCTGATGACGACGCATCTGGCCACGGCCTGCGGTATATTGGGCTGGATGCTGGTGGAATGGAAGCGCACGGGCAAGCCCACAACCTTGGGCGTTGTTTCCGGCGCTTTGGCGGGACTTGTGGCCATAACCCCGGCAGCCGGCTTTGTCGGGCTCCTGTCGGCCATGGTGATTGGCTTTGCCGGAGGAATATTTTGTTACGGCGGCGTGTTGCTCAAAAGCAAGTTCGGTTATGACGACGCGCTGGACGTCGTGGGTATTCACGGCGTCGGCGGCACATGGGGCGCCCTGGCTACAGGGCTGTTCGCTGTGGCGTCCGTCAACGAAGTGAACGGGCTGTTTTTCGGCAATCCGTACCAGCTTTGGGCGCAGTTTGTCTCGGTGGCCGGCACCTGGATTTTTGTCTTTGTGGCCAGCCGGGTATTGTTATATATTGTGGATGCGGCTGTGGGCCTGCGCGTTACGCCTGACGCGGAATTTACGGGTCTTGATCTGAGTGAGCACAACGAGCGGGGCTATACGTTGTAGTCTTGTTCAAAAGGGAGTTATGCATCATGAAAAAATTGGCAATCATCATCAAGCCGGGCATGTTTGAGAAAGTTAAAAATGTGTTGACGGAAGCAGGCATACATGGGCTCAACTACAGGGAAATCCGAGGGTTCGGGCGCCAGCGCGGCCATAAGGAAGTGTATCGGGGCACTATCATGCAGGTGGATTGTCTGCCCAAGATACAGGTGGACGTCGTGGTGCACGATGAAGCTCTGGAAAAAATCCTGGATCTTGTTGTGACGGCGGTGCGCACGGGACAGGTCGGCGACGGCAAAATCTTCGTGACCGACATTCAGGACGCCGTGCGTATACGCACCGGAGAACGCGGCGACGCGGCCCTGTAAATCCATATAACACTGTTACTCCATAAAGGAGAAAGGTATGAGTTCAGCCAGGAAAAAAGCCCTGTTCGAGGCGGTTGCGACAGCGCCTGTAATGCCTTGCGAATGCGTCAAAAAAGGCTTTGAGGCGGGTGAAGCCTTTGGCCGCAACGTGTTCGGGCTGGCATTGATGCGCAAGCGTTTGCCCAAGGATGTGTATAAAAAACTTGCCCAGACGATTCGGGATGGGGAACGGTTGAAGCCGGAAATAGCGGATGTCGTCGCAAACGCCATGAAAGACTGGGCCATTGAGCGTGGAGCCACGCACTACACACACTGGTTTCATCCCATGACCGGCCTGACGGCGGAAAAGCACGACGCTTTTCTTTCGCCTTCTTCAGAAGGGCAGGTTATCAGTGAATTTTCGGGAAAAATGCTCATCAGCGGTGAACCTGACGCTTCATCTTTTCCCTCGGGCGGCATTCGCTCCACCTTTGAAGCCAGAGGATACACAGCCTGGGATCCCTCGGTTCCGGTCTTTATCATTGACGGCCCCTACGGTGCCACGCTGCACATTCCCACGTATTTTTATTCCTATTCCGGCGAAGCCCTTGACCGCAAAATTCCCCTCATGCGTTCGATCTCGGCAGTTTCCCGTCAGGCTCTGCGCATTCTGAAAATCTTCGGCAACACTACAGCCACCTATGTGCGTCCCATGGTCGGCCCGGAGCAGGAATATTTTCTGGTGGACAAAAATCTGGCTTTTTTGCGTACCGACCTCATGCTGACAGGACGCACGCTGATAGGCGCTCCCTCCCCCAAGGGGCAGGAAATGGAAGACCACTATTTCGGCGCCATTCCGAGCCGGGTGATGAGTTTTATGCAGGATGTGGAGCGGGAACTGGTCGCTCTGGGCATTCCGGCCAAAACCCGCCACAATGAAGTGGCCCCCGGCCAGTTTGAAATCGCGCCGGTTTATGAGGAAGTCAATATCGCCTGCGACCATAACATGCTGTGCATGAATATGATGAAGCATCTGGCGGGACGGCACGGTTTCGTCTGCCTGTTGCACGAAAAACCTTTTGCCGGCGTCAACGGCAGCGGCAAACACAACAACTGGTCTTTGTGCGATTCGGATGGAGTCAATTTGCTCAATCCGGGCAGCACGCCGCACAACAACGCGCAGTTTCTTGTATTTCTGGCCGCCATATTGCGCGCCGTGCACAAGCACAGCATCGCCCTGCGGCTTGGAACGGTCGGTGCCGGCAACGACCATCGTCTCGGCGCCAATGAAGCTCCGCCAGCCATCATTTCCGTGTACCTCGGCGAGTTGCTGACGGAAGTTCTGGATACCGTGATCGGCAGCAACGCCAAGAGCGTCAAAAAGACCAAGTCGGCCTTTATGGAAGTCGGCGTTTCCACATTGCCGCCCTTGCCGGTGGACCTTTCCGACCGCAACCGCACCAGCCCCTTCGCCTTTACTGGCAACAAGTTTGAATTCAGAGCCGTCGGCTCCTCGCAGACCATCGCTCCTGTCAATACCGCCCTCAACGCGGCGGTGGCCTGCGCCCTGGACGACATCGCCACAGAGCTGGAAGCCAGCCTTTCCGCCGGCAAAAAGCTCAATGACGCCCTGCAGGAACTCCTGCCCAGGCTTTTCAAAGAGCATATCCCTGTGGTCTTCAACGGAAACAATTACGCGGAATCCTGGGTTAAGGAAGCTGCCCGCCGCAAGTTGCCGAACCTGAACAACAGCGTTGACGCCCTGGAACGCTACAGCGACCCGGACGTCATGAATGTTTTCCTGCGCCACGGCGTGCTTTCGGAGCGTGAGATGCTGGCCCGCCAGGAAATACTGCTGGAAAATTATGCCAAGACCTTGCGCATTGAGGGGCATGTGCTGTCGGACGTGCTTCGTTCCCAGGTTCTTCCCCAGGCCCTGCTGGCCCAGACCAGAGCGGCCGACGCTGTCATCAAGGCGCGCAAGGTGCTGGGCGACAAGGGAGCAAAGAACGAGGAGGACAACTTCAACGCGTTGCGCACACCGATCACGGCGTTGCAGAAGGCTGTGGACAAGCTGGAAAAAGCCGTTCAGAAATCCGAAAGCACTGAAGGCGCGCTGGAGCAAGCCAAGGTGGGCCGGGACGCCATTTTGCCCGCCATGTCGGAATGCCGCAAATACGCCGACATCCTGGAACGTCTGATCGAAGATACGCTTTGGGAGTTGCCGAAATACGCGGAATTGCTCTGGATACACTAGAGCAATTTCAAAAATGGAATTGCTCGGTGGCGTAAGCGCGAAGCGCCGTCGGTCAAGCCTATCAATGTCCAATTGAAAAACGGGGGCGTCAGCCCCCGTTTTTTCATGGGTTTCGCCTTAACGCAGGCCTTCGATGCCCGCAGATGCTCCGCCGCGCCGGAAAAAGAATAAAATGCTCTGGGGAAGACATAAAACCATCAAGAGGCGCTTCGCTCGCGCGGAGGGATGGTTCCGATCGCAATGCCGCCGAAGATCAGGCAGGACGCCGCAATGAGGGGGATGTCCACGCTTTCGCCGAGGAAGACTACGGCGCCCAGAATGCCGACGACAGGGGTAGCGAGGACGCCGAGGGATGTGGTCGTCGCCGGCAGGTTCGCGTTTATGACGGTCATGGCCCAGTATGCCAGCGCGGTGCCGGGAATGCCGCAGTAAGCCAGAAGCAGAACAAGGGCAGGGGAGAGGGAAAAGGAAGGCGCTCCCTCCAGCCAGAAGGCCAGGGCGGAGAGCAGAACGGAGGGCGGCAGGGTCTGCCAGAAAAGAAGCTGAAAGGGGGTGGACAGCCATACATGCGCCCTGACGCCAAGAATGACGATGGCCCAGGAAAGCGCGCTCAGAAGGAGCAGAGCGTACCCTAGCATGGCGGAACCGTGCTCCTGATCCGGAGACGGAATGCCGCACAGGACAAAAATACCGCACATCCCCGCCGCGATGCCGATAAGACGGCGCAGGGGCGGCCGCTCGCGCAGGAAGAGCCAGGCCCCCGGCGTGACCCACAAGGGAGTGGTGTAGCCGAGAACCACGGAGCGACCCACCGGGGTGAGTTGAACGCCGGCGGCTATGCAAAAGGAACCGATTGTCATGTTGAAGATGCCGATGAGCAGAATCACGGGAATGTCGCGCTTTTGAGGAATGATGAATTGTCTGGTGGCGCATTGGACGGCAAGGGCCGTGGCGGCGGCGATGATGCAGCGAAAGGCGGACGACCAAAGCGGGGAAATTTCATTGACGATAAGTTTTATTACCGTCCAGTTGAGGCCCCACGTCAGTATGACGATGGCAAAGAGCGCGATGGCCGTTCGTTTGTTCATGCGCGGGAGAGAGTTTTCTTCAATGCCCTTTTTTCTGCATGGCGACATATAGACCAACGCCCTTTCTGTTGTCAATTGCAATCGCTCCCGGGCGAGTCCGTTCAAGCCCGCATACGCCGCGGGAATTTGCCGGAATCATTTCGCTACGCTTTGCGCGCCGTTGCCGCAACGACATAGCGCAAGGCTGGGCCGCGCCCTTCCTTGCGCAACAGGCCGCACTCCACAAAAGCCTGCAAATCGTAAAGCGCTGTGCGTGTGGAAATGTTTTCCCGACACATGGCCTGATATTCCTGCCTGCTCAGGCTCGCTTTGCCCGCAAGTTGCGGGACCATGCGCCGTTGACGGGGGGTGAGCCGGCTCATCAGGTTTGCGTCCGGCGGTTGGGCGGCGTCTTTCGAGGCGCTCTTTCCGTCGTCCAACTCGTTTCCCGACAGGCCGCTTTTGTCCGGCTGTTCGGCTTGCCCGGCGTCCCGCCTTGCCGGGGGAATAGATTTTATTTCGTCGCCGATGCGGATATCCTCAGCCAGGATTATTCCTCCTTCGCAAAAAGTCAGAGCGTTGGTCACGCAGTTTTTCAATTCCCTTACGTTGCCCGGCCAGTTATAGTTCAGAAGTTTTTGCAACGCGCCCCGGCTGACCTTGGGAATGCCGCGCGGCCTGCCGGAACCGCTGTTGTTGAGCGCGTTGGTGAGAAAGTGCACCAGCAGCATGGGGATATCCTCCTTGCGCCGACACAGCGGAGGCGTATGGATGGTAATGACCGCAAGGCGGTAGTAGAGATCTTCCCGAAATTTTCCTCCCATGGCTTCGTCGCTGATTTCGGCATTGGTTGCCGCGATGATGCGCGTGTTGTAGGGGACATCGTAATCCGCGCCCAGCGGCCGTATGCGACGGGTAGACAGAGCGCGCAAGAGCGCCTGTTGCACTTTGGGGGCCGCGTTGCCCACTTCGTCCAGCATGAGCGTGCCGCCGTCGGCAGCCAGAAAGGCCCCCTTGCGCTCGGCCTTGGCTTCGGTGAAGGCGCCCTTGACGTGGCCAAAGAGGGTATCCATCAGCAACGATTCATCCAGAGCGCCGCAGTTGATGCTGATGAACGGGCCTTGGGCCCGGTTGCTCAGGCGGTGGATAAGTTCGGAAACCAACTCCTTGCCGGTTCCGGTTTCCCCGACGACAAGCACATCGGCAGCGGACTCTGCAACTTTGCGCACCAGGACTTGCAGGTGTCGCATGAGGGGAGAATTCCCTACAAGACCGTGTGAAGGCACCTCTTCGGGGTCAGGCAGGTTGTCGGCCGGCTCCCGCAGAGATTTGGCCGTCGCCTGCTCCTGTCGGAAGATATTGCTTGCTATGGACAGGCGCAGACGTTCCAGAAGCGTGTTGGCCGCTTTTTTGATTCTTTCCAGTTCCGGAGGCATGGCCGGCATGTCGAGTGGTTCCGGCGTCTCCTGCTCATTGCGGGCATCCAGTTCCTCGGCCAAAGACTGTATCTGGAGGTTGACCAGACCGGCTGTCCACCGCAGACAGGCGCCCAACGCCGCAACAGCAAACACGAAACAAATGATCGAAATCGCGGCGATATGCGTGTTGGCGCGGTAAAAGGCAAAGTCCGCGTCCAGCACCGCCAGTCCGCCGATGATGATCCTGCCGCCCTCATTTTCTCCGACAGCCGCCACCGGAACATAGCTGACGCTGTCAAGCCGCAGTTGTCTTTCACCCCAGAGGGAGGCGGAGTCCGGCATGGATACTCGTCCGGAGCGGCCGCTTTGCACGTCCGCCACCATCTTCCAGTAATTGAGATATTCGGAGCTGGGGCGGAAGGCCTGGCTGAATCCGGGACGGCCGAAATCCCCCTTGAAGCCGCTGCGAACGGCATCCGTGCGCAATGGTTGATCCTGGGCCGGCTCGCCGGCGGATTCGGATTGAAAGAGCATCCAGCCATCTTTGTCAAAAAAGAGGCTGCGCACTGGATCCCCGGCGGTGCCGTTGCCGTCATCCGTTTCCTCGCCGATGGAAAGCGCGGAAAGCGCGGCGCGCAGAGCAGACAAGTCCAGAGAAAGTATCAGGACGCCCTGGAAATGCCCTTCGGCGTCGTGAACGGCCGTGGAAAACCGCAAAACCTGAAAAGTGACGCTCCGCAGGGAGTCGCTGACCGGCAACAGCGTGTAGCTGACCTCAACCGGCGGAGTCAGGACGACGCGTCCCGGCATCTGATTGGCCGCGATATTCTGGAAGGGGCCGTAGATTGTTTTTTCCGCGACCGCCGGCGGCACGACAATCATTTCTCCTCCACAGTTGACGAAAAGGTATCTGTTTTCCCCGCCGGGACCTATGAAGGCGACTTCCCGATACTGGGCTTTTTCAAATCTGCCCCTGTATTTCAGGCGTTTTGCCATATCGGTTTGGTCCAGTTCTCCAGAAGCCAGCAAAAGGAGGTGATTGCGTGATTCTGCAAGAAGTTGCGTTAATGCCTGTCCCATGGCGTAGGCCCGAAATTGCGCGTTGCGCGCGATAACGTCGTTGATGACCACTTCCAGAGCGCGCCAACTGAGAAAAAAGAAGGCGAGCAGCGCGGCGGCGAGCAATGGCATGCAAAGCAGGAGTATGCGTCCGCGCAGGCTGCGGTTCATGAGAAAGGGTATCGTGGTGAATGAATTCCAACTGAATATCGGGCCAAAAAAGCGCATGGTCGTTTCTCCGTTTGTGGGCTGCTGCGTGATTCTGGAAAACACGCAACAGCTTGAAGACGCAATACGCTTTTTTTGCGATAAAGGCAAGCCATCCAGAATAAATGCCCCCAAAACAAAAAAACAATTTCGCAACACATCGCAATGGCATGATATTTGCTGAGACGGCACAGGTAATACCTAAGGCTCGTGCGCATGGGGCAAGCGGGCCGATAACGCTTTTTCAAGCTATGTGGAGGTAACTATGAAAAAATTGCGCAGACTATGGGCTTTCATTTTCTGCGGCGCGCTGTCGCTGACATTGCTGGCTCCAACGCTGGCGCTGGCGGCAAAGAAAAAGGCGGACGTCGTCATTGTGGCGGACACGCGCTTCATTGAAAACGGTCTGTTGCACTGGTGGGCGCAGATGTACAATGAGAGTCATCTGACTTTCGCCCTGATGACCATGGCCATCATCCCCATTCTTGGATGTGTTCTCGGCATCGTGGCCGACTTCTTCATGAGCATGACCGGCATTGACCTCAAACACCGCGAACTCGCGGAGAAATAACCCGGAAAGGAGGCGTATTATGGATGCATTGTTTATGACCATGCCCATTTCCGGCGTGAGCATATTCTGGCCGGGTTTGATCATTCTGGGACTGGGCGTCGGCATCATCGGCGGTTTCTTCGGCTTGGGCGGCGCCTGGATGGTAACGCCGGGCCTGAATATTCTCGGCTTTCCCATGGCCTTCGCCATCGGCACTGACGTGGCCCAGATGGCCGGCAAATCGCTCATTTCAACTATGCGGCACGGCAGATTCGGCAATGTTGACTACCTGCTCGGCATCACCATGCTCATCGGCACGGTCATCGGCGTGGAAATCGGCGCCCAGATGGTCATGTGGCTGGAGCGCATAGGCTCTGTGGACAGGGTTGTCCGCTGGCTCTATGTGGTGCTGCTGATCGTCATAGCCTGGATAGTCTTTGCCGACGTTGCCAAGCGCAAGCAGAAAGAGCGCCAGGCCCAGGAAGCCGGCAAGGACATCGACAAACTTGAAAGCGGCTTTGAATGGGGCAAAAAGCTTCAGGCCATCCACATCCCCCCCATGATGCACTTCAAGCAGGCCGGCGTGTATTGTTCCTTCTGGCTGCCCGTCACCGTGTCTTTGTTCACCGGCTGGCTGGCCGGCATTCTGGGCATCGGCGGCGGTCTCATCCGCATGCCCGCCCTGGTCTACCTTGTCGGCTGCCCCACACACCTTGCTGTGGGCACGGACCTTTTTGAAGTGGCCATCTCCGGGCTGTACGGAGCGGCTTCCTATACCTACAAGGGCCGCACGGAGCTCATCGCGGCCATCATCATGCTCTGCGGCGCGGCCATCGGCGCCCAGATCGGCGTTGTGGCCACCAAATACGTCAAGGGCTACGGCATCCGCATCGTCTTCGGGCTGGCCGTCCTCGGTTGCCTGGTTTCGGTGCTGCTCAAGCAGCTCGCTTCGGAAGTCCCCTCTATGGCCGGTTTGTTCAACACATTGGCCACAATTGACGTTATGGGCTTTGTGAGCCTTATTTCCATTTACATCGCGGCACGCATGGTCACGGGCGCCAAGGCGGAAATCGCGGCCAAAAAGCAGGCCGCCGGAAACTAGGAGGGATGCCATGAAAATACGCATACTGACGACAGCATTGTTGGCTCTCTCTCTGGCCTTGACGGCATGCACCTATGACGGCGGCGTGGAGCAGGGGCGGGCTGTGGCCTTCACAACGGGACAGAGCCTGACTATGGTGCTGGACACCGGCAAGGAGCGCGGCAAGCCGATGTACAACGGCAAAGTCGCCACCTACAAGGTTCCCTCGGCAGCTAACGACATGGGCACGGAGCCTGTGCTGGGCGGCTTGCTGGCCGTGAATCCGGACAAGAAGACCGTCACCGTCTATGACGGCGCGGCCATCAAGGAACTGCCCGTGGAATTCACCGATGTGCAGAAGGATATCGGCGCAAGGCATCCCCTTGTGGCGGGCAAGAGCTTTCCGATGGTCGACAAGGAAAAGCAGACGGTCACTGTTTACGCCCCGACGATCAGGTCGCTGGTCACCTTCAAGCCTGGCGCGGCCATCAGCATGAAGGACAGCACCTGGAAATTCGGCGATGAAATGCGGGTCGCCTACCGCAATGCGGACAAGGGGCAGGCCATACGCATTATGAACGTAAGTCAAACCAATATCTTCAGACGCTAGGCGTTTGGTCAATCACGCGCGGCCGGGGCTTTCGCAGCCTCGGCCCGCGCGAGCGCGAACGTCGGGAGTGAAGATGAACAGCTACAAACAATCCTGGTATATAGGAATTATCCGCGTCTGCGCCAATGTGTGCATGGTGGGCGCTGTTTTTGTGGCCATGCACATGGCGGCCCGCGGGTCCCTGCCCGCGGAGGCGGCTTTTTGTCTCTGGTTTTTCGGCATCACCGTGCCCGTGTGGGGTTGCGCCTTCGCGCTCACGCGTCTTGTGAGAAAACGCTTTCCGGCCGAAGAGGAAAGCCTTGTGGATCTTCCCGGCCGTGGACCAAGTCTTGTGCGCTGGCGCGTGCTGGAGCCTTCCGGCGTTTCCGTGCGGGCGCGTTGACGAAAAAGCTTTGTCTCTCAAAGGGGGCTTGTCCCCTGCCCCAAGGCCATGTATACTGAGTCATGGCCTGCATGACGGAAAATGCTCTCTGGAAATCCACCATTGCTCTGCGCGGGCGATTCCGGCTCTGCGGACGTTTGAGCGCCGTTTTTATCGCGACGGCGCTTCTTTGTCTGGCCGACGGCCTGTATGCATCGGTGCGCAGCGGCGCGGAAGTTCTGGAGCTGCTGCCCGGCGAGACAGTCATGTTCTCCGGCCCCGCGTCTTCCCAAAACCCCCTTATGAGCGATGTCAGCGCTGAATTCAGTCCCGTCGCGCCGGACGTGCATTTTAGGTTGGATGGGTATTTCGCCAGCTACTGGTTCGGCAGCGCCATGTGGCGGGCCGCCGTATACGCCGAGTCTGACGCCCGGCCGGGACGTTATGAAATGCGCGTGCGCTTCCGCGCCAGCGCGAACGCGCAAAAATTTCTTGTTGTCGTTTGGGAAGACGCGGCCGCCAGGCAGGCCGGAGCGGCATCCGTCATACAACGCCTCATGGGCATTGCTCCGGTAGCTCCCGGCGTCGCCTGCGGGCTGTGCGGCTTACTGCTCGGCATTCTCACATTTTTCTGGGGACGAAACTATCTGGACGCGCTGACGAAACTCGGTTGCAGCGAGATTTTTCGCACATCCGTCCAGGAAGAAGACTGCCGCGTTTTTTGCCTTGCCAACGGATTGCCGATCCCTCGCGATGGGAGCGCCTGCCTTGTTTTCTCGCCCAAAGGGGAAGAAATAGCTCAGGCAGTGATGCGCAAGTCGGTCAAAGGCGTTCTGGAACTCGTCACGCCTGTTGACGTCCGCGTCAAAAATGGCTGTCTGGCCCAGTTGCGCCGGCAGCCCTGAAACAAAAAACGGAGGACATCATGTCGCACAGTCTAGAATGGTCCAGAGCTTACGCCCACCGCTTGACCGCCGGAGACGGAGAGCGTTTTTCCTCCCGTCAGGAGGAACTCGCCGCGCAGCTGGCGCGGGAACTTGCCTCGGGGCAACTTCCTTTTCTGAATATGCCCTATCGGGAAAAACTTCTGCATGATTTGCCGCCTCTAATCTCCCGCCTCAAACAGTTCAAGCACATGCTCCTGCTGGGCATAGGCGGTTCCGCCCTCGGGGCGCGGGCTATACAACGGGCTTTCGCGCCGGGGCAGGACGGGCCCAATCATGCCGGTCCCTGGCTGTGGATTGCCGACAATGTCTGCGCCAAAACGTTTGAGGCCTTGCTGGGCAAGCTCAGCCCGGCGGAGACGGCAGTGGTGTGCATCAGCAAGTCCGGCGGGACTATTGAAACTCTGGCCCAGTATTTTCTTGCGCGTGAATGGCTCGGCAAGGCTATGGGCGAGCGGTGGAAGGAACACATGATTATCGTCACCGACCGGGAAAAGGGCTATCTGCGGGAAGAAGTCGGCCGTTTTGACCTTTCTTCCCTGGAAGTTCCCGATTTTCTCGGCGGCCGTTATTCCGCTCTTTCGGCTGTCGGCATGTTGCCCGCCGCTTTTTTGGGCATAGACTGGCAGGCCTTGCTGGACGGCGCTCTTGATGTCGCGCGTCCGCTGATCCGGGATCCTGCCGGGCTCGGCCGGCACCCATCCTTCTCTCTGGCCTGCTGGGCCAGAGCTTTGGAAGAGCGACAGTACTCGCAGCTGATTTTTTTCTGCTATATCCCTTCCTGGGCCGCCTATGGCCTTTGGTTCGCGCAACTCTGGGCGGAAAGCCTGGGCAAAGAGGGGAAGGGAACCATGCCCGTGCCCGCCGTGGGTGTGACGGACCAGCATTCCGTCAACCAGATGTTCCTTGACGGGCCGCGCGACAAAGGCTGTCTTTTTTTGACCGGCCGGTCTCAACCCAAATGCTGTGGTTTCGGGCAAGACCTCCCCGACAAGTGGTCCTGGCTTGCCGGCAAGCCCTTCAGCAACCTGCTGGAGGCCGAGGCTTTGGGCACGCGCATGGCTCTGGCCGCCAATGCAGTGCCCATTGTCCACATAGACATGGATGATGACGGCCCCAGAGCCGCGGGAGCCCTCATGATGCTGCTGGAAGCAGCGACGGTCTTCACCGGTTGGCTTCTGGACATCAATCCTCTGGACCAACCGGCGGTGGAGTTGGGTAAGCGCCTGGCCAACGCCCGACTTGGAGCGGGGGGGTACCCGGAGGAAAACGCGGCCTTGTCCGCGTTTCTGGCTGTTCCGCGTCAGGAGCAGACATTTTAGGTTATGGAAAAGCCGGCGGACCATGCCCAGGATGAACAAACGCCGGGTGAAAGCCGGGCAACGCCCGTTCAGCCCAGCGACAGCAAGGATCTGACTCTCAGCTACGCCAGAACGCTGTCCTGGCTTTCCCTGTTGTTTATTCTGGCGACAACGCTGAGCCTGTCCTTCTTTATAGCCAATTCGGCGCGGGAAACACTTCTGACGCGCCAGAAGAATTTTGCCGGATTTCTGGTGGTCAACTTGAACCACCAGATGTTCCGGCGTTTTTTTCTGCCCACAGTTTTCGCCCGCGGTCATATTGCTCTACGCGACAAGGAACAGTACGAACGACTGGACAAGGTGGTTCAGTCCGTTATTCAGGGATTGCCCGTGCAGAGGCTGCGCATTTACGATTTTGCCCACCGTGTGGCCTATTCCACGGATCAGCAGGAATTGGGCAAAATTGGCCTTGCCCCGGACAATCTCGACAATGTGCTGGAAGGCGAAAGCGCCATGTCGGAAATCGTCGCCGGCATTCCTGCCTGGCAGGCGCCGTTTCGCATGCCTCTGGACGCGGGTTCCTTTGTGTTGCGCGTCCTCTACCCGTTACGCGGCGAGTTGGAGGACGGCCAGCGAACCTCGGTAATGGGCGTTTTGGAACTGACCCAGGATATCACCGGCGACTATGAGGAAGTTGTGACATTTCAGTGGGTTATTGTGCTTATGTCGCTGCTTTCCTCTATTGTTCTGTTTGTGCTGATGCTGGCTCTCATACACAGGGCCGAACGCGTGTTGGCCCAGCGTATGGCGAGAAATCGCATGCTGGAAAACGAACTGCACAGCAATGAGCGCCTGGCGAGCATGGGCAGGGTCGTGGCCAGCATTGCCCATGAAATACGCAATCCTCTCGGCATCATTCGTTCCAGCGCCGAGCTGTTGCACAACCGCACGGACAAGGCCGATGCCGGCACACGACGTATTTTGTCGGCCATTTACGATGAATCTCTGCGTCTTTCCCGCACTGTCAACGATTTTCTCGACTATGCGCGCCCACGGCGGCCCAGGCAGGATATGACGGACATCAACCTGACCTTGAATCAGGCCCTGGGCTTTCTGGAAGGGGAAATGGACCGCCACGGCGTGGTCATAGAACGGGATACAGCCGCTGAACTTTACGTTCGCGGCGACAAGGAACTTTTGTATCGGGCTTTTTACAACATTCTTGTCAACGGACAACAGGCCATGGACGGCCGGCCGGGAACGCGGGGAGGAACACTGCGCATTACAGGACGGCTGGATGAAAAAGGGCATGTGTGCTTGGAATTTCTGGATTCAGGGCCTGGCTTCGACCCCGTGACCCTGCCGCATCTTCTCGACCCCTTTTTTACCACCAAGGAAGCGGGCACCGGGCTGGGCCTGCCCATAGTGCATTCCATCATCTCCAGCCACGGCGGGCAAATAGAACTGATCAACGGCGAGGGCGGCGGCGCGCTGGTGCGGGTTCTGCTTCCCGCGGCGGGTACGGAAACCATATAGCCCGTTTGTTTTCAGCTGGGAGCAATCATTTTCAGCCAGTTTCGCGCCACCTGGCGGCAGAAACGGGCGCTTTCCCAGGCTGTGACAGGCAGGTCCATCATCAGTTCATCGAAAAAGGCATCGTCAAACTGTTCCCGGTAGCGAGCGTAACGGCTGGTTTCGTCTTCCCTCAAATCCCTGAGCCAGTCGGCTACACCGATCGCGCTTACCTCCAGATGAAACTGAAAGCCGTAGGAAGCGCGGCCTATGCGGAATGCCTGGGGGGATACGCCGCCGCTGACGAGCAATACGGCGTCCGGCGGGAGGCTGAAGGCATCCTGATGGTATTCCATAAGCAACGGCAAGGGCAAAGCTTTGTCCAGCAGCGGGTCCAGCTCGCCTTCCGCTGTGACTTCAAGGCGCGCAAAGCCGAACTCCAGCTTTTGCATGGCGTGGACTTTTCCGCCATGGGCGCGGGCCAGCAGTTGTCCGCCCAGGCAGATGCCGGTCACGGGTTTGTCTGCCGCTGCAAAGGCCAGCATCAGGTCCATTTCCGCCCGCAAAAAGGGAGAAGCCGCATCGTCGTAAGCATCTTGAGACCCTCCCAGAACCACCAGAGCTGCGAAATCCCCCGGCGTCGGGGGCATGGCTTCTCCCCTGTGGGCTTTCACCGTTGTGAGCCGCGCGCCGCACTGCTCCAGAGCATGGGTGAACAATCCACCGGGAGCGCCGTCGCTGTTTTGCAGCACCAGCAAACGTGGTTGCGCGCCGGAGGTGAAAAGAGGTTGCAGACTCACGTGGGTGTCGTAATACGGCGTGCCGTTGCCCACCCTGCTCCCCCTGGAAGGGGTGAAACGGTTCAGCCCGTGCCCCGCCTTGAGCCATCCGCCGCGCTCGACCACAATAATGTCAGGACGTTGCCCGGATTTCGCGCAGATGCGCACAGCGGCTTCGCCGTTTTGATTTGAAAGCAGGGCGGGTTCGCCGTCGGCCAGTCCTTGCCGCCGGGCTTCGCTCTCCGCCAAAAAACACAGGGGAAGGGATGTGTGTTCCGTGTAGGTTCGTTCTGAACAAATGTGGTCGTGAGAGGCTATGGTCATCAGAGTGTACGGAAGATCGGCCTTGGGCAAAAGATGCGTGGGGTCAATATCTTCCAGACAGCGGAATTTGCCGGACGGCGTGGGGAAAAGCCCGTTGGCGTATGGAACCATGGCCGCCGGCATGCGGAAAGGGGCATGCCTCAGGTCTTCCAGACAGCAGCCTTTCAGCGTCATGGGGGCGCAGATGTCGGTCAGCCAGTCGCGCAGGGGGCGGCAATATTCTTCGGCGAACGGGAAACGCTTGGCCAGGGCCTGAAAGATATGAAATTCCGAGCGGCATTCTCCCAAAGGCTCAATGGCTTTGTTCACTCCGCCCACATAGTTGTGGCCGTAACCGGCCGCGACATCGTCTTCTTCCAGAAAAGTGGTGGCGGGGAGAAACACTGTGGCCAGATCGGCGGTATCGTCCAAAAAATGGCCGGTATAGACGACGCAGTCCAGGGAGCGCAGCCCGCGGGCGACCATTTGGGAATTGGGAGACATGCACGCGGGATTGGATGCCGTGATCACGGCCATTTTTACCGGAGGATCCGCGGCGTCCAGAATTTCTTCCCCAATGCGGGGCAACAGGAATTTGCGCCGGGGCGGGTTCAGATTCCACCCCCACCAGCGTTCGTCATAGGGGCCGTATTCCTCAAATCCCTGGCTCACGCCACCGCCGGGCACACCCAGAAGGCCGGCCATCGCGCCCAGGGCATCAATGCTTCTCACCGCATAGTGGGCGTATTCGTGGCGGTGCAGCCCCCAACCCAGCAGTATGGAAACAGGTTTGCGGAACATAAGCGTTTCAGCCAGAAATTTTATGTCGTCCCGGGAAACGTCGCAGCGGTCGCGCAGCTCTTCCGGAGTGAAACGCCGCAACAGCGCCAGGTATGCCTCGTGTCCTTCCGTGTGCCGGTTCAAGAATTCCATATCCGCCGCGCCGGCCTCCAGAATGTGCCGGGCCACAGCCAAGGCCAGGAAAGCATCGGAATTGGGGCGTGGGGCAATGTGTCTGTCAACTAGGCGGACAGTGCGTGTTGGCGCCGGATCCACCAGCACGACCGGACCGCCGCGTTTGCGGATATCCTTGATGACGTTGAGCAGGCTGATATTGGTGGATGCCGGGTTGCGGCCCCAGAGAATCATGGCTTGACTGTTGTAGTGATCCAGCGGGTCGTGAGAAACGCGTTCTCCCACATCCAGATTTTGGGAAGCCTGTCCGGTTCCGCCGCAGAGCGCGCCGTAAGTTGCGCTCGTTCCTCCCAGAAGGTTGAAAAAGTAACTGTTCAGAAGCTTCAGGGCCGTGCGTTCTCCCATGCCCTGGTAGTACAGCACCGCTTCCGGCCCGTGTTCGGAAATGACTCGTTTGAGCGCGTCAGCCGTGAAATCCAGGGCCGCATCCCACGAGACGCGTTCCCATGCTCCATTTCTGCGCAAAAGGGGATGCAGCACCCGCTCGGGGCTGTAAACGCGCTGGATATAGCGCGCCGTTTTTCCGCAGGCCGTTCCCCTGGTGTAGGGATGGGCCGGGTCTCCGGTCAGGCCGACAAGTCGTCCATCCTCGACCACAGCGCGCAATCCGCAGGTATTGGGGCAGTTGCGGGTGCATGTGGTGACAACGGTTTTTCTCGTTGGACTTTGGGTCATGACAAGGATTCTCCCCTGGGCAGCCGGTTGCGGCGTTTCTGGGCCAGACATCCGCCCTGGCAGCGTCGCTGAAAGAGATCGCAGCCAAGGCATTTTCTGTTGGCGGCCTGACGCCGCAACGGGCGCGCCGCCTCTGCCATGTGCCATTGCAATGCTTCCTCCCCCGCAAAGGACGTGACGTCATCCACATGCAGATCATACAGGGGCAGACAATAAGAGGCGGAGAGATCCGGGAATATGTCCATGGACGGATGACAGATTCCCGTAAATTTTACGGCTTGTTTCTCCATGAACAACGTGTCCTTTTCATTCAGCGCGCACAAGCGCACACAGCAATCCAGGCCCGTGGGCACACCCATATTCTTGCATTTTTCCGCAAAGGCCACAACCTTGGTCATAACGGCGGGCAGAGAACGGGGAACAGAGTGCGAGTTTGCGCCGGTAAAGCTGGGACGCGCCACATCGCAACGTACGGCGGAAACCTTGTAACGGGCCAGTCCTTCCAGGAAGTAGTCGTAAGTCATGCCGCCGGGGAAAAAATTTTTGGAAAAGGTCAGTCTTCTGGCTTTTTCCGAGAGCAGGGCAAGACTTCTGCAGCGCTGTTCCTGTTGGGAAGGAGTGAGCAGGGACGGGGCATTATAGTTGACGACGAAATTATCCACATGTTCCACGAGGCGTTCCAACAAGGACTCCGACGCCAGCGCATTGGTGAACAGGGCCACTTTGCTCCCGGTTTCCGCCAGAGACGTCGCCATTTCCAATATGCGCGGGTGTGTTGTCGGCTCGCCGCCGATAAGGGAGACCAGGGGAATACGATAGGCGGCGACCCAATCGCGCAGACGTTCGAAGGTCGCGTCGTCCATGGGGGCCGGGTGGCGCTTGCGCAGTTCAAGGGCGAAGCAGTAAGGGCAGCGCAGATTACAGGAAAAGGAAACAAAAAAGTTGATCATGCCGTATTGGGGCGGAGCAGATTCTTTCCGCCCTTTCTACTGAAGACCAGCAGCCTTTCGGTATCGACCGGCCGCCAGACAACGCGCTGTCCTATGGAGAAGTCCTCGCCCCGCAGGGCATCGGTCAGCACACGTATATGGGCGCCTTGTTGCTCTATGGTTATGCTCCGGCGCAACCCCATAGCTTCCACATCAATGATTTTCGCCCATCCGTCGTTCACCGTGGAGGTTACGGACTCCAGGCGGATATTTTCCGGCCGGAGTCCCAGCAAAAAGCCCTCCAGGGGCAGGTTCGCCACAGTCAGAGCTATTCTGTCCGGCACGGGAAAGGAAATTCCGGCGGTTCGCACACGCCCCTCATTGTAAAAAGCCGGAAGAATGTTGATTTGCGGCGCACCCACGAAACGCGCGGCTTCGCTGTCCACAGGGCAATCGTAAAGTTCCTGGGGCGCCGCTGTTTGAAGCACTTGCCCCTCGCGCAGGAGAATCACGGTGTCGGCTATGGCCATTGCCTCTGAAAAATCCGGCGTCGCCATGAGAAAGGTATGCCCTTGTTCGCGTTGCAGACGTTTGATTTCCGCGCGTAGTTCTATGCGCAGAGGGGCATCCAGGCTGGAGAGGGGTTCATCCAGCAGAAAGAGGCGCGGGGAGCGTACCAGAACTCGCCCCATAGCCACACGCTGGCGCTCTCCACCGCTCATGGTTCCGGGCAGACGGTCCAGAATGTGGAGTATGCGCAACTTGGCCGCCACATCGCGCACTCTCCGCTCTATTTCCTGTGCCGGCAGGCGACGTTCCCGCAACGGGCTGGCCATGTTTCCGAAACCCGTCTTGTTGGGGTACAGGGCCAGATTGTCGAAAATCATGGCCACGTCGCGCGCTCGCGGTTCAACGCCGCTCATGTTCAGGCCGTCCAGTACGATGCTGCCCGCATCCTCTTTTTCCAGCCCGGCCAGCAGCCGTAACGCGGTGGTTTTTCCCGCCCCCGCCGGCCCCAGAATAACCGTCAGCGATCCGCGCGGCACGCAAAAAGTTACATTGTCCAGGGCTGTTTTGAGCGTTCCACGGGATTTAAACCGTTTGCTCAGGTTGCTCGCTTCCAGCAAATTCTCCCTGCTGTTCTCAAGCGGACAATGTTCGCAAGTCATGCGTCGGCCTCCCTTGAGAAGCGTAATTCCAGTCTTTGATTGCTGTTGCGATCAAAAAAGAAAATATCCGCCGGTTCCAGTTTCAATCCCACGTGTTCCTGTTCCCCCACTGGACAGGGGGAAGGCGCCACAGCCTTCAACTCTGTTCCATTCGCATCTAGGCTCAATATGCAGTCTCCACCGCGCGGCTCGATGTTGGTCACCACTCCTGTCAGGAAGGCGTCGTCGCGGGGGGCGAGGGTCAAATCCTCAGCCCGCAGGCCGAAAATAAAAGCGTCTCTCTCCGGCATTCGGTTCAGGGCCGCGGGGCAATCCATGCCTCCGCTGTAGTCAAGGAGCAGGGAGAGGGGAGGCAAGGACAGCGAAAGGGCGCCTGCCACGGCCAGCAGACTTCCGTCATCCGCTTTCATGATATCCGCGTACAGGAGGTTCATGGGGGGAGAACCCAGAAATCCGGCCACATGGGTATGGCCGGGCATACGGAGAATGCGTTCGGCGTCTTCGGTCTGAATTATTTTCCCGTCGCTCATGACGGCGATGCGGTCAGCCAGAGAAAGCGCCTCCACCTGATCGTGCGTCACATAAATAATGGTGAGTCCCAAATCACTGCGCAAGCGGCGTAGCTCCTGACGCATGGCCAGACGGGCATCGGTTTCCAGGTTGGAAAGGGGTTCGTCCAGAAGGAGTATGGATGGGCGCGTCACCAATGTGCGGCCTATGGCGACCCGTTGAAGTTCTGAACCGCCAAGGTCGCGCGCTTTGACTTCCAGCATGTCATCCATGGCGATAAATCTGGCCGTCTCCTTTACCTCGGCATCAATGGTTTTGCGCGGCACGCCCCGCATTTTCAGCCCAAAGGCCAGATTCTCGTATACCGTCATGGAAGTGAACACAGCATAGTCCTGAAAGACCAATCCAATATCGCGTTTGCCCGCGGGCACATTCAGCACCGAGTCGCCATCCACGCGAATATCGCCTGAACTGGGCTGTTCCAGTCCTACAATCAGGTTCAGCGTAGTGGACTTGCCGCAACCTGACGGCCCCAGCAGGGCCAGCGTTTCTCCGGGCGATATGGCCAGATTGATGCCGTCCACGGCAACAACGTCCCCGTCGTATTTTTTAAGCAGGGAGATCAATTCCAGCTTTGGGCGCGTCATTGTTTTATAGCCCCGAAGGTCATTCCACGCGCCAGATGTCCCTGGATAAGAAAGCCTCCTGCAACCAGCGGGAGCATGGCCAATACGGCCAAGGCCGCCTGGACGCCGTACAGCGTTCCCGCAGTCGCCGTGACGTACTTGGAAAGCTGTACGGGAATCGTGCTGATGTTGGAGTAGGAAAGCACCAGAGCGAACATGAATTCCGACCAGTTTAGAATGAATACCAACATTGTTGTTGAAAACAGTCCGCCTTTAATCAACGGGATGGTGACGGTCAGGTGCGCCTTGACGCGCGTCATGCCGTCCAGCATGGCCGCTTCTTCAATTTCTCTGGGCAGGTCGTCTACAAAACTTTTCAGCATCCAGGTGGAAAAAGGCAGGGTGACGGCTACATAAACGGCTATCAGGCCCACGTAACTGTCAATGAGGGAGACAGTGGAAAAGATGATTACAAAGGGCACGGCGATGGCCGCCGGAGGGAACATGCGTCCTGAAAGAATGACAAGAGGCGTGGAGCGGCTTCCCTTGCTGTAACGGGAAATACCGATAGCGGAGAACAGGCCTATACACACCGAGATGCAGGTGGATGCCACCGAAGCGAGTATGGATCCAAATACCGCGGCCGTGGCTGACTGACTCACTCCGCCCACTCCGTATTCCCGTATGGCGTCCGGATCAAACAAGGTCAGAAAATTGATGAACGTCGGGCAGGAAGGCAGCCAGACAGCCGGGGAAGCGTTCCAGTCTATGGGTGGTTTGATGGCTGTCATCACCAGCCAAAAGATGGGGAACAGGGTAAACGCCAGACCTGCTCCCATGACGACGGCAAGGGGGATGCCAAGTTTGCGCGGGGCCATCAGTGTCTGTCCTCCATAAGTTGATCTTTGATGGGCGTGAGCAGCAGATGCACGAGCAGGAGAGAGCCCACCAGCACCATGAAAGCCGCCGCCGCTCCGTAAGACAGTTGGAAATCGTTGAAGGCGAGTTTGTAAATGTACAAACTGATGGTTTCCGTAGATGATCCCGGGCCTCCGCGGGTGAGCATGAAGACTTCGTCAAACAGTTTTATGACTTCCATGGTGCGGATGACAAAAGCCACTACGATTACCGGGCGCAGCATGGGCAGGACTACGTGCCAGAATACCTGTCTGGGATTTGCCCCCAGAATCACCGCGGCCCGTATGGGATTTTCGGGAACAGCATTCAGCCCTGAAAGCAGAATCAGAAAGAACAGCGGAGTCCAGTGCCACACCTCGGTGATAACCACGGCCGCAAAGGCCAATGTGGAATCTTTGAACCATTCCGGCCCGGCCATGCCCAGAAGTTGCAGCACCTGATTGACCGGCCCGTTGGTTTGGAAAAGCATCCAGAAGGTGTAGCCCACCACTACGGGCAAAACCATCATAGGAGTGAGAAAGGCGGAAAGCAGGGCCCGTTTGCCCCTGAAGGAACGCATGAAAAGCACGGCCAGCCCCAACCCCAACAAAAATTCCAAGCACAAACAAATGGCTGAAAGCGCCAATGTGCGGCCTATGGCTTCCAGAAAGCGCGTGTCCCACACCAGGAGTTCACGGTAATTTTCCAGGCCGACAAATTCGGCTTGGGCCAGAGAACCCCGTGTGGGCGTCCAGTCCGTAAAGCTCATGTAAAAAGCCACAGCCAGAGGCATAACCAGCACAAGCAGGGAAACCAGCTGGCCTGGCGTGGTGAACATCCGGCCTATACTTATTGCGTTTTTTTTTCCCATAAGAGCCATACTGTCGTTTTGTCATGCAGTTTGGCTCCGCCCCTGTTCCCGGACGGGGGCGGAGCCGAGGGGCGTTACATTTTCCAGTCGCTTCGACCTGTTGCCTTTTTAATGGGAGCGGCCAGGTTTTCCGTGAGGGCAAACCACGATTTGCGCACCTTGTCCTTGCCGACACGGCGGGTAATGCGGTCAAAGGCGCGGGATGCCGCATCCAGGGCTGCCTTGGGTTTCTTTTCACCGGTCATGCAGGCGTGGACTTCCTTGTCAAGGGCGTCCTGATATTCAAAGCCGCCGGGTAGGCAGAAATCCGGCACCGTATTCACAATATTGTTGTACAGGGTCTTGAGGTAGTCCTTGGTGTAGGTTTCCACAAGCCGTGGGGTGGGTTTGAGCATATGGTTGATGCGGTAGGGGTCGGAGTAACCGCCAAGGTAGGGGATGGCGTCCGCCGAGATGGTCGGCGAGGTCATCCACTGCGCGTAGGCGTAGGCCAGTTCAGGGTTGGCGGAATATTTGGATATGGCGAATCCGTATCCCCAGCAGAACATGCCGGCATAAAGAAGATTCCCGTCGGGCAGAGTGTCGGCGGGCATGACGGTAGCCATGATTTTACCGGTTGTGGCCGGCCCAGTGGACGGCGCCGTGCTGTATTTGAAGCCCGAAGGCCAGACGATGTTCATAAAGCCTTCGCCCCGCCCAAAGGCATTGTAATTGGACGACCAGGTAAAGCTGAACGCGTCGGGATGCAGATACTGGTTCATGGCCAGCATATCCTCCAGCACCTGCAGACCTTCCGGAGAATTAAAAGTGGGATTCATGTCCTGATCGAACCAGAGGCGTCCCTTGGATGCCAGCCGCTGCATGAACATCCACTTGGAGTAGTAGCGGGAACGGTATTCCAGGCTGCCGTAAAAGTTGTTCTTGGGATCATGCATGAACTGCGCGAGAACATAGTATTCCTTCCAGGTCTTGGGCAAATTCAGCTTGTATCCGTGTTTGTCTTCGAACGCTTTTGCCTTGGCGGAATTTTTGATATGGTCTGCCCGGCAGAGCAGCGTGATCTGGTCTCCGTCGCAGAGCAGTCCCACAACTCTGCCGTTATACAGCTGCGCATGATGACTGGCCGGGAAGACCACGCCCCACTCATCGTGGAAGATGTCCGGCTGATATTTGTTTACCCAGTCCGTCAGATCATATATCAGACCGGAGTCCAGCCAGTCCGGGTAGGACATGGCCGTAGGCATCATCACGTCGTAACGACCCGTTTTGGCCACGGCCTCCTGCATACCCTTGGTATGCACCACTTCATCCGGTTCCTCAATGAATTCCAGGGTGACGCCCAGCTCGTTTTTCCATTTGTCGACATAGGGCGTCATATTGCCGATGGAACCTGTGGGTATAAGAAGGGTGAGGTGTTTTTTGGCAGCCTTGGCCGCTGCCGTTTTGGCCAGGTTCCAGGCGCGCTCTTCCGCGCCGTTGATGGCGGCCCAGGCTTTCGTCGCGCCCAGGGGGGAGAGGCTGACGGCGTTGGCCGCGGCAAAACCCACGCCCAAAATGCCCATACGACGCAGGAAGGCGCGCCGACTCAGAACGCCGTTTTCGTATTTTTCCAAAGCGGTCTGGATTTCTGGGGTACTGTGCATATGCTCCTCGCAGGTTGTGTGTTGAAGACGGAATTTTTTACGCTCCGTCGAATGTGCATACGTCATAAGCGCCCACGCAAGGATTGCCGGGGCAGATTTCCAGACGCCCGGCGGCCGGCTCCATAATTACGGCGAAGATTGTGTGGAAGGCGGTTGTTTCGTCTTCGCCGGGGAAGCCGTGGGCGCAGATGCAACGCGGATGGTTTACATGATTCCTGGTCATCTCCTTGAGATGGTCCATCGTCACGTTGCCCTCCCGCTCGTCCAGAAAGGTTTGGGCTGTAAGCCGCCGCACCATGGAGCCGCCGTGGGAGAGCCAGCCCGGAGTCTCAAAAACGCGTGTCGTCGCTCCCAGCCAGTGATTGGTGTGGGCCAGACTGCCCTTGATGTCCAGAAGTTCATAGCGCTCGGCCGATGTTTCGGCGCAAAAAGCCGCTCCCTCACCGGAAATTTGGTAGTTCATGCCTGTGGCCCTGCGAGTGAAAATCACCGAACCGAGGGCGTCGCCAATGCGTTCCGCGGACAGAACCTTGCGCACGATAAAGGGATAAATGATTCCCGGTCGGGCATCCGTTGCCACCAGTTTGTTGATGACAAGCCCTATCCCCCTGTTGTTCAAACCGGCCAAGCCCAATACCCCCGCCATGCTGACGATGATCTGGTCCGGCTCCTTTTCCGGGCGGATGCGCAGGATGCAGAGGAAGCGCTCGTAGTATTTTTCCATATCAAAAGTTTGGCCCAGATAGGCTCGTCCACCGGCCCCGGCCGCGGCGGTGACGTTGAATGTCGTGCAGCCCCAGGGCCCATCGGGCAACATGCGTCCGCCCAGTTGCGGAGCACGCAGATCTTCCAGTTCCAAAAAGGAATTGAGATACAGAATATCTTCAAATGTCAGTTCAGCGCCTTCGGCTATCGCGCGCATTTCCGCACAGAGATCCGGAGAGGTTTTTTCCAGATAGCCCAGGTTGCGCATGCAGAAGCGCGCAAGCCGCTCCCTGTTCACGTTCAACAGGCTGTTGTTGGCCTGGTGTACCGCCGTGATGCCGGCCAGAAAATCGTGGATGGCGTCTTTCATGGCTCTTCCGTGAGCGAGGCCGCGCTCTGTCGGCGAACCGGCAAGGTCAAGGACGGGCAATGTCGTTTTCATGTCTCGCCACCAGGTCTCCCTGTCAGATCAGTTCCAGGTAATAATCCCATTCCCAGGGATCCACGCGATCGTTGAAGGGCGGCGTTCCATAATCTCTGAAACGGGTTTTGCCCAAATCCAGCTCGTGCCGTTTCACGGCCGTGACCAGTTTGACGAATTCCGGATGCAACGCGTTCTGCAAGGATATGTCCGCTTCAAAAGCCTTGATGGATTCCTCAAGATTTTTGGGCAAGGCAGGCAGATCAGGGTTTCCGTAAGCCAGAGTCTTGACTGGAGCGGGAAGGTCCGGTTTGGAAAGCAAGCCTTCCAGGCCGGCGGCCAGAGTGCTCACTGCCAGCAAATAGGGGTTTGAACCGCCGCAGGCCAGACGGTTTTCCAGATGGGTGCTCTCGCCGCGTGTTCCTTTGAGACGTATGCCCACAGTGCGGTTTTCCATACCCCAGGTGGCTGTGTCCGGAGCGAAGGAATTGACGCGGTAGCGTTTGTAGCAGTTGAGGGTGGGAGCCGTGAACAGCGTGTTGGCTGCGGCGTGTTTGAGAATTCCGGCCAGGAAATGCCGGGCCGTTTCGCTCAGGCCGTATTGGGCTCGCGGAGCGTTGAAGGCGTTCTTGCCGGTGCGTTTGTTGATGAGGCTGACATGAAAATGCGAGCCGGACGCGCTGGAATCAATGAACGGTTTGGTCATAAATGTGGCGATGTAGTTGTGCTGCAAGGCTATTTCCTTGATGCCCGTGCGGAAGAAAAAAGCCACGTCGGCAGCGGCTATGCCGTCCATATAGTGGAGATTGATTTCCTGCTGGCCGGGGCCATGCTCGGAGTTTTGCGTGATGATGCGCACGTCGGCCTGATTCATTTTGCGCATCAGGTCGTAGGTGAAATCCATATCGAAATTGTTTTTCAGGGTGACGAAGATGGGCTGGTTGTCATAAACCGGTGTGCGCGTCTCCCGATGCAGGACATAGAATTCGAATTCGTAACCCAAACGGCAAACGTAACCCATTTCGTCGAATTTGTTCAGGAGTTTTTTGAGCAACAGGCGGGGCGAGGCCATGGCCGGGGAGCCGTCGTACCAGTATGGATCCACAGTGATGCTTGCGGTGTTGGGAACCCAGGGCAAAACACGAAAGGTGGCGATGTCCGGCACGGTGCAGTGGTCGGCAAAGGCCACTTCCTCGGCATAGCCGGTGCCGGGGGGCACCAGTGACTGTATGTCCAGCCCCAGAAGGCCGCCGTAAAAATTCAGACCGTTTTCGACGTAATTCATAAAACTGCCCACAGGCACGGTTTTGCTCCGCGATACGCCGTGCAGGTCACACTGTTCGAAACGGATGAATTCAATATTGTGGTCACGGATGGTTTTTTGAATTCCAGCCAATGTGTCGGAACGTGGTGGATTCATGGGTTGTTTTCCCTCGCAGGGTTTTGTTTTTGAACAATGTGGAGTTTCACACGCAGTTGACGCGGGTGTATATCTGCATCCATCATGCCAATTTTTAACGAAGATGTGAAAAGTGCCTGACAGTTTACAAATTTGAAAAAAGTATTTGAACCAGGCGAGCAGAAAAATGCCGTAAAGTATACTTTTATGTATTTTTTACATCAAGAAAATACAAAAATGTATTCATGCGCTGGAGAGAGGCGACGGGCTTGATGCGTGGCCTCCCGCTTCATGTTCCGTCAAGAAAAGGCGACCTGCTTGGGGCGGTGTGGACAGAATCTTTTTGTTTGACATGCAGCCGGTCTATTGGTTAAGAAAATCCAAGAAAAACAAAATAGTGAAAAAGGTTTTTCCGCAATATGAGGATAGCGCTTCTCCAATGCAACGCTGTTGTGGGAGATATCGAAGCCAACTCCAACAATCTCGTCCGCAGCCTTGGCCTTGCCGCGGCGCAAGGGGCGGATATCTGCATTACGCCTGAACTCGCCCTTGTCGGCTATCCTCCCAGAGATCTGTTGTTTTATCCGTCTTTTTGCGAAAAAGCTGAAAAAGCCCTGGACGGCATCATCCGCGCCGCAAACGACGCCGGCGTCGCCCTTGTTTTGGGCGCCATAGGCAAAAATGCCGGCGATTCCGGCATGCCTCTCCATAATCAGGCCCTTTTCATCAGGAATGGCGCCGTTGAAGCGCGATACAGCAAGCGTTTGCTCCCCACATACGATGTCTTTGACGAAGCCCGCTATTTTGAACCCGGCGTCGTACCGTGCGTCGTTGAATTTGCCGGAAGACGCCTGGCGCTGACGATTTGCGAGGACATATGGCGGAACAGGGTCTTCAGGACGCCGGTCCCCGAGTATCCTGTGGAACCGCTGTCTGAACATCCTCCGTTTGATGTTCTGGTCAATCTGTCCGCCTCTCCCTTCGCCGCGGGCAAACATGCCCTGCGCCGGAACATGCTCAACGCTCTGGCCCGCAAATATGCCGCGCACATTCTGTATGTCAATGCCGTCGGAGGCAACGACGATCTTATTTTTGACGGGCGCAGCGTTTATGTTCTGCCGGACGGTTCTTGCGGAGCGCAGGCGAAGAGTTTTGCCGAAGACGTTCTCCTGGTGGATTTGGACGAACCGGCGGCGTTTTTCCCGGAGGATGCCCAGACCCCGGAGGAAGAGATATGGCGCGCGCTCACCCTCGGCGTAGGGGACTATTGCGCCAAAACCGGACAATCGTCCGCGGTCGTGGGACTTTCAGGCGGGGTGGACTCCTCCCTGACGGCGGCTATCGCCGTGAATGCGCTTGGGGCGGACAACGTGCTTGGTTTGCTCATGCCGTCCCCCTACTCCAGCGAACACAGTCTTGCCGACGCGCATGCTCTGGCGGAAAACCTGGGCATTGCCGCCGTCACTCTTCCGATTGAACCTGTGATGACGGCCTACACGCGGACGCTTGCGGGCGCTTTTGTCGGAAAAGAGGCTGATGTGACCGAAGAAAACCTCCAGGCACGAATCCGGGGGAATCTGCTCATGGCCTTTTCCAACAAATTCGGCAAACTCCTTCTGACCACAGGCAACAAATCGGAAATCTCCGTGGGCTATTGCACCATCTATGGAGATATGTGCGGCGCGCTCGCGGTTATCGGCGACCTGTATAAAACCGAGGTCTTTCAGGTGTGCCGCTGGCTGAACAGCTCGCGGCCGGGGTACATCCCTGAGCATACCATTCTGAAGCCTCCCTCGGCGGAACTGCGTCCAAACCAGACGGATCAGGACAGTCTGCCGCCCTATGAGGAATTGGACGCTATTTTGAAGCTCATGCTGGAAGAGAGATGTGGCGTGGAGAGCGTCGCCGCCCGCGGATATTCCCGGGAAACGGCTCTGAGGGTGGCCCGCATGGTGGGACTGGCCGAATTTAAACGCCGTCAGAGCGCGCCGGTGCTGAAAATCACCTATCAGGCCTTTGGAGTGGGTTGGCGTATGCCCATTGCCTGCAAGAACGCATATGCTCTGTGACGCTGGAGGGGGCCGCATGTCAACGTCCGTCCGCATCGGTTTTCTTTTGTTCCCGGACATGCTGCAACTGGATTTCACCGGACCGTACGCTGTTTTGGCCGCCGGTCCCGACGTGGAAATACGCACAATCTGGAAGGACACGCAACCTGTCCGCTCCAGCGACGGGCTGTCGTTCTTCCCCAATTCCCTCCTCACAGACTGCCCTGCCCTGGATGTGCTCTGCGTGCCTGGCGGCGGCGGCGTGCAGGCCTTGCTGAACGACGTGGAGGTGTTGGCCTTTCTGGCCGCCCAGGCGAAAACCTGCCGCTATCTGTGCTCCATATGCACAGGCGCGCTGATTCTGGGCGCGGCGGGACTCCTGGAAGGATACAAGGCGACCACCCACTGGCAATCCCTGGACATTCTGCCCCTGTTCGGCGCGGAACCTCAAAGCAGGCGCGTTGTGATGGACGGGAATCGCATCAGCGCGGCCGGCGTCAGCGCGGGCATAGACATGGCTTTGACCCTGGCCGGTTTGCTCTGGGGTCGCGCGACGGCGCAAGGCATACAACTCGGTATGGAATACGCGCCTGAACCCCCCTACGCCGCCGGCAGCCCGGCTTCCGCGCCTCCGGATGTGGTGGAGGCCGCATTGTCCCGCACGGAGACCCGCCAGGCCGCCCGACGGAAGGCCGCGACTGAAGCGGCCGAGCGCCTGCGGGCGGCTTCTCGCGGCAATTGACCGGAGGAATGGCCCGCAAAAACGCCGAAACGGCTCCGCGTGTCGAAGACCGCGCGATTGGCGGCGTCATGTGGAACCCGAATAAAAACGCACGAAAAGGAACGTGAATCTGAATGGGCAAACTGAGAGAAATCGTCCGTGATCTCATATTCTTGGAGACTGTCCCGCTCTATGTGCGCCTGCTGAACATGATTTGTCTGGTCGGCGTGGGGGCTACCGTCGTTTCGGCCGTCACCCGCGTCTTTGCCGGGCAGTCGCCCGTGATAATCTACATCCTGTCGGGCGTCGTCCTGCTTATTTTTGGCCTGCTGTACATGGTCAACGCCCTGAAGATGCACAAATTCGGCGTTGTCGTCACCTTACTGACGCTCTGCAACGTCTTGTTTCCCCTGGCGCTTTTCACCCTTGGCGGCGCGGAAGGGGGCATGGCCGCCTACTTCGCGCTCAGCATAACCATCATATTCCTTTTGTCCTGGAGCACCCGCATGCGCGTCTGCATGCTGGGCCTTCACACCCTGCTGATTCTGGGTTGCTATATTGTTATTGACAGGTGCCCGCATCTGGTCATCACGCTTGGTCATGGTCAACAGGTTTTCGACAACGCCCAGAGCGCGCTTATCAGCGGATTTTTTATCGGGTTCGTGACTTTTTTCCAGCAACAGCTCTACCTGATGGAAAAAGAAAAATCCGATACTTCGACCGAAGAACTGATCAGGCAGAGCGAACTGATGCGCATTGTCAACGAGGCGGCCGTGCTTTTGCTGAATGACGAGGTTTCCAGGTACAAAAACACGGTCAAAAAATCCATGGGCATGCTTGGGAAAGCGCTGAACGTGGACCGCGTGTCGCTTTGGAAAAATGAGGCGAGAGACGGCAAAACAGCCTATGTGCGCCTGATGGGCTGGAACCTGAAGGCATTCTCCTATCCGTCCAGGCACATGGAAGTCCTGTCTGACAGCGCTTTTTCTCGCTGGAGGGAAAGGCTTCCGTCAGGCATGTCAATCAACGGCCCCATCAAAAGCTTCTCCCGGTCCGAGCATGACAGGCTGGCCCATTATGGCGTCCGTTCCATTCTGGTCATTCCCGTCATGTTGCAGGGCGCTTTCTGGGGGTTCGTCACTTTTGAGGACTGCCGCGTCGAGCGCGTCTTTACAGGCGCGGAAGAACGGTGCATGCGCTCCGGCAGCATGTTGCTGGTTTCGGCCCTGGTGCGCGGCGTGGCGGAGGAGCGCCTTGTCGCCGCGCGGGAGGAGGCCATCGCCGGCGCCAAAACCAAAAGCGCCTTTCTGGCGAACATGTCCCACGAGATACGAACGCCGATGAACGCCATAGTCGGCATGACCGCCATAGGACAAAAATCGGCCGACATAGGACAAAAAGACGTCTGCCTGAAAAAAATAGAAGACGCCTCCTCGCACTTGCTGGACATCATCAACGACATTCTGGACATGTCGAAAATCCATGCCGGCAAGCTGGAACTCTCCGCCGTGGTTTTCAGCTTCGACAAGCTGACGCGCAGGGCGGCGTCCATTGTGCGCCACAAAACAGAAGAAAAACGGCAGAATCTGACCGTTGACGTTGACGCGGCAATACCGCCGCTGCTGGAAGGCGACGACCGGCGGCTCCTGCAGGTCATGCTCAATCTCTTGAGCAACGCCGTCAAGTTCACGCCGGACGGCGGGAATATAAACCTCAGCGTCCGCCTTGCCGGGATGGAAGAAAACCTGTGCACCGTGCAAATCGCGGTGAGCGACACCGGCGTCGGGATGAACGAGGAACAGAGAATCCGCGTGTTTGACGCCTTCGAACAGGCGGACAACAACACCACGCGCAGATTTGGCGGAACAGGCCTTGGCCTCGCCATATCCAGAAACATAGCGGAGATGATGGGCGGCGGCATCAGGGTTGACTCGGAGCCGGACAAGGGGTCGACCTTTGTCTTCACCGCGCGCTTTCCCGTTGTTTCAAGGGAAACATCGCCGGATGTTCCGGACGGGGAAGAGGCCGAACAAGTCTGCCGCTATGCCGGACGGCGCATCCTGCTGGTCGAGGATATGGAGATCAACCGGGATATCGTGCTGGCCCTGCTGGAGCCCACAGGTTTGGAAATAGACTGCGCCGAGAACGGCGCGGAGGCGGTGCGCATGTTCAGCTCGAACGCGGGGCGCTACGATATGATTTTTATGGACATGCAGATGCCGGTAATGGACGGTTGCGAAGCCGCGCGCAGAATACGGGCCAGCGGCGAACCGGACGCCGGAACAATCCCCATCGTGGCGATGACGGCCAATGTGCTCAAGGAAGATATTGACAAATGCCTGGAGGCCGGCATGAACGACCATGTGGGCAAGCCGCTGGATTTGAACGTTGTGCTGGAAAAACTGCGCAGGTATCTGCCCGAACGCGCTCACGACTGACGTCTTCTCCCCGTTCTTCCCGACTTCTTCTTTTTCGAGGCGAAGCAACATCGAACCCCGTCTTGACAGAACGCCGCGCCGGGTTTATGAATGCGTCAGCACCATAAGCACACTGACGTCGGGAGGCGTTATGCTGGAATTGACAGACGCTGCCCGCAAGGAGCTTGAAGCCTACTTTGCGGACAAGAAAAAAGCGACCATTCGTATTTACGCCGCCGCCGGTTGAGGCGGCCCGCGACTCGCGCTGGCTCTGGACGAGCCGGACAAGGACGATCACAACGAAGAAAGCAACGGTTTTGCCTTCTGCATAAAAAAAGACCTGCTCCAGCAAATACAAGGGGTCAAGATAGACCTGACCTATATGGGTTTCGCGGTGGAGCCGCTGGTTCCCCTGGAAAGTTCGGGCGCGGCCGCCTGCGGAGGCTGCGCCGGTTCCGCCAACTGCGGCTGACGAAAAAAATTCGTCCCTTCCCCACAGGGGCGGGCGCGGCCCGCCTCTGCTTTTCGCATGTCCGTACTGAACGAAATACTGTCCGGCCCGCAACGGCAGGCGTACATCAACCGCGCCGGACTTGCCACGCGTTGCCGTCTGGCGGCCCTGGCGTTGCAACAGGGGCGCGATTCCCTGCTCGTCACCCTGAACAGGGAAGAGTTTTCCCGCGCCCGCGCGCTGCTCAGACTTTTTATTCCCGAACTTTCGCGGGGGGATGACTCCCCGACCCTGCCCGCCTTCGACCAGCCCTGTCTGGCCTTGCCGCCCCTTGGAGAAATCCGGGAAAAGGCCGCGCGGGCGAGCATGATGGCGGCCTTCTACGGCCTGAGTCTGGGCCGTCCCCACTGTCTGGTGGGGGACATTTCCAACCTTGTCCCGCGCTACATGCCCCTTTCCTTTTTCGCGGCCAAAACGCTGGACGTGCGCCGGGGGGATGAATTTTCACCCCAGCTTGTCATGGAGCAGGCGTCCGAATGGGGGTACGAGCGGGTCAGCCTGGTGAACCGGCCCGGCGACATGGCCATCCGCGGCCATATTTTCGACATCTACCCCAGCGGCTACGCCCGCCCGCTGCGCCTGGAGTTTTTTGGCGACACGGTTGAGGAAATACGGATATTTGACCAGGAAAGCCAGCGTTCCATCATTTCCCTTGAAAAAATGACCCTGCTCCCCATAAGTCCCCTCGCCCTGAATCCGGCGGAGACGGAAACAGCCGCGCGGCGCTGCGATACGCTGCTGGCCGAGGGCAGAATCAGCGAAAACGACAATTATTCCTTTAAAAAAGCGCTGGACAGAGGAGGCGAGGGACTTTGGCCGGGGAGCGTTTTCGACGGGGCCAGCGATGTGGAAGACTGGCTCGGCAAAGACTGCCTCTGGCTTCTGCCGGGCGAAACGGACAGCGGGCAGGCCTTGCATGAAACGCGTCTTGCCCTCAAGGAGAAACTGGAAAACGAACAGTCGCCGCTGCCCCAGCCGTCATCCCTTGTTCTGCGCAAACACTCCCGGCCCGCGCCCTGGCGCGGCTTCCAGCAGATTTTCGCCGAACCGCTGCTGACCGGCGTTGAGGCGCGCGGCGTCAACCTGGCTGAGCGCCGGCTCCATGCCTTCAGCGACCTTTTCCCCCTGCCCGGAGCGCAGGACAGACCCTGGCAGCATCTGGCCGCCGGCCTCAAGGTATGGCGGCAGAGCAGGCGTCAGGTCATCCTGAGTTTTTCCAGCGAACGCGGACGGGCAAAATTTCTCAAACTGGCGGAGCGCGACGGCATTGCGCCCAATCTGTGCTACAGCCCGGACGGGAGCGGCATTTTTGCCCTTGTTTCGCCTTTCCGCTCCGGCGTCGAGTTTGTCTGGGACAACACGCTCCTGCTTGGAGAAGACATGCTCCAGCCCAAGGCGGACAATATCCCCAGAGTCGCCTCGCGGGCCTTCAAGGGGCTGGACAGTTTTGAAAATCTGGCGGACGGGGATCTGCTCGTGCACCGCGATTACGGCATCGGCCGTTTCGCCGGCCTGCACCATCTGGAACTCAACAACGTGGCCAACGATTTTCTGCTCATTGAATATTCCGGCAAGGACAAGCTCTACGTACCGGCGGACAAAATCAGTCTCATACAGCGCTTCAAGGGGCCTGACGGGGTTGAGCCGCCCCTTGACCGCCTGGGAGGAAGCGGCTGGCTTGCGGGCAGGGAAAAGGCCCGCAAGGCCATTGAAAAAATCGCCGCCGACCTGGTGGAAATGTACGCCTGGCGCAAGATCGCCAAAGGCTGGCGCTACGGACCGCCGGACGAGCTGTACAGTGAATTCGAATCCACTTTCGGCTTTGAGGAAACGCCGGACCAGGCCAAAGCCATTGCCGAAGTCATGGACGATATGGAAAAGCCGGAACCCATGGATCGGCTCGTCTGCGGCGACGTGGGTTTCGGCAAGACAGAAGTGGCCCTGCGCGCCGCCTTTCGCGCTGCCTCGGAAGGCAGGCAGGTGGCCATGCTCTGCCCCACCACCGTTCTGGCCGAACAGCACTACCAGACATTCCGGGCGCGACTGTCCGGCTTTCCCGTTCACGTGGGGCTGTTAAGCCGTTTCGTGCCCCGCGCGCGGCAGCAGGAAGTCATCAGGGCCGCCGCCGCGGGGCAGATCGACATTCTCATCGGCACGCACCGTCTTGTCTCCAACGACGTCAAACTGCCCAATCTGGCCCTGCTGATACTGGATGAAGAACAGCGTTTCGGAGTCCGGCACAAGGAAAAGCTCAAATCCATGAAAAAAAACGTGGACGTGCTCACGCTCACGGCCACGCCCATTCCGCGGACTCTGCAGCTTTCCATGTCCGGCATACGGGAGCTTTCGGTCATCGAAACGGCCCCCCTGGAGCGCAAGCCCGTGGCCACAACCATCCTGCGGCGCGACGACGCGGCGCTGGCTGGCGTCGTCTCCCGGGAGCTGGAACGCAAGGGGCAGGTGTTTTGGGTATACAACAGGGTGCAGGGGCTGGAACGCGAGGCGGAATATGTCAAAAAACTGGCCCCGCAAGCCAGGATAGGCATTGCCCACGGCCAGATGAACGAAAAGATGCTTGAAGAAAACATGCACAAATTCTGGCACGGGGAACTGGATGTTCTGGTCTGCACGGCCATTGTGGAGTCCGGTCTGGATTTCCCCCTTGCCAACACCCTCATTGTGGATCAGGCCCAGATGTTCGGCCTGGGCCAACTGTACCAGCTGCGCGGGCGCGTCGGACGCAGCGACAGGCAGGCTTACGCCTGTTTTATCGTTCCGGACGCGGAACGCCTGACGGAAAAGGCCGAAGAGCGCCTGCGCGTCGTCCGGGACATGGACTATCTGGGCGCCGGTTTTCAACTGGCGATGGAAGATCTGCGGCTTCGCGGGGCCGGGAACATTCTGGGAGAAGTCCAGTCCGGGCACATGAGCCGGGTCGGTTTGGACCTCTTTCTGGAAATGCTGGAGCAGTGCGTCGCTCGTCTGAAGGGGGAAAAAATGCCCCGCTGCGAGGAGACGGAAATAAGCCTTGGCCTTTCCGCCCACATTCCGGCAAGCTATATTGAGGACAGCCGGGAAAGGCTGCGCTTCTACAAGGCTCTTTCTTCGGCGCGGGACGGCGCGGAACGGGAGCAGACCGCCCTCGCCCTGCGGGATCGTTTCGGCCCGCTGCCCGAAGAGCTCAACAATTTTCTGGCCGTGCTCAATCTGAAGCAGTTCCTCGGACAGTTGCAGGCAGCCAGGGCGGACATCCGCCGCGAAGCGGTGCGCCTGACCTGGCCGGACGGGCAGACAGCGGTGCGGCCGGAGAAACTTGTCGAACTGGCGGCCAGAACACCCGGCGCGAAACTGCATCCGCCCTCCGGCATCACCCTGCCCCTGCCGGAAGGCCCGTTCGCCGAGGGGCTGCAAAGCCTGCAGGACGCCCTGGGCAAAACCCGGGACGTGTGACCCTGCGGATTTGGGGCAATTCAAAATGAAATTGCCCGGCGAGCGCCAAGCGCCGCCCGCAAAAAATCCCGAAAATATTTTTCACAAACCTCTTGACAAGGTTGCCGTTTGGCGTACATCGTCGTCTTAACGGCAATTTTATGTGTCGCGTCATCGGCTTGCCGTTAGCCGAATGCCAACGCAAACATCCGGGAGGAAACAATCATGGCCGATGTTACAATTACCCCCCTCCCGCAAAGTCTGGGGATGGGCACACAGCCGGTAATCGTCAAGGCGCAGCCGGATTCCAGATTCATTCTCGCCTTTCCCGTTGACCAGGCCACAATAGAACGGCCCGCAGACTCCGACAGCCTCGTCTTCACCTTCTCCGACGGCATGGAAATCGCCCTGGGCGGCGAGAACGCCTCCCAGGGCGCCAGCCTAGCCGATGTTGGCATCACCTTTGGCACGGGCACCCAGGCAGACAAAGTCACCACAGACATGGACATCACCGCCAACGATCCCAACGTCTGGGAATACAAGGGAAATCGCCTCAGGATGGACACGACCACGCCCAGTTTGAGGGCAAGGGCGCTTACGAGGGCCTGACTCTTGTTGTGGAGGCGGATTCTCTGAGCACGACCACCCAGAACGCCATCAACGCCGACACGGGCGGCGGCGGATAGCAAAATCAGGACGGAACGCGGGTCAGGGGGTGATGCGCGTTCCGTCCCCGCGCATTGATGTACTCTCCCGAACACCATGCGCGCGGGGAGACGGACGCGGCAATTCCGTCTCCCCACTTTTTTGTCTGATTGGAATACATGCCTGAACGGTTTTCAGCGGAAAACCGGGCCGTGAAAGAGCCAAAAATCATCCTGATTTTCCAGCGGATCATTGCGCGTTTTGAAGAGAAAATGGCCGACCGAGACGGCGGACAATGCCGACCGATGGGAACCGATGTTACACGCTGAATTTGTGGGTATCCATGTGGGTAAAATATTCTCAAAAATATTTTTTAGTCTGCAAATTCACATAGATAAACTATATTCTTCGTCCTAACTCATCTAAAAATTATACTCTCGAAAAAATGTTGCCGTCAAGCGACAAAACCTGTACAGAAACAGGAGGAGGATGCCCTGTTGCAAGAAAACCCGAAAATCCTCATCCTGGGCGTGGGCAATATCCTGCTGAGCGACGAGGGCTTTGGCGTGCGCGCTGTGGAGTGCCTGCAAAAAAGGCATGTCTGGCCATCCACTGTGCGCCTGCTGGACGGCGGAACGCAGGGGCTCATGCTCATGCCCGAGCTGCAGGAATGCGACCTGCTGGTGGTGCTGGACGTGGCGCTGGGCGGCGGAACGCCGGGAACGGTCTACCTGCTTGAAGGCGAAGACTTGCGCAAAAGTTTCAGTTTCCGCGATTCCATGCACCAGACGGACCTTCTGGACACGCTCATCGCCTGCGAACTCGCCGGGCACAGGCCACAGGCCATCGTCATCGGCATGGAGCCCTTTGACTACAAGAGCATGAGCGTTGACCTGACGCCACAGGCCGAGGAACGCCTGCCGGAATTCTGCCGTAAGGTTGTGGAGGAATTGGGCCGACGCGGCATAGCGCCGCTTTCAGACAGGTAAAGACTGCCCCGCGCGTCCCACGCAGAAATAGACGAAGCCGCGCCGGGCCATGGCCGAGGGCGAATACAGATTGCGTCCGTCAAAGAGCAGGGGGGTGGCGAGCAGGGCCTTGAGGCGCTCAAAGTCCGGATTGCGGAACTGGTTCCACTCTGTGGCCACAAGCAGGGCATGCGCCCCGTCGCAAACCTCGTACTGCCCGTCGGCGATCTCCACTAGGGCGTTGTCCCTGAAAACGCGATGGCCGTTCTCCGCCGCCACCGGGTCAAAGGCGCGCACTTTCATGCCCCTGGCCGTCAGATGATTTATGACGTTTATGGAGGGCGCTTCGCGCATGTCGTCGGTATTGGCTTTGAAGGCCAGTCCCCAGAAGGCCAGAGTCTTGCCCCGAACGCCTCCCCGGGGGGCGAAATATTCCTCGACGCGCAGGGCCATGCTCACCTTCTGGCGGATGTTCACGGCCTCGACGGCATTGAGCAGCAAGGGCTCCACCCCCGCTTCGGAGGAGGTGTGGATGAGCGCCTTGACGTCCTTGGGAAAACACGAACCGCCGTAGCCGAGACCGGGGTATATGAACTGGTAGCCGATGCGCGTGTCCGAACCGATGCCGACGCGCACGTCGCGCACATCGGCGCCCACGCGCTCGCAGATGGCCGCGATTTCGTTGATGAAGGAAATTTTGGCGGCCAGCATGCAGTTGGCGGCGTACTTCGTCATCTCCGCGCTGCGCGTCCCCATGACTAGTATCTTGTCGCGCGTGCGGGCAAAGGGCGAGTACAACTCCCGCATGACGTCGGCCGACGCCTCCGAATCCGTACCCACGACGACGCGGTCCGGCTTCATGAAATCGGCGATGGCCGCCCCTTCCTTGAGAAATTCCGGATTGGAGACCACGCTGACGCGCAGCCCGACGTCGCGCGCGGCCAGTTCGTCCTCGATGATCGCGCGCACCATGTCGGCGGTGCCCACAGGCACGGTGGATTTGTCCACGACTATGAGGTCGGTTTGCATCTCGCGGCCTATTTCATGAGCCACGCTCCGCACATAGCCCAGATCGCACGAACCGTCCGGCAGGGACGGCGTGCCCACGCAAATGAAAACGCATTCGGCGCCTCCAAGGCCGTCGGCGAGTCTGGTCGTGAAACGCAAACGCCCGTCGGCGCGGCTGCTGTGCACCATATCCTCCAGGCCCGGCTCGAAGATGTGTACGCGACCGGCGTTGAGTTTTTCCACCACAACGGGGTTCACATCCACGCAGGTCACGCTGTTGCCCATTTCCGCGAAACAGGCCGCGCTGACCAGTCCCACATACCCCGTACCGACGATGCACAGCTTCATTGGCGACTCCAGCAAGGCGCAAACAGCGGGCGGACCCGCCCGGTCTTGACGCCCGACGACGAAACAGTCAAAATACAAACCTCATCTATTTTCAACAACGCCGGCCAGCATACACCAATGACCGGTGACAGACAAGCGTGAGCGACGAACGCGCGCGGTGCGGCGATGATTGCGGGAATAGGCGCGGACATTGTGGAAATTCGGCGTGTCGGGCGGAGCTGCGAACGCTTCGGACAGCGTTTCCTGAAAAAAATATTCACCACGGCGGAACTCGACGCCCTGGCCGGTTGTCGCGTCTCCACGCTGGCGGGGCGTTTCGCCGCCAAGGAAGCGGCGGTCAAAGCGCTGGGCACCGGCTTCGCCAAGGGTATAGGCCCGTTGCAGATAGAAATTTTCAGCGACAGCCTCGGCGCGCCCATGCTGTCTTTTTCCGGCCGGGCGGCGGAGCGCCTCCGATCTATCGGCGTCATACGCAGCCTGCTCTCCATCAGTCACGACCGGGACACGGCTGTGGCCTTTGTCGTGCTGGAGGGCCAATGAACACGGGCGCGGCCTTTCCCGCCTCCCTTCCGCCCCTGCCCTCCCCCGACGAAATGCGGCGCTGGGACGCCGGGGCGATCGCCCTAGGGCTGCCGGAAATTCTGCTTATGGAAAACGCGGGGCGGGCGGCCCTTGAGGCATTGCGGCAGCAAACGGACGGTCTGCGCGGGCGGCGGGTTTGGCTCTTCATGGGCGGCGGAAACAACGGCGGGGACGCCGCCTGTCTGGCCCGCCATCTGACGGACGCTGGCGCGGATGCGCTTGTTCTCCACACCAAACCTCTCGGAAACTGCAAGGGCGCCGCCGCCAAACACGTACGCCTAGCCCGGGCCGCCGGCGTGCCCTTCGCCATTCTGCGCGGACGCATGCCCGAGGGCAGGGCCGACATTGTGGTTGACGGCCTGACCGGGGCCGGGCTGAACGGGGAACTGCGCCCGGAGCTGTGCGAGATAGTCGAGGCCGTCAATCGCCTTGAGGCTTGTTTCGTCCTGGCCCTGGATGTTCCCTCCGGCCTGAACGCCCTGACCGGCCTGCCGTCTCCCACGGCGATCCGGGCACATTCCACCGTCGCTTTCGCCGCCGCGAAACCTGGGCTTGTCCTGCCCTGGGCGCGTCCTTTCACGGGAAAACTGCACGTGCGCGACATCGGCATTCCGGCCCGCGCCCGCACGCCGTGCAGCGCCTGCCTGCTGGACGACCGCGCCCTGGCGCTCCTTCCGGAACTCCCAAAAAACGCCTACAAAAACAGCTTCGGCCACGTTCTGGTGCTGGGCGGCATCCCGCAATACAGCGGCGCGGCCCATCTGGCGGCGCGAGCCGCCCTGCGCACCGGCGCCGGGCTTGTCAGCGCGGCCGCTCCAAGCGCAAGCCAAATACGAATCGGCCTGCCGGAAATCATGACTCTGCCCCTGGACGCGGCAGAGGCCTCATCTGGTGAGGACTGGCCCGAAACAATGTCGGACAGGCTGAAGGAACTGCTGCTTCGCTGTCAGGCCCTGATTGTGGGGCCGGGCCTCGGACGCAGCCGCAACGCCCGCGCCCTGCTAGCCGAAGCCCTTTCCCTGCCAGGACGCCCCGCCGCCGTCGTGGACGCCGACGCCCTTGTTCTGCTGGCCGGGGACAGTCGCATGCAGGCATGCCTTGCCCCCGAAGACGTCATCACGCCCCACCCGGGAGAGGCCTCCGCCCTGTTGCGATGCGAGACCAGCGCCGTGCAGGCCGACCGCTTCGCCGCCCTAGAGGCTCTGTGCCGCCTTGTTCCCTGCGCCGTGGTGCTCAAGGGGGCCGGTTGCCTGGTCGGACAGGCGGGCCGCCCGACCCTCGTCAGCCCCCATGACATCCCCCAGTTGGCGGTTGGCGGCAGCGGCGACGTGTTGGCCGGTTGCCTCGGCGCCTTGGCGGCCTGCCGCCGGGGGGAAGGCGACAGCCTGTTCAGCGCCGGGCTGGGGGTCGCCCTGCACGCTGGCGCGGGCCTGGCATGCGCCGCTTCCTTCCCCGGGCGCGGCAACACGGCCTTCGAAATCGCGGACGCCATTCCCCGCGCCAGGGCACTGGCCCAAAACGCCGTTGCCGACATCCACAATTTCGATCTTTAAACAGACGCGCGATGCTTGAAATCCGTCTCGATTCTTTCGAGGAAACCCGGCGTCTGGCCCGGTTGCTGGCTGGCCTTCTGCCGCGGCATCCCCAGCTGAGGGCAATCCTGCTGCGCGGCCCTCTGGGCAGCGGCAAAACGACTTTCGCCTGCGCCCTCGCCAATGCCCTGCCCGGCGGCGACGCGGCGGAAACGGGGAGCCCTTCCTTTACCCTGTGCAACCGCTATCCCACCACGCCCACCATGATGCACGCGGATATGTACCGTTGCCCGGATTTTCCGCCGGATGACCTTCTGGAAGCCCTGCAGGATCCTGACACGCTCACCGTGCTGGAGTGGGCCGAATTTCTGCCTGTGGAGGAACTGCCCGAAGAATTTCTGGACATATCCTTCGCGTCATGCGAAAATACGCGCCTATTGACCGTGACCGGGAGCGGACGCGACGCGGAGTCCCTGACGCGCGAGTTCGGTGAAACGGCCTTTGGGAAATTGTCCGAAATCAGGCGGCAAGAGTAAAACCATTCCACAGTCCAATTTGGTGACGGCAGCTATGAAAATTCTTGTGCAAAAATTCGGCGGCACTTCTGTGGCCACGCCGGAACGGATGCTGCAGGTATATGAAAAGACGGCCGACGGTCTCAAACGGGCCGACAAGCTTGTCGTCGTGCTCTCGGCCCGGGCGGGAGAAACCAACAGCCTGCTGGCCCTGGCCGATCAATGGTCCAAGGAACCGGACGCCGCGGAGCGCGACTGCCTTGTTTCCACCGGCGAGCAGGTTTCGGTGGGCCTTTTCGCCATATTGCTCAAGCAGCGCGGCATCAAGGCCAGGTCCCTGCTGGCCTGGCAAATTCCCATCACCACTGACGACAATTTCGGCAACGCGCGCATTCGCTCCATAAACAGCGAAGCCCTGCATGCCTGGCTGAAAGAGCACGACGTGCTTGTAGTGGCGGGTTTTCAGGGCTGCACGGAAGACAAACGCCTCACCACCCTGGGCCGCGGCGGCTCGGACACGTCGGCCGTGGCTCTGGCGGCGGCGCTCGGCGCCGTCGAATGTGAAATTTACACCGATGTGGACGGCGTCTACACCACCGACCCCAATATCTGCTCCACGGCCCGCAAGATGGATCGCATCGCCTACAATGAAATGCTGGAGATGGCCAGCATGGGCGCCAAGGTACTCCACATCCGCTCCGTGGAATTCGCCCAGAAATACAAAGTCCCCGTCCGGGTTCGCTGCACCTTCAACGACGATCCCGGCACCCTCGTCACCCAGGAGGATTCCAGCATGGAAGCTCTGCTTGTTTCCGGCATCGCCTACGACAGGGATCAGGCGCGCGTTACGCTGCACGCCGTGCCGGACGTGCCCGGCATAGCCGCGGCAGTCTTCGGCCCTCTTTCCGAAAAAGGCGTGCTCGTGGACATGATTGTCCAGAACACCAGCCTTGACGGGCTGACCGACATTACGTTCACCATTTCCCGCAAGGATTTGAAGTACACGCTGGAGATCATGACCGATGTGGCCGCCGCAGTGGGCGCTGCCGAAGTGGTGCATGACCTGAGCGTGGCCAAGGTTTCGGCCATCGGCGTGGGCATGCGCAACCATTCCGGCGTGGCGGCCAGAACCTTCGCCGCCCTGACCAAGGAAGGCATCAACATTTTGATGATCAGCACGTCCGAAATCAAAATCACAATCCTGATCCAGGAAAAATACCTGGAACTGGCCGTGCGCATTTTGCACGACACCTTCGGCCTAGACTGGGATATAAACTGAGCCGCGCGCAGGCATCGGCTGTCGTCGCCTGATATTCCCCCGCGTCCCCCGCGGCAGGGAAAAACAGCGCCCCGTCGCGGCGGATCCCGCCCTGTCCGCGGCGGGAGGCAATGGAGGAACAGATGCACCAAATAATAAAAGAGGCGGTCGCCCTGTGCAAAACGCTGCTCCGCAACGGCTACGACGCCTACGTCATCAACGCCCCGCTGCAGCAACAGCTGCTGGAAAAAACGCGCAGGACGGCTGTGGACATAGCCTGCGAACCGGATATCCCCACCCTGCTCAAGCTCTTCCCCAACGCCGCCACGGAACCGGAACACCGCGCCCTGGCGAAGCTGGAAAACAACGGAATCACCTACCTGTTTTATCCCATTGAAACGTCGGAGGGCGCTCACCCGGAGCTTTCGCTGTTGCGCATCACCCCGTCCATGACCAAACTCATGGACCTGCATACGCGACTGCAACTGCGCCTCACCGGCTTCGGTAGTCCGCCCCCCACGGGCGACGCCTACGACGGCTTCGACGACCTCAAGAGCGGCGTCATACGCTTGATGGGCCTTCCCGACGAAACACTGCGCCACAATTATCTGCTGGCCATAAGGGCCTTGCGCTTCGCGGCCAATTACGACGCTCCCGTTGAACCCAACACCTGGCTGGCCATTGTGCGCGCCGCAAGCCGCGTGCTGGATTACGTCGCCCTGACGGACATCATGGACGAATGGCGCAAGGTCGCGGCCGAATCCTTGTACCGTTTCGTCAGACTGCTCTACGACGCCCATATCCTCCAGGGCATGATCCCGGAACTCGCGGCGCTTTCCTGTATACGCCAGAAGCGCGACGACGGGGAAGAGGAAAACGTGTTCGAACACACCCTCGACTGCGTGAAACACTACCCTGAAGAAGATTTCCACTACGACTGGTTGGGGACTATGGCCATGTTGTTCCACGACATAGGCAAACTCTACACCGGCGAATTTTTCGACGGCCAGTGGACTTTTTACCAGCACCACAGGGTGGGGGCCAAGGTGACGCGCAAAATTTTGCGCCGTCTGCACTTCCACACGGAAGACATAGACCTGCTCTGTCATCTGGTGAACAACCACATGCGTTTTCATTTCATGCTCACGGACAGGGGCATACGCCGCTTCAAAAGCCTTGACGAATACCCGCGCCTGATAGCCATGGCCCGGGCCGATCTGCGCGCGCGCAACGGCAGCTACACGTCCTTCAACCACAATATGAAATATCTGGACAGGGCGGAAACGCCGGAGCAGATGCTGGAGCCGCTTCTGAACGGCAACGAAATCATGTCCGAAACCCGCCTCGCGCCAGGCCCACAGGTGGGCGTCATCCGCACCGCCCTTTTGCACGCGCAAATAGCCGGCGACGTGACCGACAGACAGTCGGCCATAGATTTTGTCAAGGCCTACGCCAGGAAATCGGTTGGCTAGCGACTCGCCGTCCAAACGCCGCGCCGACCTGCTTGTTTATGAGCAGGGCCTGGCGGAAAGCCGAGAGAAGGCGGCGCGTCTGATCATGGCTGGCAAAATTTTCGAACTTGTTCCTCCGGCATCCGGTTTGAACGAATCCGCCCGTTTGGTAACCAAGGCCGGCCACCAGTATCCGCCTTGCACGCGTTTCGTCCTTGCAAAGGATGAACCTTTCGTGAGCCGCGGGGCGTATAAGCTTTTGACGGCCCTCGAAAACTTCCAGATTGACGTCCGCGGTTTCGTCTGTCTGGACGCAGGGGCCTCGACTGGCGGCTTCACGGACTGTCTGCTGCAGCGCGGCGCGGTCCGCGTATACGCTGTGGATGTGGGCCGCAATCAACTGCACGAAAAACTCAGACGGGACGAACGCGTCGTCAGCCTGGAGGGAGTCAATCTGCGCCAAACCACCCCGGACATGCTGCCGGAGCCGGTGGATATGGTGACGGCCGACGTGGCCTTCATTTCACTGACGCTCGTGCTTCCGCCCTGCATGTTCTGGCTCAAGGCCGGGGGACGCGCGGCCGTTTTGATAAAACCCCAGTTTGAACTCGGGCCGGGTGAAACGGTCAAGGGCGTCGTGCGCGACGAGGCGGCCCGCAAGCGGGCCGTGGACAAAATCGTCTCCTTCGGCGAGCGGGAACTGGGCCTGCGCTGCGACGGCGTGACGCCGGCCGCCGTCAGGGGGCCAAAGGGCAATCAGGAGTACATGGCCGTGTTCAGCAAGGCCGCCTTCGTCCCAAATCAACGCAGCGCCCCGCTCCTGTAGGCCTGTTTTTCGGCGGGCGTCGTCAATGCCGATTCCCGACTTGCGGACAATCGCAAACTCGTCTACATTATAATCGCCATAGCGCAAAAAAAAAACGCAAGGGAGAAGACAAGAGGCCATGACACGCAGTAAAAACACACCGCTCTATCTCACCGCTTTCCTGCTCTTTCTGGGCGGGGTGGGCTATCTGTGCTGGTCCGGCTTTTCGGAAAACAGCATTTATTTTCTCAATGTGGCCGAAGCCAGAACCCTCTCTCCGGACAAACTCGTCAACGCCAGACTGTTCGGCACGGTGGCCGCCGAAGGCATGGAAAAACAGGCCGGCGGCGCCGGCGTCGTTTTCCGGCTGGAAGACAAGGACAACGCCGCCCAAACCATACAGGTGGCCTATTCCGGCGTGGTGCCCGACACCTTCAAGGCCGGCGCGGAAGTCATCGTCGAGGGCGCAATCAAGCCCGACGGCCGTTTCGCGGCGAAAACGCTCATGACCAAATGTCCCTCGAAATACCAGAAAGAAAACCGCAAAAGCTGAACGCCCCCGCGTTGGTTCTTTCCGCAAAAAGCGTTCGCGCCCGCGCCTCCAAAAAACCGAAACGAATCCATCCGCGCAGAGGAGACTCATGTACGCCTTCGCCTCCACCTTGCAATCAGTAGCTCTGCTGGCCTCCCTTCTGGGAGGCGGGCTCGCCCTGCACGACATTTGGCGCGGTCGCGCCGACATGCTGGCCCTGATCGAAAAAATGCACTGGGTCATAACGGGCGCCCTGACCCTGGCCTCCGCCCTGCTGCTGCACGCCCTGTACTGGCACGATTTCAGCGTGCAATACGTCGCCAGCTACACCGATTTGATCCTGCCCGTTTTTTACCGTCTGACGGCCTTTTGGGCCGGACAGCAAGGCTCCCTGCTGTTCTGGGCCCTGGCCGTCGCGCTGGGCGGCACGCTCTTTGCCCTGACCCGCGCCTGGCGCTCCCTCGCCCTGGAGACGCGTCTGTGGCACTGGGTCTTCTTTTACGCCATCATGGCCTTTTTCACCCTCATACTCACCACCTGGAGCAACCCCTTCGTTCTGCAGACGCCGCCCAGGGACGGCAACGGCCTGAACCCCCTGCTCCAGCACCCCGGCATGATTTTTCATCCTCCCCTGCTCTTTCTGGGCTACGGCGGATTCACCGTTCCCGCTTGCCTAGCCCTGGCGCAGACGCTCTCCGGCAAGCGGGGGACGGAAAGAGCATGGTTTCAGCTCACGCGGCCTTTCATCATCCTCGCCTGGCTGTTTCTGAGCGCCGGCATAGCCCTCGGCGCGTGGTGGGCCTACATGGAACTGGGCTGGGGAGGCTATTGGGCGTGGGATCCCGTTGAAAACGCCTCCCTGCTTCCCTGGCTCATCGGCACAGCCGCCCTGCACACCCTGATTATTGAAGACCGCTGCGGCAAACTGGGGCGCGTCAACGTGGTCATGATGGTCCTGACGACCGTGTCGGCCTTTTTCGCCACCTACCTGGTGCGCAGCGGCGTTGTGGAGTCAGTGCACGCCTTCGGCGACGGCTCTGTGGGAACGCCGCTGACGCTTTTTGTGCTCTCCGGGCTGCTTGTCGCTTTCTGGACGGCCTGCTGGGCGAAAGGCGAAGGACGGCCGCTGGCCGGCCCGAACAGCCGCGAGGGCATGCTTACCCTTTTGGCCTGGACGATGCTCGCCCTGGCCCTGATCATCCTCACGGCGACCCTCTGGCCGCAGCTCAGCAAACTTTGGAGCAGCGCGCCGCGCGGTCTGGACGCCGCCTTCTACAACCGCGTCTGCCTGCCACTGGGGGCGCTGGTCGTCATGATCATGGCCGTCTGCCCGTGGTTGCGGCTGAGCGGCGGCATCAGAAACAAAAACGCCCTTGTCGGGACGGCCGTCTGTTCCCTCGTCGGCGCGGCCGTCGTCTGGGCCGCGGGGTACCGCCAACCGACGGCTCTCGTGGCCACGGCGGCGAGCTTCGGCCTGGTCTGCAATGCGATCCTGCTGCTCAAAAATCCGTCCGTCCTGCGCAGTCCGCCGACGCTGGGAGCCTTGGGCGCGCATCTGGGCATGGCGCTTATAACCATAGGCATCGCCTTTTCCGGACCCTATGCCGAAGACGGGGACTTCATGCTCGAGAAGGGACAGAGCGGCCGGATACGGGGCTATACCGCCACCCTGCTGGACGTGCGCGACGGACGCGGCCCCGGTTACGACTACCTGGCCGCGCGGGTGCAAATTCAGGAAGGGGAAAAAATTCTCGGCCTGGTCACGCCGGAGCGGCGCATTTACGACAAGTTCGGCAATATGCAGTTTTCGGAGGTGGACGTCATCCCCGGCCTGGGCGACGAAATATACGCCTCCATGCTCGGCCTGGACACGGGCAATCTTGTGCATGTCCGCATCAGCGTCAAACCGCTGGTCAACTGGCTGTGGATCGGGTGCGCCATGCTCTGCCTGCTTCCCCTGCTGTGCCTGTGGCGCTCCGCTTCCGCCCCGTCCAAAGACATCAAACAGTCCGCGCGGAACAGGCCATGCTGACGCTTGAGCGCGTCGCCCAGAGATACGGCGACAACCTCGTCTTCAAAAATGTGAGCTGCACGCTTGAGGCCGGCAGCGTCACGCTCCTCGTCGGAGACAACGGCGCGGGCAAGAGCACGCTCTTGCGGATTATGGCCGGTCTGACCCGACCTGTCGCGGGCACAGCCCGCTTTGCCGAGCCAACGCTGAAAATAGGCTACCTGGGCCACGCGACCTTTGTCTACCCCGCCCTGACGGCTTTCGAAAACCTGCTTTTCTGGCGCGACTCCCACGGCCTGGAGCAAACAGAAGAGGACATTTTCAACGTCCTGGAACGGACGGCCCTGGCCGGACGGGCGCGCGACCGCGCGGGCACGTTCTCACGGGGCATGGCCCAGCGGCTCAACCTGGCCCGCGTCATCCTCCAGCAACCGGACATCTTTCTGCTGGACGAGCCGACGACGGGGCTTGACGCCAAATCACGGGCCATGCTACACAAAGAAATTTTGCTGGCGCGCGAACAGGGGGCATGCGTCGTCCTGGTCAGCCACGACCTCGCGCAGGCGGAACCGCTGGCGGACAGGGTCTTTTGTCTGGAAAAAAGAACTCTGGTCGAAAAGGCCTGTTCCCGCCGTAAACAAACCCCGGAGCGCCCATGCTGCGCATGACCCTGGCCATCCTGCGCAAGGACGTGAAGCTGACCCTGTCGCGGGGCAACGGGCTGATCCAAGCCCTTTTGCTGGGCTTGCTGCTCGTTTTCGTGTTCAGCCTCTCTCAGGGAATCGGGGAAAGCCTGAGCGCCAGAAACGCGGCCGCCGTGTTCTGGCTCAGTTCCGCCTTTTGTCAGGTGCTGGTCTTCAACCAGTTGTACGCCCTGGAGGAGGTCAATCAATCCCGCCTCGGCCTGCTCCTCTGCCAGCGCCCCATACAGGCGGTCTGGCTCGGCAAGGCGGCGACGGGCTTCCTGATGCTCCTGCTGGCCCAATGCGTTTTTCTGCCGGCGACCATCGTCTTTCTGGGCCAAAACCTGAGCGGCCCCCTGCGGCCGGCCTTCGCCGTTCTGCTGCTGACCGACGCCGGCATGTGCGCGCTGGGCTCTCTTCTGGGCGCGCTGGCCCAAGGGCAGACAACGCGCGAATCCCTGTTGAGCATTGTCCTTTTTCCCCTGCTGACGCCGCTTTTGCTGGCCGGCACGGGCGTCGGCGCGCAGGCTTTCGGAACAGCCGACCCGGACGGCCCCGGCGCGTGGCTGGGCATGACCTGCGCCTTTGACGCCATCTTCATCGCGGCCGGTTTGCTGCTCTTTCCCTTTCTCTATGCAGGAGACGACTAGATGCCCGCCCCGAACGCTTTCTGGAACAGAAAAACAACGCCGCTCTTCCCCTTCGCCCTGTTCGGCGGCCTGTCCTTCGCCTGCTGCCAATATCTGATCTATTGCTACGCGCCGACGGAAGCCGTGATGGGGCTCATGCAGAAAATTTTCTATCTGCACCTGCCCCTGGCTTGGTGGGCCCTGTTCAGTTTTTTCGTCGTTTTTCTCGGCTCCGTCCTGTGCCTGTTCAAACGCGCCCCCAGGGCGGACAGTCTCTGCGCCGCGGCCGCCGAAGTCGGCGTGCTCCTGAGCGGCCTGGCCCTGCTCACGGGCATGGTCTGGGCGCGCAAATCCTGGGGCGTCTGGTGGACGTGGGATCCCCGCCTCACGACAACCCTGATCATGTGGTTCGTCTATGCCGGCTATCTGGTCCTGCGCGGCCTTGACCTGCCGGAGGGGCGCAAAACGCGGATGTGCGCTGTAGTGGGCGTCGTCGCCTTTCTGGATGTACCTCTGGTCTTTATTTCCGCCAGAATATGGCGCTCCATCCACCCGGCCGTCTTCACCTCAAAAGAGGGCGGCCTGGAACCGGAAATGAAGCTCACGGTCATGGCCTGCCTGCTCTGTTTCGGCTTTTTGTGGGCCGCCGTCGTCTGGCTGCGCAAGCGGCAGATAGACTCCCTCGCCGCCCTCGACAGGCTGGCCCGGACAGGCGCAACGGCTTTTGACGCAACAAAGGAATAAATGCAATGGACACGACCATCTGGCTCACGCTCGCCAATGCCGCCGTCTGGATCGGCCTCGGGGCCTATATCGCCTTTCTGGGCCTGCGCCAGCACGCCCTCTCCGAACGCCTGGCCCAATGGGAACGGCTTCAGAACAAACACGACAAGGACGACTGATGGAACCTTCCTCAAGCGCGTTTTCACGTCCCGGCGCGTCCACGCGCGCCCTGGTGATTTTTCTGGCCCTGTCGTTTTCGGCCATGCTTCTGGCCTCCCTGTCAGGAAATTTCCAGCCTGCCCGGCAAACGCCGAGGACGGAACCCGCGGCGAGCAACGCCGCAATGGAGCGCGACATCGGCCTGCTCATGCAGCGGGCGAGCAGGGAACCCAACAATCTGGAAGTGCTGACGGAGCTGACGGAAGCGCTCATAGCCGCCCGCAACTGGGACGCGGCGGAGACTTTCGCCAAACGGGCCGTCACGCTCGACACGCGGGATCAGCGCCCCCACTATCTGCTGGGCGTCATCCTGCACAACAAGGGACAGCACAGGGAAGCGGCCGAATCCATGAAGAGCGCCCTCGCCGTCAGGGAAACAGCGCCCCTCCACTACAGCCTCGGCGTGCTGTACACCTATTTCCTCAATGAGGAGGAACACGGCCGGGAACACTTTGCCGCCGCGCTGAACCTGCCGGACGCCGACGAGGAACTCAAACAGGCCATCCGGCAGGAACTGGACAAACGGGACGCGGACAAAACGGGCAAAAGCTCGCCGACGGCCCCGGCCGCCGTCCGGAAAACAGCTCCGCCCCCCCTTTCGCGGGAAATGGCGGCCAAGCTCGCCCAACTGGAAAAAGCGGCTCTGAACAATCCCGAAGACGCCTCCGTGTGGACGGAACTCGGCAACCTGCATTTCGACACGGGCAGGACGAAAGAAGCGATCGCCGCCTATGAACGCTCTCTGCGGCTTGCCCCGGACAATCCCGACGTGCTCACGGATCTCGGCATCATGTACCGCGACGCTGGCGATTTCGACACGGCCGTCGAGAAATTCACCCAGGCGTCCACGCTTGATCCCAAACACGAAAACGCCCTCTTCAACCTGGGCATCGTCTATTTCCACGACCTCAAGCGCAAGGGAGAGGCCAAACGCGCCTGGGATCAACTGCTGAAGATAAATCCCGGCGCGCGCGCTCCCGACGGGCAACCCGTGTCCGAGCTGGCGCGGAAGCTGAACTGAGCCGGAGTCATGACCTTTATCGCCGACCTGCACATCCACTCCCGCTTTTCCCGGGCGACCAGCAAGGACATCACCGTGCGCGCCCTGGCCCAGGGGGCGCGGGACAAGGGGATAGACGTCCTGGGCAGCGGCGACTTCACTCACCCCGAATGGCGCGCCGAGCTGCGCTCCGGCCTGTGCCCGGACGAGACGAGCGGCCTGTACCGTCTGGCGGAAGACGACGCCCCCGGCCCGCTCTTCTGCCTGCAGGCCGAAATAAGTTCCATTTACAAGGCGCGCGGCAAAGTGCGCAAGGTGCATAACCTCATTTTCGCGCCGAGTCTTGACGACGCAGAACGCATCAGCGCCCGTCTGGCCCGCCTGGGCAACCTCAAAGCCGACGGCCGCCCCATACTCGGCCTCGACTGCCGCGACCTGCTGGAACTGACGCTGGAGGCCGCGCCGCGCGCCGTGCTGATACCCGCACACATCTGGACGCCCTGGTTTTCGCTGTTCGGTTCCAAATCCGGCTTTGACCGCCTGCAGGACTGTTTCGGCGACCTCTCCTCCCACATTTTCGCCCTGGAAACCGGACTTTCCTCCGACCCGGCCATGAACCGGCGCGTCAGCGCCCTGGACGGCTACGCCCTCGTCTCCAACTCGGACGCCCACTCGCCGGCCAACCTGGGCCGCGAAGCCAATCTTTTTTCAGGCCGGCCCTCCTACGACGGAATTTTCGAGGCCCTGCGCGCCGCCGCCGCCAGGCGGCCGCCCGACCCCGCCTGCGCCTTTCTGGGCACGCTGGAGTTTTGTCCGGAAGAAGGCAAATACCATCTTGACGGCCACAGGGCCTGCAACGTCGTGCTGACCCCGCAGGAATCGGAGAAGCTCAAGAATATCTGCCCTGTCTGCGGCAAGCCGCTGACCGTCGGCGTGCTGCACCGGGTGCTGGAACTCGCGGATCGCGATCGGGCCCCCGACGACCTGCCCTTGGAACCACTGGCCCGGCCGGTTATTCCGCTGGCCGAACTAATCTCGGAAATACTCGGCGTCGGCCCGCAGAGCAACAGGGTGCAGGAACGCCGGGCGCACATAGTGCGCGACCTAGGCCCGGAACTGCACGTTCTGTCCCTGATTCCGGAGCAGGACATCCGGACGCGCTGGGACACGCTGGGAGAGGCCATAGCCCGCATGCGCCGCGGCGACATCATCCGCAGGGGCGGTTATGACGGCGAATACGGTTCCGCCCGCGTTTTTTCGGCGGACGATTTGCGTCGGCTGCGCGGCGGCCCCTCGCTTTTCGTCGTCCCCTCCGGCGCGGACGGATGTTCGCAGCCGCCGGGGAACGCGAAGCCGGCTGCGCCCGCCCTGGGAACGGCGCCTGGGCCGTCGCTTCCCGCAAAAAGCGCAGCGGAACACAGCGCTCTCAGCGATGAGCAGCGGGCCGCCTTTACGGCCCAGGGCCCGGCGCTGGTATTGGCCGGGCCGGGCGCGGGCAAGACAAGACTGCTCGTGGCCCGCCTGCTGTGGCTGCTGGAGCGGGGGGAAGAGCCGGGGCGCATCGTGGCCCTGACCTTTACCCGCCGCGCCGCGCGGGAACTGCGCGAGCGGCTTGCCGCCGCCCTGCCCCATGCGAGGCCGCGCTGCGACACCATGCACGGTCTGGCTTTCGGCATTCTGAAACAGCGCGACCCCACAGTCGCCCTCCTCCCGGAAGACGAAGCCTTCAGCCTGTTCCGGGAGGCCAATCCGGCCTGCTCGCGGCGGGAACAGAAGGCCTTGTGGGAGAACATCGCCGTCGCCGCCGAAACATGCCGCCCTCCCGCGCCGGAGGCCGCCCTGTGCGCGGAACGATACGCCAGGCGCAAGAAAACGCTGGGCGTTCTGGACTATCAGGACCTGCTCGCCTTTCTCGCGCGGGACTATCTGCCTTCCCTGCCGCCAGGCGAAGCGCCCCGGCATGTGCTGGTAGACGAGGTTCAGGACCTCTCCCCCCTGCAGCTCGGCATTGTGCGGAACATGTCGCCGCCGGACGGATCGGGGTTTTTCGCCATCGGCGACCCGGATCAGGCCATTTACGGCTTCCGCGGCGCGGCGGCCGGCTGCGGGGACGCGCTGCGCGCCTTCTGGCCTGATTTACGCTGTTTACGCCTAGGCAGGAGCTTCCGCGCCGGGCAGGAAGTCCTCGCCCTCGCCCAGACCCTGCTGCGCGGTCGCGGCCAATGCGGCACGCTCACGGCCGCGCGGCCGCTCCCCTGTCGGCTGGACAGCTTCAGCGCGCCCGACGACAAGGCCGAAGCAAAGGTCGTGGCCCGCCGCATCGCCCGCCTGCTCGGCGGCTCGTCGCATACGCTCCTTGACGGAAGCGTCGGGGATGACGAAACGCTTTCTCCGGCCTCCGTGGCCGTGCTGGTGCGTCTGAAAGCCCAGATGCCCTTGCTGCGCGCTGCTTTGGAACGGGAGGGCATTCCCTGCATCGCGCCTGCTCTGGAGGATGTTCCCCCGGAGGACGCAACAGGCGAAGAAAAGGCGGCGTCAGCAGGCCTGCAGGGGGCGCCGCAGCCGGACTGGCTGCGCGAGGCCGAGCGGGCAAGCCTCAAGGCCGAACGGGTGCAGATACTCACCCTGCACGCCTCCAAGGGGCTGGAATTTGAAGCTGTTTTTCTGCCAGGTCTGGAGGACGGCATTCTGCCCCTGCGCCGTGACGTTCTGTTCGGCAAGGCGGACCAGAATGCCAGCGGCGCGGAACAGGATGTTGACGCCTCCGGGCGGAAAGCGGAATGCAACGAGGATTGCGATGAAGACGAAGAGCGCCGTCTGCTCTATGTGGGGCTGACGCGCGCCGCGCGGCGAATTTTCCTCTCCCGCGCCGACAGTCGCCTGCTTTACGGCCGCACGCTCAAGCTGCCGCCTTCCCCTTTTCTGGAAGACATCAAAAAGCTCTGCCGGGAAAGCGCTCTCGTCGCCCACAGGCGCGCCGCGGCAAAACACCTTTCCCTCTTTTCATAATCTGTAGTAGTTTAGACTTGATCAGACAGTGGTCTCCGTTTTGGTGGTTCCTGTTGTCAGATCAAATCAAGACTACCCCATGTATAGACCCGCCTCCCGAGTCAAGGTTTTTTTGAGCGACGATGTTCAAATGCGATCCATGTATCCGGCATCTTGCAGGGAATATTCCCAGTGCCATGATGATATCCGCGCTATGAGTCCCTATCAACTCAACGGCCTCATGGGCCTTGGAATAGCCCGGGTTCTCTCATAGACGGTCTGACCGTTGCTCATCAAAACCTCAATTCGCATTTTGTCGGCGGTAAATCCTTTTTCCTGTCAAAATCTCCTGGGCGTCATTCCGTTGGGGGGTGTCCGAGAATGGGCGCAAGCGTGGCTCGTCGGAGGACGCGACCCAACGGAATGACAATTCCTCTATGCTGTCCTTTGGGCAGGGCAAGCCTTGGACAAATCATATTCTTCTCCTCTGGC
>JAISTW010000038.1 GCA_031272405.1 Desulfovibrio sp. | reverse complement strand
TGCTGACGCTCCTTGACGGAAAACAACTCTGGAGGGAAAAGGTCGGACAGCTCAACTGATCGGACAACTGGCACCACCAAAATGGAGGCCACTGTCTGATCAAGTCTAAACTACTACATTTTATCTCTTATAAGGTGACACCCTCTCCACGCAAACCCCCTTGACATTGTTCCAATGTCCGGGATACTATTTTTGCTTGCGCGCAGCGACGGCACGCACTGAACGCACTGAGGAGAGGTGTCCGAGTCGGCCGAAGGAGCTCGCCTGCTAAGCGAGTATACGGGCTTAAACCTGTATCGAGGGTTCGAATCCCTCCCTCTCCGCCAAAAGTGAATAAACCAGATGAGTTATAGCAAAAATGGCTTGTCTGTTTTTGCTTTTTCAGACAGTGAAAATCAGGGTAGGGTGTAAAGTCCCCATTTTTAGGAACAGTCATAAGTAGAAACTTCCGTTGGTTTCAAGGGAGCTTCCATAGGGCATGCGCCTGCCCGGCCCGGAGAAGGACCCGGCGGGGTTGGAAAATCTCGCCCGGCTCAGTTACAAGCACGGATTTCTGGGGTCGGGTTGCATCCATCCCACCACGGTCGAGATTCTCAACAAGGCATTCTCTCCCGCGCCGGAAGCCGTAGCCAGAGCCAGAGAACTCATGGCGGCCTTGGACGCGGCCTTTGCCGAGGGCAAGGCGGCGATCACCCTGGGCAACGAGATGGTGGATATTGCCAACCACAAGAAGGCACAGGCGCTCGTCGCGCGGGCTGATTTGATTGAAGCCCATGAGATGCGTAAACGCAAAGCCCGCGAGGCGATGGCATATAAAATAAATTTTCGAGCCTATAACACCCAAGGCCGGGAGGACGCTCCCGGCCTTGGGTTACACGGTCAGCGGGACCGCATATTCAGGTAACGCCACAATAGCATACAGTTCAGGGCTGTTCCGACTCCCGCAAGAAGCTCTTCATATATTCTTGCTCTGGGACCGCGCAATAACTGTTCACCTTGCTCCATAGAATTCAATCAAGACCATAAGCTGGAAGAATCAGGGCTTCAGTCGGCGCTTTCCTGATTACCGCCGTGTTTACGCCTGCCTCCAGCGCCGCAAAAATTCCGCCGCGCTCTTTCCCGCGTCAAGGTGGCGCAGCAACGCGCTGCCGAAAACGACTGCGTCCGGCCGGGCATCGGCAGGAAATTGCTCCAGTTGCGCCGGTTCACTCAGTCCGAAACCAAGGGCGACCGGCAGAGAAAAAACGGAACGCGCGCGCCGCAACGTGTCCGCGACCCGCGGATCAAAGGCGCCCCGCTCCCCGGTGGTGCCCATGACGGAAACCACATACACATAGCCCTCGCTTTCCGCCGCATACAGCCGCATCCGGTCTTCGGAGGTGTTGGGACCAACTAAAGGAATCAGGGCGATGTCCCGCTGTTTCAGCGTGTCCCGGAAGGCGGCGGACTCCTCGAAGGGCATGTCCGGGATAATAAAGCCATGCACGCCCGCCGCGGCGGCGTCATCCGCCAGTTTCTCAAAACCGTAACGCAGGAACGGGTTCAAATATCCCATAAGCACCACGCCGGACTGGAGCAAACCCTTGCGCTCCAGCAGCTCTTTCATGATGCCGCGCAGGTTCACGCCGTCAGCCAGGACGCGCCGGGAGGCATCCTCAACAACCGGCCCGTCGGCGACGGGATCGGAAAAAGGCACGCCTATCTCGATAATGTCCGCCCCGTGTTCATCAAGTTCCATGATGCTGGGCCAAAAACGGCTCTGGTCGGGAAAGCCCGCCGTCAAAAACGGTATGAGCGCGGCACGGCCCTCGTCGCCGACGCGACGGATTTTTCTTTCAAGCGTATTCATACAACATCCTCGCTAGTATGTCTTCCCGCCGCGCAAGGCGTCCCCGACAATGCCCATATCCTTGTCGCCACGCCCGGACAGATTGACGATGACGGCGCCTCCGCGAAATTCTTTCGGGTGATCCAGCACATAAGACAGAGCGTGCGACGATTCCAGGGCCGGCAGTATCCCCTCTGCCCGGCAAAGACGGTGAAAGGCGGACAAGGCGTTGGCGTCCTTGACCATGCCGTACTTGACCCGGCCTGTCTTGTGCAGCCAGGCGTGCTCCGGCCCGACGCCCGGATAGTCCAGACCGGCCGAAACAGAGTGCGAAGGCTCGATCTGCCCGTCGTTGTTCTGCAGGAGCATGGTGTAATTGCCGTGCAGAACGCCCGGAACGCCAAGATTCAATGGGGCGGAGTTGAAGCAGCCGGGGTCGCCCGTGCCGGCCGCCTCCACGCCGACAATGCGGACGCCCGCGTCCCCAAGAAACGGGTAAAACAGGCCGATGGCGTTTGATCCGCCGCCTACGCAAGCCACGACAGCCTCAGGAAGCCTCCCCGTCATCTCCAGAAACCTGGCGCGCGCTTCCCGCCCGATCACGCTCTGAAGTTCCCGAACAAGAGTCGGAAAGGGGTGCGGACCGGCCGCCGTGCCGAAACAATAATGGGTGCTTTCCTGTGAGGATATCCAGGCCCGCAAAGCCTCATTTATGGCGTCCTTGAGCGTGCGTGTGCCGTTTTCCACAGCTTTGACTTCGGCGCCGAGCAATCGCATGCGCAGCACATTGCTGGACTGGCGGGCCACATCCTCCCCGCCCATATAGATTGTGCAGCGCAACCCCAACCGGGCCGCGGCCGCCGCCGTGGCCACGCCGTGCTGCCCGGCGCCGGTTTCCGCCACAAGGGCGGTTTTGCCCATTTTTTTCGCCAAAAGGGCCTGCCCCAGAGTATTGTTGATTTTATGCGCGCCTGTGTGCAGCAAATCCTCGCGCTTGAGCCACAAATCCAATCCCAGTTCTTCCGAAAGAGTGGGACAGTGCGTCAGCGGGGTCGGGCGCCCGGCGAAATTCCGCAACAAATCTTCGAGTTCCGACTGAAATTCAGGTTCCGGCATGATCTCGCGCATGGCCGCTTCCACCTCAAGAAGCGGGGGCATGAGCAGTTCCGGAACAAAACAACCGCCGAACTCGCCGAAATAGGCATTCTTCATCACTCACGATCCTTTTCGATATGTTTGCCGCAGGCTTTCACAGCCATGCGCATTTTTTCCCTGTTCTTGACGCCGGGGCCGTCCTCAACACCGGAGTTGAAATCCAGGCCGGCCGGGCCGCATTGACTGATCGCCTTGCCGACGTTGGACGCGTTGAGCCCGCCCGCCAAAATCCAGGGATGCGGGGCGTCAAGCCCGGCCAGATCCTGCCATTCCAGACGTTTTCCGCTCCCGCCGCCGGAAAAGCCGGCGTCCAGCAAATACATGGCGCAAGAGTCGGCAAACTTCCTCAACTCGTTGTGCAGCAAAGCCCTGTGAGAATACAGATCCGGCCAGATCACGCGTATGATTCTGGACGGTCCCACGGCCCGCGCGCATTCCACGCTCTGCTTGCCGTGGAGTTGGGCGAAATCAAGACCGGCCACATCCATCGCGCGCAGAATTTCCTCCAGCCCGTGCTCCACAAAAACACCGATGCGCCGCATGCCGTCGCTGCGTATTTCCGCGGCCTGCTCCGGCGTAATGCAGCGCGGGCTCTTGGGGTGAAAGATAAAACCGCACAAATCAACCCCCAGCCGCAAAGCATCGTCCACATCTTCCTGACGGGTAAAACCGCAAATTTTTACCAGCATGTCTCATCCCTCCACGTTTTGCAACAAATCCTTCAGGGCGAGGCCCGGCCTGCCCCCCTCCATGAGCGCCGAACCCACAAGCGCCGCGTGGAAGCCAGCCTCCGCCGCCTGCAATAAATGCTCGCGACGGCTCATGCCGCTGGCGGCCACCCACAATTCCCCGTCTTCAGGCGGAAATGAGCATATCAGGGCGCAACAGGCGTTTCGGTTGACATCCAGGGTATCAAGATTGCGGGCATTGACCTGGATTATGCGCGCGCCGCTTTCCCTGGCAAGCATCAAATCCGCCTCGTCAAAAATTTCCACCACCGCCGCCATCCCGAAGCTTTCCGCATAGTCGCGCAATTTTTGCAGCATGCCGGCATCCTGCGCCATTTTCACTATAAGCAGCACGGCGGCTGCGGGACTTACGGCCGTCGCCCGAACCTGGAGCGGATCAAAGATAAAATCCTTGCGCAACAGGGGCGGCGAATACTCCAGGGCGGCCCCGGCGCGCGCCGCTCGCGCGAGAAAATCCATATCTCCCTGAAAATAGACCTCCTCGGTGAGGATGGAAACGGCCCTCGCTCCGGATTGGGCGTATTGCCGCACAACCTCTTCCACAGAGAGACTGTCGCAGATAAGTCCCCTTGACGGCGAAGCCCGTTTGTACTCGGCTATGACGGCCAACTGAGCGCCGGGCGACGGCATGCGCAAAGCGTCCGCGAAATCGGGGCGCGTTCCTTCGAATACGGGCGGCCATGCGCCCAGCTCATCCATCTTTCTCAGGCCGGCGATTTCTCCTTCTTTCGCCCGATAAAAGCGCTCAAGCCGCATGCAGCACCTTCCTGCCGACGCCTGTCGCCACAGCTTCCCGCGCCCTGGCCATACACAGGGGCAAATCAGCGCCCGTCTCCAGAAGATACAGAGCCAGACCCACGTTCAACATCACCATTTCACGCATCGGCCTGGTTCCATTGCCGTCAAGAATGTCTTTCAGCACGGCCACCGCCTCTTCCTTGCTCTGCACCGCAAGGTCTTCGGGCATGCACGGGTTGATGCCATAGTCCGCGGGATTCAGTTCAAGGGGGGATGCCGTTCCGTTGTGCAAAATCATTACCGTTGCCGGGCCAATAGGCGTGACCTCGTCATAATCGCCCGCTCCGCAAACAACGGCCGCCCGATACAGGGGCGACTGCAACAGGGTTTGCGCGATGAGCGGCACCAATTCCGGCTTTGCCACGCCCATCAGAAGATGGCTGGGCCGCGCCGGGTTGATCATGGGCCCGAGAATGTTGAAAAGCGTACGGATGCCGAGTTCTTTGCGCAATGCTCCGATATTCTTGAAAATCGGATGAAAACGCGCCGCAAACAAAAAGGCGAAGTTGCGCTGTTCCAACATTTCCGCAATCTGATCGACATCCGCTTCGAGGGGAATGCCCAGGGCCTCCAGGGCGTCGGCGCTGCCGCATTTTGACGAAACCGCCCTGTTGCCGTGCTTTATCACCTTGTAGCCCATGCCGGCCAGGGTAAGAGATGTCGCCGTCGAACAGTTGAAGGAGTAACGTTTGTCGCCCCCGGTGCCGACAACGTCAATGCATGTGCCTGAAATGCCCTCAACGCGCACCGCGCGGGAAAGAGCGGCCCGCGTGGCATGGGCGAGCTCCAGAGCGCTTTCTCCCTTCATGCGCAGCCCCATCAGAAAACTCCCCGCCTGCGCGTCCGTCATTTTTCCGTCCATCAGGAAAGCAAACGCCGTGGCGGCCATTTCCGCCGTGAGGTCTTCTTTTTTGGCCAAGCGTTCCAGAATGGCGCCGATATCGCTTTCCCCACCGGAAGCGCCGCGCACGGCATGAGGGAAGTTATCCAGCAGACGCAACCCTTCCGGCGTGAGCACCGATTCGGGATGAAACTGCACGCCGACCCAGGGACGGTCCTTATAACGCAAGGCCATCACTTCCCCTTCCGGAGCCCGGGCCGTGACGGCAAACGGACAATCCGGCGTTTCCTCATCGGCGTAGACCACAAGAGAATGGTATCGGCCGACCGTCATGGGATTGGGCAAGCCGTTGAACAGGCCGGCGCCGTCATGAACAATCTCGCACTGTTTGCCGTGCATGATGCGGGGAGCGACATCAACCCTCGCGCCCCCGAAGAGGCCAAGCACCTGATGGCCGAGACAGACCCCAAGCACGGGAACATGATGGGGAAGACGCTGCAGAAAATCCAGACAAAGCCCCGCATTGCCGGGATGACTTGGCCCCGGAGAGATGCAGACCATTGTCAGGTCAGGGCTTTTTGCCACATCCAGCAAGGACGGATCGTCATTGAACAGCACTGTCGGCTCTTTGCCGAGGGAATGGAAAGCCTGCACCAAATTGTAGGTGAATGAATCATAATTATCTATTATCAGGAACATAGTCTTCATCCTCCGCCAGCACGACAGCGCGCATAATGGCTGATTTGTTGCACACTTCCTTCCACTCCAGCTCGGGGTCGGAATCGTGGACAATGCCCCCGCCGGCCTGCCAGAACAGTTTGCCCTCACGCGTCCACATGCTGCGTATGGTAATGCCCATATCAAGATTGACGCTTTCCCTGTCCAGTCCGATCCAGCCGATGCATCCGGCATAGGGGCCGCGCGCGCGCCCTTCCAGCTCCCGTATGATTTCCATGGCCCGCACTTTGGGCGCTCCGGAAACAGTCCCGGCGGGAAACGTGGACGCGAGCACGTCAAGGGCGTCCAGCCCTTCAGCCAGACGCGCCGTGACGCGGCTGGTCAGATGCATCACATGGGAAAATCGCTCCACTTCCATGTAGCGCTCCAGGTTGACGCTGCCCGGACGGGCTATGCGCCCGAGATCATTGCGCCCCAAATCAACCAGCATGACGTGTTCGGCCCGCTCCTTGGGGTCTTCACGCAATTCCGCAGCCAAAACGGCGTCCTCGGCGTCGTCTCTGCCGCGCCGGCGCGTGCCTGCAATGGGCGAAAGCTGCAAGAGGCCTTCCTTGCACCGGACCATGATTTCCGGGGAAGAACCAAAAAGCGTCATTTCGGGGAAACGCATATAGAACATGTAAGGCGAGGCATTGATTCTGCGCATGCGCCGGTACAGGATAAAAGGATCGCCGGGGAAATCCGTTGAAAAACGGACGGACGGCACAACCTGAACAGCCTCTCCTTCCCGGAGCAAACGCTTGATGCGCGTGACATGCTCTTTATATCCCTGTTCGTCCGGCTCGGACGTCACGGATATTTGCTCGCTCGGCGGCATCTCCCCCGAGCCGCTGGAGCGGCGCGGAGACGACTGCGGCGCGCCGTCCAGCGTGATGCGGCAGAGCCGGTTGTAGAGATGGTCGAAGAGAAGCACCATGCCCGGCAGCGCAAAGAGACATTCCGCCTCGCTGTCCGGCATGACGGCGGCGAGCTTGGGATTGAAAAGACCGGCCATGCCGAATCCCATATAGCCGTACAAAGCTCTGGTAATGGGGGGCAGATTTTTGAAATCCGGCGGCGGCAGAATGCGCAACCGTCCCATAACAGCGCGCAACCCCTCAATAAAAGGCAGCCCGTCCAACTCCCGCAACGATCCCAGGCTTGCGTCCAAATGCGGGTTTGGAAACGATACGCGAAGTTTCCCATTCCGGCAGGAGAAAAAAACGGCGACATCGCAAGCCAGAACACTGTATCTTCCCCATCGGCCGTCCACTTCCGCGCTCTCCAGCAGGATGCCGTTATCCGTCCCTACGGCGTCAAGAAAAAGACTGATGGGCGTATCCATATCGGCCGGCAACCAGCGGGCGCTTTGCTGCAACGACAACCATTGTCGCTGATTTTGCGCCGGCTTCTCCAAAAGCGTTTTTTCTGTCATTGTCCAGTCCTCGGATTGCGGGTTCAAATAAAAACGCCGTCTCGCGGGAGACGGCGTTTCAGGGGCCAGATGACACAATAATTTTTGGACGCTCGTCTCCTTTTCAGCCGCTCGCGCGCCACCACCAGCCAAAACCGGAAAAATTCGCCGAAGAGGAAAAAATGTCCATATACAAACCCAACCAAAGGTGTAACAAGTTATGCCATAAATCTCGGCTTACCTTGTAATCAAAACATTTCGTCAAGTCAATCTTTTTTTGGCCTATACTTCCAGCAGCAGCCCCACGGGGCAATGATCGGACCCGAAGACGCCATTTTCAATCCAGGCGTCGCGTATGGCTGGTTTCAGCTCTTCGGAGACGAAAAAATAGTCTATGCGCCAACCGATATTTTTTTCCCGCGCGCGCGTTTTATACGACCACCAGGAATACTGCCCTTCCTCATCGCCGTGTATGTGGCGAAACGTGTCAATATATCCCTTGGCGATAAAACGATCTAAAAAAGCCCGCTCCTCCGGGAGAAAACCCGTATTGTCCACATTGTCTTTCGGACGGGCAAGGTCAAGCGGCCTGTGGGCGATATTGAAATCGCCGCAAACGACAACAGGTTTTTGCGTGCGGCAGGCCTCCGCGTGTTCCAGAAACGCCTCGAAAAAGCCCATTTTGTAAGGCACGCGTTTGAAGCGCCCCGTGGGTTTGCCCTTTTCGTCAAGCTCCACGGCCCCGCCGTTGGGAAAATATCCGTTGAAAAAGTGAAAATCCGGGAACTCCAAGTGCAAAAGGCGGCCTTCGCCGCGAAAGCCCTCCGTCGGCAACTCTTCGACCACAGTCAGCGGAGCCTGCCTGCTGAAAACGGCGACGCCGGAATACCCTTTTTTCACTTCGCTGGAAGACCAGAAGGAATGCCAGCCTTCCGGCTGAACCACGTCGGGCGCAAGTTGACTCGGCCTTGCTTTTGTTTCCTGCAGAGAAACGATGTGCGCATCGGTTTCCGCAAACCAGCGCCAGTCCGGTTTTCCGGATATGGCGCGCAACCCGTTGACGTTCCACGAGACGAATTTGACGAACATGCGTTTTGCGCCCGACGCGGCAAAAAGACTCGGCTGAGAAAAGCCTTCTTGCCGCGTCAGGACTTGGAATTATGATGTAAGGCTAGTCCTTCTTGTCCTTTTTGCCGGCCGGCTTGACCTTGAAACGGTATACTTCGCTGATTTCCCTGGTATAGTCAGGATAAAATCCCTTCGGCATACCGAGAATAATGCGCGCGCCGCGGTTGAAGTGCACAAGCAGCTCGTCGGCCTTTTCGTCAAAGGCAAGGCCTTCGATTTCGCCCTGGCGTTTGATTTCGGTGAAGGCTTTCTCCATCACAACAGTCGCGTAATTGACATCGCTTTTGATATCAACGCGATACAGGTGGTCAGGAGCGTCGTCATCCGCCTCGCCGTCGTCCGCGGTCACATACAGGGCTCCCTTGTAATAATACACGCCCTGAATCCATTGCGGCGAAGGCGCCAGATGCACTTTGCGCAGAAACTTGCCGCTGTCCAGGCTGTACTCATAGAGATACCTGTCGCTGTAGCCTTTCAGCGCGCCGCTTTCCTTGCCGATCGCCCAGCAGGACATCCAAACGGAACGCTTGTCCCTGTCCACGCAAATGCCGGACACTTCCTCCTGACCCGACTCCGGCTCAAATTTGAACGTTCGTTTGAACTTGAGCGTCTTCGCGTCATGTATGGCGATCTGAATATCCTTGCCCACGCCGTCTTCAAACCACTCGGCGCTGACGAATATCTCGCCGTTGTAGACGTCGATGTCACCGATATGATTGGAAGGAATGGCATAGCCTTCAAAGGGCTTCTCGTTGGAGGCCACAAGATTGCCCTTTTTGTCATACTTGTACAGGGCCTTGCTGCCGCTGACATAGTAGAACATGTCGTCCACGGCTACGCCCTGTCTGCCCTTGACCTCAAAGGAGTCAATCAGTTTGTATCTGTTGGCCGGCAACATGGACTTTCGCGCCCCGCCGTCTGCGGCCGAGGCCAGGCCCGCGGCGCACAGCAAAAACACGCCACACACAAAAGCACACAGTTTTTTCATAAAAACCTCCTCCAGTCTGTTCTGGCGTTATCAATTCCGCACCGTCGGCAACAAAACCGACGAAGCATGTGAAACCATGCTGACATCACAGGGCGCGCGCAAGCAACGTCAAGGGATGCGCCACGGGAAGGCCTGTCCCGTGTTCGATGCTGGTGCGGCAGGAACCGCATTCACTCACGCAAAGTTGCGCCCCGCTCTCGCGTATGGCGGCAAAAAGACCCGAGCCCGTTTGCGCGCCGATTTCGTACTTGCCTTTTTTCATGCCGTAGCTCCCAGATAATCCGCAACATCCGGCGTTCACGTCATCAACGCGCACGCCGGGCATGCGGCTTAACAGTTCAAGCCCCGGTCTTCCCATGCCCAATGCCCGTAAATGACAGGGCGCGTGATAGGCCAGACGCTCCGCGATTGGCCTGGCCCCGGCAATGTCGAAAACTCCTTCTTCCACCAAAGAATACACAAAAGAGGCGGCCTCATGCACAGGCACGGAAACAGGGGCGTCTTCGGGGAACAGCGCCTCATATTCCTGTCCGACCATGAGGGCGCAGCTTGGGCATGGCGAAACAATCGTCATGCCTTGCTCATGCAGCCCGAGCGCCGTCCGACGATTTTTTTCAGCCCGTTCGCGGGCGGCGTCATAAAGCCCTGCACATAAAAGCGGCAGGCCGCAACAGACAAAATCCCCGGGCACAATAACCTCGTATCCGACCTTCTCCAACAGGGATATGATATCCAGGCCCACGCCGGGTTCGTAATAGGAAACAAAACAGCCGGGGAACAGGGCCACCGCGCCGCGACGTCCTTTATCGCCTGAAATGTGTTTTGTGTTCCTGAAAAGAGCCTGTCGTTGATTCAACGGAGCAAAAGCGGGCAACGGCGCGCGTTTGTCCAGACCGATGATGTCCAGCAAAAGACGCGTCAGCGGGTTTTTCATGCCGAAGTTGAGCAAAAACGCCGGAATATGTCGTACAAGTTTTCCAATATCTCCTGAAAATCCTATCAAAAGGTCTCTGGGAGGGATTTTTTTATCCCGCGAATATGCGGCCCTGGCCAGCATATTGAACGTGGAAACCGGGACGCCCGAGGGGCAGGAAATATCGCAATTCTTGCAATTGGAACAGTACTCCACAGAGTCGTCATCGTGCAGTCCGAACAGCCGGAGGCGCTCAAAGGCCGGCCCGGTCATTTTCGGGCCACGAAAACAGGGAGTCGCCGCCGCTACGGGACAATGCACGGTGCAGACGGCGCAGGCCGTACATTCATCAGGATTGAAACGACGCGACATGTTTGTCACACTCTGTCGCCGGCGGCGTAACCGGTGGCGACGGCCACCCCGCTGCCGGATTTTTCCGTTGCAAAATCGTAACCCCGAAGTATGCTGCCGGCAAAATGCACGTTGGAAAGCGCAACTGTTCCGTCTTCGGCAACCGCCTGCAGCTCCTTGTTCACCCGCACTCCCAGCGTTGCGAACGCGTGCGGTTTGTGACTGAAAAAACGCTCGTTGGCCCAGTCGGCGAGACGAGCGGGCGCGGCCACCGGCAGATGAAAAATCCGCTCAAAAATGCTGCCCGGCTGAGAGGAAATCCCTTTGCCGTAAACCCCTCCGGTGGCGATAACATAGGATTTGGCCGTAAAAATCCGTTTGATGCCGCCCTGCCGGACGACAAGTCCTCTGCAGTCCCGGTTTTCCACAATGGCCTCCTGTGCCGCGACGTTGTCAAAAACACGCACCCCGGCCTTTCTTAAAGCGCGGAACAGGGCCTTTTGCATGCGCAACCCGCTGACGGCCGGCGGTGGGCAGACGCATTCTACAAGAGACACGTCCAGTTTTTCCTCCAGTGTCCGCTGCACATGGGCGGCAGTGTCAACGCCAAGCACTGCGGGGAGCAAGATCGTGTCGGAGGCGGCTTTGAGGGAGGCAAGCTCCTTGCGCAGCCAGTCCGTCCCGGCGGGCGTGTCCACAAAACGGGATATGTCAAGCGACGTCAAATCGCGTCCTGTAGCGCGCAGATGCCGCGGGGCGTCAAAATTCAGCGGCGAAAAAGTTTTCCCGGCGAAAAGGGGATGTTCGGAAAGGCCTTTCGCCGCCAGGACGGCCGAAAAGTCTTTCAGCCCGCGTATGCCTGCAACAGCGGCGGACGATGCCGCCGTCAGGGGCGACATGCCGGGACCGACGGCGAAAACCGGCTTTAATGTTCCGACGGCTGTCGGCAGCCAGATATTGCCTTCTCCTTTTTCGGGAACATGTAGCGGCAAACCGGCTTCAGAAACGCGGGAGGCGATAAAGTCCACGGCATCCGCCGCGACGGCCGCCCCGACCAGGGAATAGGGGTGTTCCGGCGCAAGGTCGTCAAAACTGGCGAAGGGATCCCCGCAAATCGGCGCATTGTTTACAACGCCGAGCACGTCAATGCTGCCGCTGCTGATGGACAGCACACCCGCCCCGGCCGACAGCAACACAACCTTCCGCCCCCTGTGCGCCGCGCGCAAAGCCGCGGTGATTCCGGCAAGACCGGCGCCCACGACAATGACATCATCGTCGCCGGCCGGGCGCTGCGGATTGTCCCGCGTCTTCGCCGCGGGGATGGAGCGGATACGCCCTTGCCCGCGCGCGGGCAAGGATGTCGGCTGCGGCCCTTCCAGGTTCATCAGGGCGGCGTAAATGCCACGTTCCAGTTCCACCTCTCTCAATTGTCTGCCCCAGAGCAAGGGGCGGATGCCGCGCCAGCGTTCTTCCAGAAATTCCTCAAGAGTTTTTCTGGGAGACGACGCGGATGCCGGGTTGATTTCAGCAAGGGCTGCGCCGGCCCGCAAGGCGCAGAAATTCCCCTGGCATGTGCCCATGCCCATTCGCGTACGCCGCCGAATGTCCCCCAGAGAAAATTCGGGAGATTGCGATGCGACCGCCTCAAATTCCGCGTAGGTGACAAACTCGCATTCGCAAAGCAGGGATTTTTTCCAGCGCGCCTGTTCCGCTATGGCGACGGTTCTTTCAAAATCCCCTCCCTGGCGCTCCGCCGCGAGTCTCATCCCGTCGGCTGGAAAGATGTTGCGGGCACGCTCAATCAATTGTTCCGAAGGCGCTTCCGTCAGCCGCTCTTCGGCGGTACGGCAGGGAGCATGCACGCCGAGCCTGGCGCAAACAAGATCCGCCGTTTTTTCGGCCATGAGTCTGAAGGACGTGAATTTGCCGCCGGTCACCGTGGCCATGCCCGACAGCCCCTCTTTCTCGTGATCCACAATGACGAAGTTTCGCGTGGCGGATCTGCCCGTGGAGGAGTCCGGGGCGTACAGAGGACGTGTTCCGGCGAAAGCCCGCAGCATGCGATAATCGCGCAAACGGGGAAAGAGCTTTTCTCCGTCGGACAAAAGACGCAGAACTTCCTCCGTCTCAACGCCGGTGTCCCCCGGATGCCGCACCGGAACCGATGTTGTCCCGTAAATGACCACAGTGCCGTGTGGCACAAAAATGTCGCCATCCGCCGGTTTGCGCAGTCTGTTAATCACCCGCTCCGTAAAACGGTGGTTAAAGGCCAACAACAGCCCCCGATCCGGAGAAACGCCGACTTCCAGCCCGGCCAGACGCGCCGTTTCGCCGGCCCAGGCGCCAGCGGCGCTGACAAGATACTCGCAGGCGACGAAACATTTTTCTCCGGCCCCACGACGCTCCAGCCACACGCCGACAACGCGCCCGCCGCGCGTTTCAATGCCCGTCAGACGTGTATAGGTCAAAATCCGGGCGCCGTACCGCTCGGCGGACACGGCGTTGTGGAGAACCATGCGGAAACCGTCCACAGCGGAGTCTGGCACGCGATACACCGCCCTGACGTCCGCCGTGAGTTCTGGCTCCAGTCCAAGAGCCTCCCGCGGTTCAACGGGAACAGCCGGGATGCCGCACCGGGCGCAGGCCGGCGCCCATTTGGCCTCCCAGGCCGGGTCGTCTTCCGCATGGCCGACAAAAAAACCTTCCGTCTGCTCAACACACTCAGGCGCAATGCGTCGCAGAATGGCGTTTTCCCGCGCGCACTCGCTGGCGGCTTCCGGGTCCCCCACCGCATAGCGCGCGCCGCTGTGCAACAGCCCGTGAAAACGGGAAGTCGCGCCGGCGCACAAATCCCCCTGTTCGACCAGGAGGCAGGAAACGCCGCGCATGGCGATATCCCGAGCCAGACCGACGCCGGTGGCGCCGCCGCCCACTACGACAACAGAAACGTCATTCAGCTTTTGCATGGCGATTCCGGTTCTACAACTTTCCCAGGTCTTCAACCGTGCGCCAGGGCATTGTCTTTTCCCCGGCAAGGTCTTCCAGTCCGGCTTCTCCGCTCAGAACAAGCACAAAGTCAATGCCTGAATTTTCCGCCAGTTTTTTGTCCGTGCTGAGTCTGTCCCCGACCATGACGATTTCCTCTTTCGGATACAGGGAAAACAGAGGTTCGAGCACGGACGGGGACGGCTTCCCGAAAATATGTTCCGGCAGCCGCCCAACGGCTTTTTCATACAGGGCCATAAAACTTCCGACATCGGGCAGAGGCCCTTCGGGATCCGGACAAACGAGATCGGGATGCGTCGCCAGATAGGACACGCGCGGATTTTGGAGCAAATGGGCGGAAATCCGCAGTTTTTCGTACGTCAGTTCGGTATCGTAGGCCAGTATGACGGCCTGAGCGCCTTCAGGCGATATCAGCAGTTCCGGCATGGCCTCCTGCAAAGCCGATGTATAGTCGCCGTTACCGACAAGATACGCGCGTCGGATGCCGACGGCGCGCAAGTGCTCTACCAGAGGCGCCGTGGGAGAAAGCAGACGCTCCGTCACTGCTGGAATGCCCATCCCGTTCAATTTTTTGATATACGTCGCCGGCCCTTTGGACGTGTTGTTGCTCAGGAAGTAAAAGGCGCAGTCATCCCAGTAACGGCGGATAAACGCGACAGCCCCCTCAATGGGTCTGCTCCCGAGGTACACTGTGCCGTCAAGGTCAAGCACAAAGCAGCGTTTGCCCAGATATGACATACGCGCGCCTACATCAGCCAGCGCAGGGGGACCAGCGACAGTTGGGGGAAATACACCAGCAAAAACAGGATGGCGATTTCCACAAGGACAAAGGGCAGCATTTTGCGCACCAGATCCGGAAGCTGTATGTTGCCGATGCCGCAAACCACATAGAGCACGGTGCCCACTGGCGGCGTGATGACCCCGATGCCGAGGTTGAGGATGAACAACAAACCGAAATGGTAGGGGTCTATCCCGGCCTGTTGTATCAACGGGTAAAATACCGGGGCGAAGATGAGCACGTTGGGCGTCAGGTCCATCACCATCCCGGCCAGCAGCAGAAAAATCATGATGATCGTCAGCAGGATGCGCGGCGAATCAATGAAGTCGGAAAAGAGCGAAGCTATGTGATTGGGAATCTGAGCCAGAGTGATGAAGTAGCCCACCGCCGAGGCCGTGGCCACGATGAGCATGACCACCGCCGTGGTGCGCGCCGCCGCCGCGGACACGCGCAGCAGGTCCCGCAGGGACAATTCGCGGTAATAGCACATGCAGACCACAATGGCGAACACCGCCGCAAAGGCGCCGCCCTCGGTGGGCGTGAACACGCCGAAGCGTATGCCGCCCAGCAGAAACACAGGCAGCATGAAGGCCGGACTGGCATCCTTGAGTATGGCTATGGTCTGCTCCCGGGTGAAGGTCAGGGTTTCCGTATACCCGTCCTTGCGCACGATGAACCACCACACCGCCATGAGCCCCAGGCCCAGCAGCAGGCCTGGCACCAGACCGATCATGAACAGCCGGGTGATGGAAAGGCTGACCACGGAGCCGAGAATGATGAAGTTGGTGCTGGGGGGGATAATGGGTCCGAGTATGGCCCCGGAGGCGATGATGCCCCCGGCCCGGGCCGGGTTGTAGCCCGCCTCCTTCATCATGGGCAGCAGAAGGCCGCCCAGGGCCGCCGCCTCGCCCACGGAGGATCCCATAAGCCCGGCGAAAATGATGCTGGCCATGATGGCCGCGTAGCCAAGCCCGCCCTTGATGCGTCCGACGATGAGCTGGGCCAGTTGCACCACGCGCTTGGAAAGGCCGCCGGCGGCCATGATTTCCCCCGCGAAGACAAAGAAGGGGATGGCCATGAGCGGATAGTTGTTGGCCCCGTCCATCATGATGTTGGGAATCGTCATCACGTCCCAGTCGCCGGAGGCGAGCATGAGCACGATGGAACAGAGCACCAGCACCAGGGAAATGGGCACGCCCATGAACAAAAAGAGAAAAAGGGAGCCGAAAAAGTACAGGAGTTGTTCCATGACTAGAAATCCTCCTTGGCTTCTTCGGCGATTTTTTTCGGATCAATGACCACTCTGGTGAACTCGCTCGCGGGTTTGGCCAGAAGAAGCAGAAACTCCCTGCCCCGGATGACCAGGGCTGCGGCGGCCATGATGGGCAGAACGCCGTATATGACGGCCATGTTGACGTTCGTGGCTACGGACCAAGTGTCTATGTTCTGCAACACCAGCACAATGCCGCCCCAGAGCAGAAGGACCAGACAGCCCAGGCCCAGAAGCGAGGCGACGACATCCACGGTCTTGCGGCTCGCGCCATTGAGCAGACCCACGAACATATCCACCGCGATGTGCTTGCCGCGGTAAAAGGCCTCAATGGAGCCGAAAAAGGTGACGAAAATGAAGAGAAAACGCGCCCATTCCTCGCTGGGGGCGAAAGCGGAACGAAACGCATAGCGCAGAAAGGCGTTATAGGTGACAAGGCCGATCATGCCCAGAAACAGGACGGCGCAGAAAACCTGAAAGGCGAATTCCCCTCTGGTGGGGCCGGAATTTTGGACTGAAGGCGGGGCGTCATGCGTCATGGAAATGCTCCTCAATATAAATAGGCGCGGAACGCGGCGGGGGCGTTATGGAATCGCGGGCGGAACAGCCGCCCCGCCGGAGCAAAAAAAGAGGAGGAAGTCCTGCGGACTTCCCCCCGACACATTACTTTTTGGCCCGATATGCTTCGGCGCTTTCCAGAATCGCCTTGGCGGGCACGGGGTCTTTCACCGTATCGTCAAAGAGCTTCCAGCTGCGCCTGCCGGCCGCCGTGATGGCGTCCTTGAAGGCCTTGGAGGGCTCGGCTATCTTGCCCCCGCCCTTGGTGATCTTGTCCCTGTTCTCCACTTCCAGCTTGGCCAGCAGGTCCCACACATAGTCTGCGGATTCCTTGGCGGCCTGGTCAAACCACTTCCTGTCCTGGTCCGGCAGGCCCTGGTAGAACTTGTCATTGATGAACAGGGCGTGGATGACCAGAATGTGCCCGCTCAGGGTGATCTGGGGGGCCTTCTCATACACGCGGGTGGCCGCGATGTCCGCCAGGGGGCTGTCGCCGCCGTCCACGACCCCGGAATCCAGGCCGGTGACCACTTCCGCAAAGGGCATGGCCTGGCCGGCAATGCCGCATTCCTTGGCGAAGTTGATGTACAGCGGGATGTTGGGCACGCGCAGGCGCAGACCCTTGAGGTCATCCAGCGTGTTGAGGACTTTCTTGGTGTAGAAATGGCGGAAGCCCAAGGGGAAGGCGTTGATCATGCGCAGGCCGGATTTTTCCGGAAAGCCTTTGTTGATGAGCTGAAAGGTCTTGCCTTCCATGGCCCGGCGGGCGTGGTTCAGGTCATCGAAAAGCATGGGCGTTTCCAGCATGGCCATGGCCGGGTGGAAGGCCGAAACCTGTGTGCCCGTGGCGCACATCTGGATGGCGCCCCGGCGGGTGGAGGCGATGTAGGCGTCTTCCTTGCCCAGGGTGCTGTTGGGGAACACCTTCACGTCATACTTGCCGTTGGACAATTTGGCGAGGATTTCACCGAACTTGTGCATCCCGAGAGTTTCAGGCTCGCCCTCCGGCTTCATGCCGGCGATTTTGATTTCAATTTTTTCCGCGGCCTGGGCGGTGGTCAACATGGCCACAACGGCAAAGGAAAACATCAGGATGAAAAGACACAATTTTTTCATAAAAATACCTCCGATAGGGTTGTCGAATGCCAGTCGCTGCTGTCCAGATGACTGACCTGAAAATATAACGCAACGGAAGAGACTTCAAGAGCAAATTTTCCCCGCTCAAAAACGGCCACGGCAAACTATCTGGTCAGCTTGCGGAATTTTATCCTGTGCGGCGTTTCCGCCCCCTTGCCGAGCCGCTTTTTTCGGTCTTCCTCGTATTCGGAGTAGGTTCCCTCAACAAAGACGACGCCGGAATCTCCCTCAAAGGCCAGAATGTGACTGCACACCCTGTCCAGAAACCATCTGTCGTGGCTTATGACCAGGGCGCAACCGGCAAAATTGTCCAGGGCGTCTTCCAGGGCGCGTATGGTGTTGACATCAATGTCGTTGGTGGGCTCGTCGAGCAGCAGGACATTGGCTCCGGATTTCAGCATAAGCGCCAGATGCAGGCGATTGCGCTCCCCGCCCGAAAGAACGTCGACCGTTTTCTGCTGATCCTGTCCGTGAAAGTTGAATCGGGAGCAATAGGCCCTGGCGTTGACTTCACGGCCGCCGAGCTTGACGGTCTCCCGCCCGTCGCTGACAAGCTCGTATACCGTCCTGCCCGGCGTCAGAGTTGTCCGCATCTGGTCAACGTAAGCGAAACGCACCGTTTCCCCAATGCTCAACTCGCCGGAATCGGGTTTTTCCTCGCCGACAAGCAGTTTGAAAAGCGTCGTCTTGCCCGCTCCGTTAGGGCCGACAATACCCACGACAGCGCCCGGCGGAACGAGAAAATTCACCTTTTCCATAAGCAGGACGTCGCCGAGGCTCTTGCTCATATCGGTTGCTTCTATGACGCGCTTGCCCAGGCGGGGACCGGGCGGAATATATATTTCAAGTTCCGGGGCTCTCCGTTCGCTCTCATGGGAAAGCATAGCCTCATAGGCGTTGATTCGCGCCTTGCCCTTGGCGTGGCGACCCTTGGGGGACATGTGTATCCATTCCAGCTCGCGCGCCAGCGTCTTCTGGCGCTCAACGGACGCCCTTTCTTCGCCGGCAAGACGTTTTTGCTTCTGTTCCAGCCAGGAGGAATAGTTTCCCTTCCAAGGTATCCCCCTGCCCCTGTCCAGCTCCAGTATCCAGCCGGCGACGTTGTCGAGAAAATATCTGTCATGGGTCACCGCGATAACGGTTCCCGGAAAGGTGGAGAGATAGCGTTCGAGCCAGGTCACGGATTCCGCGTCAAGGTGGTTGGTGGGTTCATCCAGCAACAAAATATCCGGATTCCGCAACAGAAGCCTGCACAGGGCCACGCGGCGGCGCTCCCCGCCCGATATGCGGTCAACCGGCATATCTGGCGGCGGACAACGCAGGGCGTCCATCGCCATTTCCAGACGCGCCTCCATATCCCAGATGTTTTTGGCGTCCATCACTTCCTGCACCTGGGCCTGTCTGGCTATCAGGGCATCCATTTCTTCCGGTTCCAAGGGTTCGGCAAAACGGCTGTTGATTGCCTCATATTCTTTGGCCGTGACCACAAGCTCCTGGACCCCATCTTCCACAACTTCGCGCACAGTGCGCGTTTCCGCGCCGAGGGGCTCCTGTTCCAGATAGCCCACACTGTATCCCGGAGCGGGAACGGTCTTCCCCTCAAAGGAGGCGTCAACGCCGGCAAGAATTTTCAACAACGAGGATTTTCCGGCCCCGTTCAAGCCCAGAACGCCGATTTTCGCGCCGTAAAAATACGACAGCGAAATATCCTTGAGCACTTCCTTCTGACCATATCGCTTGGAAACGCGGATCATGGAATAGATGATTTTTTCCGCTTCGTTGGCCATGAAATATCCTCGCTTGATGCTGTACGCCTTTTCAGGCTTTCGGACATTTTTCCCGCAGCAGTTCCCCTGCCACAAAAATGCCGTTTACGCCGGCCTCGCGCGCTGTGTGCGCCAAATCCTCCAAGGGCATGGCCCGTTGGGTGAAAACCTTGAGCAGCATGGGCAGATTGACGCCGGTAACCACTTCCAGCCGGGTGTGCTTGCCCAGCAGGGCAAGGGCGATATTGGTCGGCGTGCCGCCGAACATGTCGGTGAGAACAATGACCCCGGCCCCCTTTTCCAGAAGATTGACGGCCTCCTCCAGACGGCGGACGATCTCCGAAACCTCGGTCTCCATAGTGACGCTGATTGACGTGCAATCGCTGAGAGCGCCCAAGACGGATTCCGCGGCGCGCAACATGGCCGTGCCGTAATCGGCGTAGGAAACCAGAATGATCCCCGCCTGCGCGTCCAGCGTTTCTTCAGAGGACATAATGACTCACGCGGATAGAGGTTTTTGTTTTCAACCGAGTTCCAGATGCCGATGTTCCAGCGTAACCGGGTACGCCGCCTGACGAAGCGCCTGGGCTGTTTCTTCGGCCACAGCCACGGAACGGTGCCGCCCGCCTGTGCAGCCCAGCGCTATGGCGACGCGATGCCGTCCCTCCGCTTCCATCATGGGGAGTATGCACTGGAGAAACTCCATGAATTTTTTACGAAACTCGGGCGTCTTCTCTCCAGAAAAAATGTAGTCGGAAACCGCTTTGTCCTTCCCGCACAGAGGGCGCAATTCCTCCACAAAATAGGGATTCGGCAAAAATCTCAGGTCAAAGACGAAATCCGCCTCCCTAGGGACGCCGTACTTGAAGCCGAAAGATATCACATTGACGCGAAGTGCGCGCAATGCCCCCCGTCCGCCGCTCCAGCGCTTTTGTATGGCCCTGCGCAAATCATGCACGGAAAACTTCGTCGTATCTATGACTATGTCGGCAAGCTCCCTCAAGGAATTCAAGCTTTCCCGCTCGCGCGCGAGCGCCGCCTCCAGACCGATGCCGTTTCGCTCCAGCGGATGCGGTCTTCTGGTTGTGGCATAGCGGCGGATGAGCTCCTGTATCTGGGCTTCCAGAAAAATCAGCAAGGGCCGGACGCCCTGCCTGGTCATGGCGGACAGGGCGTCATTGATTTCAACCAGAAAATTGCTTTGCCGCATGTCCATGCCGAGGGCGATCCCCTTGAAATGCGTCATCATGGGATGCAATTTCATCATATTCGTCATGTCCGCGGCAAGGCCGGCCGGCAGTCCGTCAACAGTGAGATGCTCCAGATCTTCAAAGGCCTGTAAAACAGTGCTTTTCCCCGCGCCAGAAAGCCCGGTCACAATACACACCTGCAAGGGAAGGCGCTCCGATGGCGGACCGGCGGCAACGGAACCCGGCGTTCCGGAGGATTTGCGGGGCGACTTCATGCCGTCGCTACAGCACCGGGTCTATCAGGGCGTACCCGCCGGCCCGTCGGCGGTAAACGACATTGACCCGGCTGCTCTCCGCATTGAAAAACACGAAAAATTCGCTGCCGACCGCGTCCAACTGCATAATGGCCTCGTCTATGTGCATGGGTTTGTGAGCGAAGCGCTTGGCGCCCACCGGCGGCGTCACGTCATCCGTTTCCACGTCAAGATTCCAAGTGAACACGTCAATATCGGCTTTCGCCGTCTTGCGTCTGTGCTCCTTGACGCGTGAAACCTGACGCTTGATCTGGGATTCCACCTTGTCCGAAACAAGGTCAATGGCGGCGTACATATCACTGCTCTGCTCGGATGCGTTGATATGCAAACCTTCCCCGGTAACGGTAACCTCGCAGCGATGACGGAACTTGTCCACGGCGAGAACAACGCCGACTTCAAGTCCTGAAGATTTTCCAAAAAAACGTTCAAGTTTTTCGATGCGCCGCCGCGTGTATTTTTTCAGATGCTCGGAAGGTTCAAAGTTTTTGAAGGCAAAAGCGATGTTCATCGGCAATACTCCTTGACTGGCTTTATAGGGTCAAAAATGTTTTCTGCGCCTGGAGGAAGAAGGAATCTCCAAGGCCGTTCTGTATTTTGCGACGGTACGCCGGGCAATGTTCACCTGAAGGGTATCCCTGAGCATTTCGGCCAGACGCTCATCGCTCAACGGCGTGACGGAATCCTCCTCAGAAATGAATTTTTTTATGAGCGCCTTGACGCTTTCGGAAGCCACCAGATTTCCGTCTTCCAGCTCAAGGCCGCTGTTGAAAAAATACTTCAACTCAAATATCCCGTGAGGGGTCGAAACGTATTTGTTCGTTGTTATTCTGCTGATTGTCGATTCGTGCATGTCAATGTCGTCGGCGATATCTTTCAATATCAACGGCACCAGCTTGGTGACGCCGTTTTCAAAAAAATCCGTTTGATGGCGAACAATGCTTTCAACAACTCTGTACAGCGTCTTTTGCCGTTGCTGTATGCTTTTTATCAACCAGGACGCCGTACGAATTTTTTCATTGCAGTACTCTTTTTCGTTTTCAGAAGCATAGGTTATGTTCATGTTGCAAAGTTCTGAAAGATGCAGTTGAGGAAAATCCTCATCGTTCAGCACAATGATGAATTCTTTGTCGACTTTGTAAACATAGACGTCAGGGCTTATGTACATCGGCTCGCCGCTGCCGAAACTCGCGCCCGGCATGGGGTCAAGGCTTTGTATGACAGTCAGGTACTCCTTCAGATCCTCCATATCCAGCTTGAATTTCCGCAACAGGGGTTTATAGCGCCTGGCCTCCAGGTCATCAAGATGATCGCGCACGAGATCAAGGAGCACAGGGTCACGGTCGTATCCGAGATTTTCGATCTGGATGAGCAGACATTCCTTCACGTCATGGGCCGCCACCCCGACAGGGTCGAAAAGCTGAACGCGCCTGAGGACAGCGCGCACCTCTTCCGCGCCGGATGAGGTCAACGCGGCCAATTCCTCAAGCGAGGCTTGCAGATAGCCCGAAGACGACAGATTGCCGATGATCGCTTCCCCGATATTCTTTTGCGCCTCGCTCAAGGGGGAAAGACGCAACTGCCAGAGCAAATGGCTTTCCAGAGTGGGCTTTGCGGCGCAACGCGCTTCAAACGGGGCCATATCGTCGCCCATATCCAGCTCGCGCGCCTGGGAAAGCCGGGGAGTGCTGGCGAAATCCCCCAGGTAGTCCTCCCAGTCGGCATTGCGGTTCAGATCCTTCTCATATACATCATCCGCCTCCCCGTCATGGCGGACATCCTCCGAACCGTCTTCCCGCTCGTCATCCGGGGGGCCTTCCTCAAGAAAGGGATTTTCCTGCAACTCCTGCTGAACGGTTTCCAGAAGCTCAAGACGGGAAAGCTGCAACAGCTTGATAGCCTGCTGCAGTTGCGGCGTCATGAAGAGCTGCTGGTTGAGTTTCAGTTGCTGACGGAGTTCCAGTGCCATAGTGATTCACAGAAAGTTCAAAGACATAGTCGCCAAGATTGAGGCCCGTTATCAAAGAATGTGCCATAATTCAAAAAATTATGCAATAGCCGCTTGTTAGATACGGAACAAAGGCTCATGCCGCAGGCCCGGAACGGTTTGAGACAGCCTGCCGCACGGCGAAGGCGGCCCTCAACCAGGAAGTGCCGACAAACGGCGGATACTGAGGCGAACAAATCAGGACGGAACGTGGATTAGGGGTAATAGCGCGTTCCGTCCCCCTTCCTTTTGGGCTTCGGCAGATCGGAACGCCCTGGCGCCCTGTCAGCGCAATTTTTTCTCTAGCAGATCATTGACCATCGCCGGATTGGCCTTGCCCTTTGTGGCCCGCATGACCTGCCCCACAAAAAAACTCATCAATTTGGTTTTGCCTTCCCTGTAGGCGGCCGCCTCTTTGGGATGCGCGTCCACAACAGAGGCCGTGACCTCTTCCAGGGCGTCGGCGTCCGAAATCTGACCAAGTCCCTTTTCCCTGACGAACGCTGCGGGGCTGACGCCGCTTTCAAAAAGCTCGCCGAACACATCGTGCGCCATCTTGGCGCTTATCTCCCCCTTGTCCACCATGTCCACAAGTTCCGCCAGCGATTCCGGCTTCATCTTCCAGCATCGCGGATCTACCGGAATATCCCGCGCCCGGCACTCGCGCAGGACCGGGCCGATCAGATAACCGGCCGCCTGCCGGGCCGAAGTCGCGGCGGCTACAGCCTCAAAGTAGTCGGCTATCCCGATGTTGTGAACAAGGACTTCAATATCCGTTTCGGGCAGTTTCGTCATCGCCTGAAAACGCGCCAGCCGCTCCCGCGGCAATTCCGGCAGGCCGTTCCTCCAGGCGGTGAGATCGTTTTCATCAATACACACCGGCAAAAGGTCCGGGTCGGGGAAATAGCGGTAATCCTGGGCGTCTTCCTTGCCGCGCATGGCGAGGGTCACATTTTTCGCGGCGTCGTAAAGCCGGGTTTCCTGCCGCACAAGGCCGCCTTCGGCAAGAATGTCGCCCTGACGCTCTATTTCGTACTCTATGGCCCGCTGTACATTTCTGAACGAATTGAGATTCTTGAGTTCCGTTCTCGTGCCCAGCTCCGCGGAGCCCGCAACCCGCAGGGATACATTGGCGTCGCAGCGAAAACTGCCCTCTTCCATATTGCCGTCGCACACGCCCAGATAGGTCACCAGACCGTAAAGCGCCTTCAGATAGGCGGCCGCCTCCGCTGGAGAACGCATATCCGGCTCGGAAACTATTTCGACCAGAGGCGTTCCGGCCCTGTTCAGATCCACAAAGCTGACGTTCTCGGCCTGGGAGTGCATGTTCTTTCCGGCGTCGTTTTCCATGTGAATACGGGTGATGCCGATATGTTTTTCCCCGTCCTCCGTCTGTATGGGCAAAAAACCGTGTTCGCAGATCGGCAGTTCGAACTGTGAAATCTGATAACCTGCCGGAAGATCAGGATAAAAATAGTTTTTCCGGGCAAAGACGGAATACGAATTGACGGCGCAGTTCGTGGCGAGCCCCACCAGGGCGGCATAACGCACAGCCTGTCTGTTGATTGTCGGCAACGCCCCTGGCATTCCCAGGCAGACCTCGCAGACGTTCGTGTTCGGCGGGCAACCGAAGGCGGTGGAACACGCGCAGAACAGTTTGGAGGCTGTGGCGAGCTGGACATGAACTTCAAGACCTATAACGGCTTCATAACGGCTCATTGATTCCATCCGGTTTGTTGGTTGATACTGAAATAAACGCCGACGAGTCGCGCGCTCCTGTCGCGGCCTCATTTTCGGCTTTGTGACGCCGACCGGCTGAAAGACGCGTCAAAATATTTGCCGACGCCGTATTCGCCGCGCCTGACGAAGAGCCGGGGTTCCGGCCCAATAATCTGCATTTCGCGGTTTTTTGACTGCACATCCAGGGCGATCTGCATCTCTTTGGTGCAGCCGGTGGAATATGTCGCGTCCATACCCTGCCAGGACGGCGGCACCTTAAGGCTGAGAAGCGCGAAACTCTCCTCAATGTCCTCAACAGTTTGAAAGCGCCAAATGTCTATGTACCCGCTGCGCTGCACACGTTCCCACATGAACATCAAGTCGTCGCCGTCCATCCCTTCGACAAAATGCTCAACCGGGTTGACGATGAAAATATTGTCCATTTTTTTTCTCAAATTGTCCACAAAGACCCGGGCCAGCGCAACGGCCGTTTCCGTCTGTCCCGGTATGCTGCCGATGATGCAGCTGTAGAACATGACCGAATGCGAGTTCGCGCGGGCGGCGCGCATTTTTTCAATGATCGCCTCGGATTTTCTGATGATGTCGCTTTCGTTGAACTTCCGCGCGGCGGCTGCATGCCGTTTGAGTTGAATGTGGAACCCCGCGTCGTCGCTCCAATAACTGATGATGTCCCTGGTGAATTCGTGGCTTGTTCCGAGCAGGATATCCGCGTTCCGCCATCCCTTGGCCAGGATGATATCCGCCTCTTTCCAGGCTCTGGAAAACGTGACCGAAACGCGCGTCAGGTTCAAACGCTCGCGCGTCCCGTCGGAAACAACCATGAGCCTGAATTCGCGGAGATAGCGCAACAGGGCGTTCTTGCCCAAATTCTGCTCTCTCAGCACAATGCCGTTGCGCAGCCAGCCCTGCAGGGTTTCATCCGTCTCCATATCCGTTATGGTGGGAGCAAAAAAATAAAAGCCGCCCTTGGCAGCACATATAACCCTGTGCCCCATACGAATCAGCTTTTGCAGCATGACGAAATCAAAAACAACGCCGCCGTCCGCGTCCGGCAGAAAAAGCACGGTGGCGGGGCTGCCGAGGCGCTCTTCCAGGTCGCCCTTGATGTGGAGAACGGCCTTTTCCGCCTCCAACATGGCGTCGCTGACGCTCTGCGACGCGGGCGGATGGTCCAGCCACGGTCTCGACATGGCCGACAGACACAAACAGCGCGTCAACTCGAGATAATCCAGAAACCGCCGCGCCCGGTTCATATCACGAGGCAATTCGCCAGACGGCATTTGTTCAAGATTGCTTTTTATCTCCGGCGAAGCCAACAATTCCATCTGACGCAGACAGGAGGCGGAACGTTTGTCCTGCCAGGGATCGTCCGGCCCGCCCTGCGCAAGAACAAGATTTGTCATGCGCTTCACAAGGCGTGAGGGGATAAGCGATTGTTGCGCTATGTGCTGCCTGAAACGATAGCGACAAAAATACAACACGCGGGTCCGCGTCAGACGGTCCGGAATAAAGGAGCGGGTCAGGCGAACGACGATTCTCCAGGCGCGGTTGTATTGCTTCTGCAACTCGCCGTGTCTGCCCGCCTGGTCCAGCATGACGAATGTGGCGTCAGAACAGGGAAGGTACACCTGATCCGGCCCCATTTGAAGCATAAAAGCCATCTGCTCGGGGCTGGCGATAAATTCGGGATTCATTTTCCAGGCTATATTGTTGTCCATCATCATGCTGTACAGCCAGGCGTCAAAATAAACATCCCTGCCAAGGTGGATATCGGCCGCTCTGCGCGGGGGACAAAAATTTTTTTTCATACGTTTCTTTGTGGGTCACATGGCGTTATCAAGCGCAACAGACCACGCGAACGCAGTCTTTCCAGAAAATGGGATTCCTCGCCCATCAGGCGCACAGCGCCGCGCAGGCCCGTCACGCGAAGCACGTCTCCTGCCATCAACCTCAGCCCAATCTGACCGTCCGCCGTCAGGTGGCACTCCGAGGAATTCCGCTGCACGCATATCTCGAATTCTGTTTGTCCCTGAAAAACCATTGAGGAAAAATGTTGTTGAAAGGGACATACCGGCGTCAAGGTCAAAACTTCAAGGTCCGGCTGAACAAAAGGCCCGCCGGCCGAGGCGCAGTATCCGGAGCTTCCCAGAGGCGTCGACACGACAAGCCCGTCGCCGCGAAAAAGGCCCATCCTCTGCCCGCCTGCCTGAATGTCCACGCAGATGAGGCGGGCCAGGATGCCGTGGCTCAACACGACATCATTGATCGCAACGCCCCTGTCTTCCGTGTTTCCCGAACGTATGACGGACCACTGAACAGCCATCCGTGAACGGACGACCGCCGCGCCGTCAATGCACGCCTGCACGCATGAGCGCCAGTCGTCTGGATGGACATCCGCCAGAAAACCGACCCGCCCGAAATTGACGCCCAGCATGGGCGTTTGCGTTCCGGCCAGGCGGCGGGCCACGCCAAGCATTGTGCCGTCGCCGCCAAGCACAATGACAAGGAACATATCCCGCTCATGGTACAATGCGCTGTCGCATCCGGCAACGATCATATCAGCGCGATGCCCTTGCTGACGCAACCAGGAAAGCAGGTCGCAGGCAAAGGCGAAGGCCCGTTCATGTCCGTCTTTGTAAACGAGAAGCAGACGCCGTGTTGTTTTTGCCATATCTTGATGAAGGTAAAAAACGAAAAACAGGTGAACGGATGAAGGCCCGTCATCGCGCGCGATCAGCCGGAGGAAGCCGCCAGGGTGAAATCGTCGTTCTTCCAGCCCAATTTGGCCTTGCCACCGTGTTTCAGTTTGCCGAACAGCATCTCGCCGGCCAGACGGTCTTCCAACTCCATCCGTAAAAGCCGCCGCAGCGGACGCGCTCCCATGACCGGATCAAAGCCCTTCAGGGCCAGACGTTCCCTGACTTTGACGCTTACCGACAGGCGCACGTTGCGTTTGGAGATTCTTTCGCGCAGCTCGTTGAGGAATTTGGCGACAATGCGCAGCATCATTTCCTGCGTCAGGCTCCTGAAAGGCACAAGCGCGTCCAGGCGATTGCGGAATTCCGGGGAGAAGGTGTTTTCCACAGCGCTCAGGGAACGGGCGGCCGCATCGCCCGGGCCGGACTCGCTGAAGCCTATGTTCGCCTTGGCCATCTCAAAGGCGCCGGCATTGGAGGTCATAATCAGGATAACGTGGGAGAAATCCGTTTTGCGTCCGGAACTGTCTGTAAGCGTCGCGTCATCCATGACCTGTAACAGGATATTGAAGATATCGGGATGCGCCTTTTCCAGCTCATCCAGCAATACCACAGAATACGGCGCCTTACGCACCGCCTCGGTCAAAAGCCCCCCTTCGCCGAACCCCACATATCCTGGCGGAGCGCCGATCAGTTTGGCCACCGAATGCTTTTCCATATATTCGCTCATGTCGTAGCGCAAAAAATCCACGCCCAACAAATTGGCCAGACTGCGGGCGACTTCTGTCTTCCCAACTCCTGTGGGCCCATAGAACAAAAAACTGCCGGCCGGTCGGCTGGCTTCACCCAGTCCGGCACGGGAGCGCAGAATGGCGCGCACCGTGAGTTCAATGGCCTCGTCCTGCCCAAAAACAAGGTTCTTCAGATCGCGTTCGAGAGTCGCCAGGCGCGTCCGTTCCTTCCCGGATACGGAGCGTTGCGGAATGCCGGCCATACGGGCGACTATCCGTTCCACATCGCCAAGGCTCACATGAACAGGGGCCGTGTCGCGCTCCACGTCCGGCCGGGGCTCTTCCATCCGGCGCAGACGTACGGAAGCGCCGGCCTCGTCCATCACGTCAATGGCCTTGTCCGGCAACAGACGGTCGCGTATGTGCCGCGAAGAAAGCTCGACGATGGATTTGAGGACGTTGGAAGAGTAAAGCACATGGTGGTGCGCCGCATATTTGTCCGCAAGCCCCTGGAGAATGGCCAGACAATCCCCGTCGTCCGGCTCCCGCACGTCTATGCGCTGAAAACGCCGCGCCAGCGCTCTGTCCTTTTCCAGATGATTGCGGTATTCCTCATGCGTTGTGGAGCCGATACAGCGTATGTCGCCGCTGGCCAGAGCCGGCTTGAGAAGATTGGAGGCGTCCATGGAACCGCCGGATGTGGCCCCGGCCCCGACAAGGGTGTGTATCTCGTCAATGAACAAAATGGCGTTCGGCGTGTTTTTCAGGGCCTGGACAACCGCTTTGACGCGGTTTTCAAAATCTCCCCTGTAACGTGTGCCGGCAAGAACCAGCCCCATATCCAGGGCGAAAATCTTCGCGTTCTCAAACATCCGCGGAACATGTCCCTCCGCTATGCGCATGGCCAAACCTTCCGCCAGAGCCGTTTTGCCCACGCCAGGGTCGCCGACGAAAAGCGGATTGTTCTTTCTGCGCCTGCACAACACTTCAATGGCCCGGCGCAGTTCCTGACCTCGTCCCACCAGAGGGTCAATTTTCCCGTTGGCGGCCTGTTCTGTGAGATTTACCGTATACTTTTTCAGTGGATCATCGTCCGTTTTGGCGTCTTCCTTTTCAACATTGACTCCAAGGGAACCGCCTCCGCTTTCCAGGCCGTGGGATATGAAGGTCAGCACGTCCAGCCGTTCCACGCCCTGCTTGCGCAGATAAAACGTGGCGTAACTTTCCTCCTCGTCAATGATGGCGACAAGCAGGTCGCCGATCTCCACCACTTTACGCCCGGCCGAACGTATGTGGTTGAAAGCTCTGCCCAGCACACGCTGTACGCCGAGCGTCTGGGTGATTTCCTCTTCAGGACTTTCCAGGGAAGACATTTCCGAACGGAAAAATTCTTCCAGTTGCTCCCGTAAGACGGCGACGCTGGCGCCGCTCCCCTCAAGAATCAATCTCCCTTTCCGGCTGTTCGTCAGAGCGTACAACAGATGTTCAACTGTAAGGAGCTCGTGTTTGCGCCTGTGTACTTCCATAAGCGCGTCGCGCAGGATATTCTGTACGTCATGACTGAGCATGGGTTCAAACCTTCTCCATGGTGCATTTCAGGGGGAAGCCGGCATGCTGCGCCTTGTGATGCACCTGATGCACCTTGGCCTCGGCTATTTCACGGGTAAATACCCCGCATTGCCCAATGCCGCGCTTGTGAACGTTGATCATAATGGTTGTCGCCTGTTCAAGATTCATGTGGAATACCGAGCAGATGACGCTCACCACAAATTCCATTGTCGTGTAGTCGTCATTGTGCAAGAGCACGGCATACCGCTCAGGCTCCTTGAGTTTCTGATCCAGCGACGTATCGGCGCCGCTGTCTTCCGCGTACTTATCGCCCAGATGTGTTCCCATCGCCGTTTTCCCACGCGAAGCCAAATTTTTTTTGCAGCTGCGAACGCCGCTCTCCTCCAAAAACGAAAGAACGCTCTTGGGGCATGCCCTGCCGCCTTCGCCATTCCTGGTGAATTTCATGGTAATTTTTGCCGCTCGCCGTTTCCTTGTCAAGCTCCAGTAAACGGGCAACCCGCTGAATACAGTCCGGAGCGCCCTCCAACTCGACAGCCTTTATAAAGGGCAACTCGTCCAAACACACTTCCACCCGCCCCAGGGACCACACTTCACGGAGTTTCTCATAAAAAATTTTTTCCGTATAGCCCAGTCCCTCCAATATCGCGCTCAGAGCCGTCCCATCGGCCACATTGACTTCCCGCTCCTCGCGAATCTTGAAATCTTCCCGAACTCCGGCCAGGGTCTTGCCAGCATGCGGGGGCAGTTTGAGCGTCAGCAGATACAGTTTCCTGTCAGGCCGACACTGCGCGCGCAAGCGCAAAAGATGTCCGGCCTCAAACAGCAGGGCGTCGCGCGTGTCAAAAACAATGTTTTGCTCAAGGTGCGCGCCGTCAAAACACGCGCCGTGCTTTTTCAGAGCGCGCCTGAGGTTTCTGAAATCCACATGCAGATATTTTTGTTCAATTTCCCAGGTCATTGAGCCGTTCCTTGGCGCCTGAAAAGTTTGGCCTGCAAATCCCTGATCGTGCGGATTCCCGTTTTGCCCCCGCCCGGGTGAATAACGGGCGAATAGCCGAGCCGTAGCGCCTGCGCCAAACGCGGTTCCTGAGCGGCCACCGAACGCATCTGTCCGTTCAAATCCACTTCTCCCCAAAGGATGCATTTTTCGGGCAGGGGAACATCGTAATATGAGGACAACACCGCCGCCATCAAAGCCAGGTCCAGGCCGGGATCCTGCAGCCGGATGCCGCCCCCGACCTTGGCGTAAATATCCGCCTGCCCAAAATTGAGGTTGAGCCGCTTTTCAAGCACCGCCAGCAACAAGTGCAACCGGTTGACATCAAAGCCGAGGGCCGTGCGTCTGGGAATGCCCAGAAACGAACGCGCCACCAGAGCCTGCGCCTCAACAACCAGGGGACGATTCCCGTCCACGGCCAGCGCCAGCGCCGCGCCGGACAGCGTGGCGTCACGGGCTTCCAGAAAAAATGTTGACGGATCGTCCACAACCTGCATCCCGTCAGCCTTCATGCGAAAGACAAGCAACTCCTCGCTGGAGCCGAACCGGTTTTTCAGCACCCGCAACAGCCGGAAAAAGTTTCTCCTGTCGCCTTCAAGGGCGATGACCGTATCCACGGCGTGCTCCAGAAGCCGCGGCCCGGCCAGCAGACCATCCTTGGTGACGTGCCCGACCAGAACAGATGTGGTTGAACTGCGACGGCATGTTTCCAGCAAGGCCGTGGCCACCGCCCGCACCTGACTCGCGTTGCCCGGAAGTCCGTCTGTTGACGCGCTCGCCATTGTCTGCACGGAATCAAGGATGAGCAGCTCCGGCGTCTGCGCGTCAATAGCCCGCAGCACGTCCTCCAACTGGGATGTGGCCAGGGCCAGAAGTTGCGGAGCCAGAACTCCGAGGCGTTCCGCCCTGTCCTTGATTTGCGCCAGGGATTCCTCTCCCGTCGCGTAGAGGACAGTCCGTCCCTGTTTTGCGACGCTGCCGGCCACCTGCATCAGCAACGTCGATTTTCCTATGCCCGGTTCTCCCCCGACAAGGATGGACGCCCCGGAAACCAGGCCGCGTCCCAGGGCGCGATCCAACTGTTCAAGACCGGTGGCGTAAAAACGACAGTTGTCGTTCCGAACATCCTGCAGAAGCATCGGTTCGTTGGCATTGAAGGAACGTCCGGCCGTCCCCCGCCTTGCATTCGAGGGCGAAAGCACGGCCTCAAGAGTGTTCCAGGCGCGGCATTGGGGGCACTGCCCGCGCCACTGCAACACGCTTGCCTTGCACGCCGAGCATACATAGACCTCGCGGGTTTTGCTCATTTGAAATCTTCTTCCATTTCGGGAAGATCCGCGTAATAAAGGACTTCACCGTTGGCAAGCCCCATACTGCGCCAGCTCGGGGAACAGCTTATGGCGGAGGTCTTCCAGATATCCTGCCCGTCCCCGCTCTGCAGATCAAACTCGATATTCCAGTGCTGATTGAAATCCTCTCCCGGCCTGACCGGCTGCGAGGCGTTCAAATACCGCCGCAACAATTCCTTGTCGCCGGCGTTGAACACAACTTCCAGATTGGTGTTGTTGACCGTCAGAGACGAAATATTCCTCCCCAGGACATTAGTGACAAGCAAAAGCGTTTTCCCGTCGGAAAGTTTTGTTGTTCCCGCGGAACATGATTTCAGGGCTATGATGCTGTTCATGCGTTTTCCGGCCGCCTCCCTCTTGGCAAGCCGGGCGTCGAGCCGCGCCTTCATCCGCTTCAGTTGCGCGGCGCGGAACTGGTTGACAAGCTCTTCGGCGTTGGCGACATCACGTATGATCCAAACGCCGCCGATTTTTTCCATCCGCAAAAGTATGGGGAACGCCTGTTCCAGCAAAGGATGTTCCACGCTGCTGCTGAGAAAAACGGGGCCGTCTTTGGCGCTGTCCTGAGAGTCTTGAATAACAAGGTTTTTCGTAAACTGGGTTAAAAAATCATCGGGAAACACAGCGAGCGGACTCAGCAAATTCTTCTGCGGGTCCGGTTTTTCCTTGGCCGGTTCCTCCTTGGTCATAACGCGTCGCAGCAGATTCATCTGTATCAGGTCTTTTATGTCGCGCAACTGGTTGGGACCTTCCTTGAAAAAAGGATAGTCGGCGGCAATGGCCTGGGCCAGATGTCCCGAGAGCGTGTTGAAGTCAACGCGCTTTGCCAGAGTTTCCGCATTGGGCGGGGTCAATGCGGCGGAGAACTTGGCGAAGGCGAAAATCCCCGACTGACGGTACTGGTAATAGCGCCATCCGCTGTAACCGCTCAGACTGAGAAAAAACAAGACCAGGAGCGTCCCGAAAAGCAGCAAATGGCCGCGGACGAATGTCGTCAGAGCGGAGATGAAATGCAGCTTGCCGTCTCCAGTGAACGGCTTGGCATACTGTCTTTCCTGATGGTTCAGCACTTTTTTGTTCATGGCGTCAACTTGTTTCGTTTTTGTTTGATTTTTGTGTTCAGACTCTTGCCGCAACGCCATTCCATAACGGGCTGCGAAGACGCGAAACGAGCGTTCGCCAGTCTTATCGGCAATGGCGTTACAGCGCGGGACGGGGCAATGTCCATGCGAATCACGCACCAGGCCCCAAGCGGCAGAGCGCGGGTGATCATGTCGCCGAAAAAGCTGGACCGCCTGCTGTTCCACGTGCAGGGCGGCCCGGACAAGACGCTCATCATCGTCAGACGGCCCGCGCCCGCTTTTTTCAGTTCGCGCCACACGCCCAGGCAGTTGAACCTCGGCCACGGCCAGAATTTGCCGCCGCCGAGTTTATGCGCCAGATAGGACAAGGAGGCGGAATTCCAAAAAGTGACGACCATGCCTCCGGTTGTCACGCGCAAGGCCTCATTGAGACTGTTTTCAAATGTGGCCGCGTCATCGTCCGCAATGTGCAGAATCGTCCAGTCGAACGCGTCGTCATCAAAGGGCAGGTGATCTGAACAGGCCAACACGACCTCGGCGCGAAATCCGGCATGCTCCACCGCTCTGCTTCGCAGGTCTTGATCCCGCTCGGTAGCGGTGACGTCAAATCCGTGTTCCCAGAGAAACGGCAAAAAAAAGCCCTTGCCGCAGTTGATTTCCAAAAGTTTTTTGCTCCGTCTCGGCCAGACGGCCAGACAGCGCCGCAGCAAATTCGTGCGCGCCTTCAAACCCAATGGGCCGGAAATTTTTAAAAAAATACTTCTGTTCCGCGCCATCCACCGCTCCAACGTACGAATAAAAGAGTAAAACAGAATCCGCCCGGTTGCAACAATCAACATCGCTCCGGACGAACAGCAGATTTTTTGCTTTTAGAGAAGTTGTCGTGTACACTTCCCGGAACGTATGGATTCTTTGCAAACAGAAATTCCCGTGAAACGTCTTGTCCTTGTTCTGCTGGACGGCCTGAGCATTGCCGCCGGCCGTCGCTGCATGAGTTGCCTGGCCGCGCTGGACGAAGCGGGACAAGCCAGCTACGGGGAGGCGTCGTCAATCCTGCCTCCCCTCTCGCGTCCGGCATACGCCGCGTTGTTCAGCGGACGCCCGCCACTGTCGAACGGCATCCTCCACAACGACTTCCCCTCCTTGTGTCCCGCGCCGACCATTTTCCAAAAAGCCGTCAACCTGGGGCTTGTGACCGCCGCAGCCGCCTACTTCTGGGTGAGCGAACTCTGCAATCGCGCTCCGTTCATTGCGGAGCGCGACCGCATTACCGATGACGCAAATCTGCCCATATCCCACGGCATTTTTTACAGCTGCGACGCCTACCCGGATGAAGAACTGTTCCGCGACGCGGAATATCTGCGGCACAAACATCTGCCTCATCTGCTTCTTGTTCACGCTATGGGCATAGATTTCGCCGGGCACAAATTCGGCGCTGATTCCCGTGAGTATCGCGATGCGGCGCGCACGGCCGATGGACTGCTGGCCCGTTATCTCCCCCTCTGGCTCGCGGCCGGCTATGCCGCCCTTGTCGTGAGCGACCACGGCATGGACGGCGAGGGAAGCCATTACGACGCAACGGACGAAAATCGCCGTGTTCCCCTGTGGCTTGTCGGGGAAGTGCGGAACATGACGAGGCCATGTCGGCTTGTCGAGGTTGCGGACCTGATCGCGGCCTACCTGCGCGTATAGCGTCTTGTTATTTACAGACAATTTCGGGCGTTCGGAACCGGGTTGCGGCTGAGACCGCTGCTTCAGAGAATCAGCATGGCGTCGCCATAAGAAAAAAAACGGTATCCGTTTTTTACGGCATGCCTGTATGCCGCCAGCATACGCTCGCGGCCGGCAAAGGCGCTTACCAGCATGAGCAGGGATGACTGCGGCAGGTGGAAATTGGTCAACAGAGCGTCCGTGACGCGGAATTTCCGGCCGGGATAAAGAAATATGTTTGTCGCGCCTGTGAAGGCCTGCACGCTGCCGCACTGGGCAGCCGCGCCTTCCAGGGCGCGCGCGCTTGTCGTGCCCACGGCCAGCACGGGGCGGTTCTGAGCTTTGGCGCGCGCCACGGCCTTGGCAGTTTCTTCAGGAATTTCCATATATTCGCTGTGGAGTCTGTGGCTGCGGATGTCCTGGTCGCGGACCGGGCTGAATGTGCCGTAACCCACATAAAGCGTCAACTCCACCCACTCAAAGTCCGAGGCCAGTCTGTCCCGCATGGCTCCCGTAAAATGCAGGCCGGCTGTGGGCGCCGCGGCGGCACCGGATTTTTCTTCCCGGGCGTATACAGTCTGGTAGCGGTCAACGTCCTCCTCGTCCGCCGGACGTTTGATATAGGGCGGCAGAGGCATGCGCCCCGCCGCTGAAAAGGCTTTATTCAAATTCCCCGTCCAGGAGAGCAGAACGCGCCAGGCCCCGTGGGATGCCCGCTCCAAAAGCGTAACGGCGAGGCCGGCGCCGAAGTTCAGGCTTTCGCCTTCGCGCAGGGTCCCCCCAGAGCGTAAAAGTCCCCTGACTTCAGCGCATTGGGCATTGCTGGAGGCGTCGCGGCGGGCGCGCTCCAGTACAAGAGGGAGAGGGGTAAGCAGCAAAAATTCGGCCCTGCCGCCTGTATGACGTGTGCCGATGAGCCGTGCCGGCAGAACACGCGCGTTGTTGGCGACCAAAAGCGCTCCCCTGGGCAGGCAGGCAGGCAATTCTTCAAAACGTCTGTGCTCCGGATTGAGTTCGCCCCTGCGGGACAAAACAAACAGCCTGGAGTCGCCCCTGTTTTCAGGAGGGAATTGCGCTATTTGTTCCTGGGGCAAATCGAAGTGGTAGCTTTCGAGCAAAAAATCCGCATCGCTTGTCATATCTTTGTCGTGCCGATCTGTCGTCGCTTCCTGCCAGGCCGGACAGGAGCGGGCTTGCGAAAAATTTTTCGCTCGTTCAGGCAAGCCCCAGATCCTTGAGCAGGTTGTCAACCGCCATATTCCCCATGGCATCCGTTGCTCCGGCGGTGGACGCAGCACAGTGCGATCCCAGGACCACATTGTCCAGGTTGTACCAGGCCGGATCAAGAGGCGGTTCTTCTTCAAAAACGTCAAGGCCGGCCCCGTATATTTTCTCGCCGCGCAGGGCGGCCAACAGAGCGGCTTCATCGATCAGCCCGCCGCGCGCGGTGTTGACGAGCACGGCGGTGGGCTTCATCAGCGCAAGGCGTTCGGCGTTGACAAGCGCGCGCGAGCTTTCGGCGAGCGCCGCATGCAGAGTGATAAAGTCCGCTTCACGGCAGATGGCGTCAATTTCGGCAAACGTCGCTCCCAGCGCGGACGCTGACGCGGCGTCGAAAAACGGGTCGTGGGCAAGCACGCGCATGGAAAACCCCCGGGCTCTGGCCGCGACGCGCTTGCCCACGGCGCCAAAACCTATGATCCCCAATGTTTTGCCATAGAGGTCAATGCTTGTGATCTTGAGCCAGTTCTTCTTGCGGCAGCGACGGTCAATGAGCGCCGTCCGGCGGGCAACAGCCAGCATAAGGGCAAAGGCGCAGTCGGCCACGGCATCGCTGTTGGCTCCTGCCGTGCGGGACACCGCAATGCCGCGTGCCTCGCACGCACCCAGATCTATATTGTCCATACCCACGCCGTACCTGGCGACAGCGCGCAAATGGGGCGCCGCCGCCAGCACGTCGGCGTTCAGCGGGTCAACGCCCAGTATCAGGCCGTGACAATCGGCTATTCTTTCCCGCATCTGCGCGGCGGAAAGAATGCCGCCCGTGTCGTTGCGCACTACATCGAGCCCGGCGGCGCGCAGGCGGTCAAACAGCTTTGGATTTGTCTTGCCGAAAGACCGCGGCGTTACCAAAACTTTCATGGCATGTCGTCCTCTTCAATATGGGTGGTATGGGTGGATTGCGCCAGGCCATCAGCGCCTTCTGAACAAAGCCGCGTCAACAAAAGGTCGCGCGCCGCCGCGTAAGGCGTTGAGGAAGGCAGGCTTTGGAGCAGACGACCGGCGTGGCCGTCGCGCACAAAGCGTAAACGGCTTGTCGGGAAATGCATGTCAAAAAACCATGTGCCCAAAAGCAGCCGAAAATCATTGACGCTGCGCAGATCCGCATACGCCGCGACGCGCCCTTTCAGCGCCGCCGCAACTATCGCCCCGCCGACCAGGTTCGGATCGTCGGGAAGATTCAGAACCACTGTCGGGCAGTAGGGTTTTGCTCCTGCGAGGTGTTCGTCCATAACGCGCAAAATATCCAGCTTGTCCGCGTCACGCACCGCCTGGGCGACAAGATGCAGATTCTCCGGCAACGCGGGCGGCAGGGAAAAGCGATTGTGCAGACCGACAGCGGCAAGCGCCGTGTCTCGTACGGTTTTTTCCTCTCCCCCGAGGGGATTTTCCCGTTTGAGGATTTTTATGCCCATCAAACCGTGGTTGCAGGACTCCCTGTCTTTGAAGGTATTGTACCGCAGGTACTGCTCAAAACGGGCCACATCGTGGTAGAGGGCCGCCAAAAGACAGGCGCGGGCCTTGGATGGCGTAAAATGTTCCTTAAGCGCTATTTCACGGGCATTGGCGAGCACACGCTCCGTGTGCCTGATTTTCAGGTCAAGGGGCACGGGGTCGCGCGCCTTGACGCGCCGCTCCGCAACGTAGGAGGCAAACCATTGTTCGTGCCAGGATATGTCTGCCCAAGGCATGGCGGTATGTTTGTCCGAACGCCGCTCCATGCGGACTATGTACGCCCTGCGGAGCCGAATGGCAAGTTTTTACCCAAAATTCCCACATACAAAAGCCGACGTCGCATCGTCGGCTTTGCTTCCCCGTCTCTGGCGTTTCCCGGCCCGGCCTCAACGGCCGGAACCGGGAAATCGGGTGGGGAGGGGAAGTTTTCCCATAACGGCAGAACGTCTGCCGCGTCCAGCCTGCGTTATGCCGCCATAGTGTCAATAAGTTCCCGGGCGCTGGTGTTGGCCGGATTTGTGCCGAGCACCGTTTCCAGATGCGAACGGGCTTCCTCGCCGCGGCCAAGGTAGATCAGGCATCCCGCCAGGGTGGTGCGCACGGCTTCGACTTCCGTGCTTGTCTCCAGAGCCGCCTCAAGATAATGGAGGATATTCTCGACCACGCCGAGCTGATACGCCTCCCGAACAAGGCAGTTGAGAGCCACCATGTTGTCGGACGCCTTGTCGAGGGCTTTGGCGAAATGGGTGAAAGCGTCCTCATGATTGCCCTGTTCCATATGAACAAGACCTATGCCGCAGAGCGCCTTATCGGATTCTTCGACAGCGGCCGCCTTCTGGTAAAGCACAAGAGCCTTGTCCAGTTCCGAGCGCTGCACAGCCACGGTGGCAAGTCCCATATAGGGGGCCGCGCTCTGGGTGTTGTTGCCGGCAGCCTTGCGGTAGTACTCCTCGGCCTTGTCAAAATCACCCATGAAAAGATAGCATTCGCCAAGTTCCTTGTTGATTTCATAATCCAGATGCGAGTTCATAAGCTCCTCCCCAATGAAGGCTGGTTTTTACAGGCTCGCTGGATGCGGCCTTATCATTTGTTCCCGCTTATGCACTCTGTGTGCCATATCATAAAAAATGAACAAAACTAAATAATTATATTCTAGATTTTTTTATGAAAGCGGCAAAAAGGGATATGGGGTCAGATTTACGACAATGCGCTGACCGGGCTGAGCGGAACGGCTTGGGGCGGGGGAGGAAAATTTTGCCGACGCTGATGGCGGTCGCTCATCCGTGGTCCGCTCCAAGGATGCAGCCCAGCAAAAGCTCCAGGACTTCCTCGATTCCCATGTCGGACGTGTCCACCAGCATCGCGTCGTCCGCCGGTTTGAGGGGGGCTGTGGCCCGGTTGCGATCCATGTCGTCGCGACGGCGTATTTGTTCCGTCAAGGCGGCCAGATTCGATGCCTGTCCCGCCTGCTCAAGGTCTCTCATCCTTCGCCGGGCGCGGATTTCCGGAGCGGCGTCCAGAAAAAACTTGCATTTGGCGTCAGGAAAAACGACAAGGCCCATATCCCGGCCTTCGGCCACCAGTGGAGACAATGCGCCGATACGCCGCTGGGCCTTTTTCAACGCTTCACGCACGACAGGCAAGACGGCGATGCGCGCCGCGAGCAGGCCCACCTTCTCGCCGCGGATTTCTTCGCCGATGGGCGCGCCGTTGCAGCAGAGCCGTGCGGCGCTTCCCGCGCCGTCAAGACTGAAGGAAAATCCGTCGCAGCGGCGACGAAGCTCTTCCTCATCAAGATTTTCGACGCCGGGGCCCAGTTTGAGCGCCAGACAGCGGAACATGGCGCCGGTATCAAGGTAGGCGATGGACAGCCGGTGCGCCAGGAGACGGGCCAGCGTGGATTTGCCGACGCCGGCCGGGCCGTCCAGAGTTATGACGCCGGAAGCTTTGTTCATCTGGCGCGCAGAGCCGTCTGTTGGAGAATGTCTTTCATGGCGGCGAGAAAAGCGGCGTTCTCCGAAGGATTTCCGACGCTGACGCGCAGATGTTCCGGCAGGGCGTAACTTTTGAGCTGGCGGATGATGATGCCTTTTTCCAGCAGCCTTTCAAAGCAGGTCTGGGCCGAAATACTGTTTTCCGGCAGCTTGAAAAGCAAAAAATTGGCTGAGGACGGCCATACCTTGCAGCGGATATCCCTCAGGCCCTCCGCGATGCCCCTCCGTCCTTCCCGCACCGTTGAAAGCGTCGCCTCCCTGAAGGCCGTGTCGGCAAGCGCCGCAAGGCCGGCCTCTTCGGCGAGGATATTGACGGAAAAGGGCAGACGCGCCCGCCAATAGCATTCCGCCAGGGGTTGCGGCACTACTCCATACCCGAGTCTGAGGCCGGCAAGTCCATAGCTTTTGGAAAAGGTCCGCAAAAACAGGACGTTTTCCGGCAAGTCGCGGCGGGCAAGCAGGGAATGCTCCTGTTCGTCGTCGGCAAAGTCAATATAGGCCTCGTCCACCGCCAGCAGGCAGCGCGGGGAAATGTCGGCCAGACTCCTTGCCAGGCTTTTCACCGCCCCGGCCCGTGGACAATATCCGGAAGGGTTGTCCGGAGTGGTGATGAACACAAGCCTGGTGTCGTCAGTGACGCGTTTGAGCAATGCGTCAAAATCAAAGGAAAAATCGTCGGGAACAGCGTTGATCGGGCAACGCCGTATTTCCACCCCGTTGATCGCGGCCTGGATGGGGTATATGGAAAAGCAGGGCTCAAAGCAGACGATGTTGTGTTTGCCGGGAGCGACCAGGAGGCGGATGAGCAGGTCAATGATTTCATCCGAACCGTTGCCGACGACGATACGTCCCGGCTCAACGCCGTGCATATCCGCCAGGGCGCCGACAAGGCGGGGGTTGCCGCCTTGCGGATAGCGGAAGACATAGGCCGCGTGGCGGCGTATGGCCTCCCGCACAAGGTTTGATGTCCCCAGGGGGTTTTCGTTGCTGGCCATTTTTACGACCTGGGTCAGGCCGTATTTCCGCTGGATTTCGGCTATGGACAGCCCGGGCGTGTATGCCTGCAATTGCTGGATTTCAGGACGCACCGCTGTGGTCTGCATCGTCTTTCCCTGCCGGCGCGGCAAACAATCAGCCCAACGGAGCTTTGGGCCGGATGGTCAGAACGGGCATATCGGCGTTTTTGACGACCTTTTCCGCCACGGAGCCGAAGAGGATGCGGTCAATGCCCTTGCGTCCGTGCGTGCCCATGACGATGATGTCTACATTTTCGTCGTGCGCGCGGTTGAGTATTTCCTCGGCCGCGTAGCCGACCAGAACCTGGCTTGCGGCGTCAACGTCGGCAAAATGTTCCGCCACAAAGTCCTCCATGGATTTCTCCGCGCCGGTGACGATCTCGCCCACAAAGTTCTCAATGGTGTTCGGCGGCACGTGGAAGCCCACGTATTGACTCAGCGAAGGGGCCGTGTAGACGACAAGAACTTTGGCCTTGTGCGTTTTGGCAAGCAGGGACGCGTATTCGGCCACGGCCTTGCTGTGTTCCGAAAGATCCACTGCGCAAAGGATTTTTTTGATTTCCGGCATGGGGAGAACCTCCGTCGTTTGAGGGCGGACTCGAAAATTTTTCCCGACCGTTGCCCTGTTGATGTACGTTATGGCAAGAATACGCCATAGCGGAGATTTTTGCAATGGACAAGAACGTCTTGTCGGATTACTCTGCAAAACGAACGGCGCACAGCAAATTTTTCCGCCCTGACGCCCCCGAGGGGCCGAAACGACACTCCACGGGATTTGGCAGCGAATTTGCATGGGGATGGGCGGAGCGCCAACCCTGGAGGCCATTATGAAAATACGTTCTGACCAGATAAACAACCTTTTGTCCGCGCAGGGCGCCGCGAGCGGAACGCCCGACAGGCAGACGAAAGCACCCAGCGCCTTTGATGACATCCTGGCTGAGGAGCAGCTCAAAGCCAACTCCGCGGGCAGCGTCGGCGCGACCGTGCCGCCGTTGCCGGGAGCGGGCAACGCGGGTATCATCCAGAGCCTGCTGCTGGGCAGCCTCAACGGAGTTGAGGCGGAGCAATCCGTCCATCCCGATGAAGCCGTGCTCAACGAGGCCTTTAACCAGGTTTCGGGCACGCTGGACTTGCTGGATAAATACAGCGCTTCCTTGGGAACCGCAGGGTCCCTGAAGGACGCTTATTCGCTGTTGTCCGACTTTGACGGCAATGTGGAGAGTCTTGAAAAAAGTGCCGGCGCGTTGCGCGCGCAACACCCGGAGATGGACTCTCTGCTCAACGAACTGAAAATCATTTCAGTGACGGAAAAGATAAAATTCAACCGTGGGGATTATTTGCCTGAGTAATCATTGCGGCGGAATTGCCAGAAGCCGTGCAATCCAGGGGTTGCACGGCTTTTTTCATGCCTTTTTCATCAGCGGGCTCATGCCATTCAGGAGAGCAGTCCACTTATTTTTTCTTGAGAGGAAAGTACCATTTGCCATCTTCTTGAAAAGGAGGCATTGCGAACGTGTACTCTCCTTTATAAACGAGATCCATAAAATAAAAAATACGGCATGATTCGTTTTTGTAGCAATCATAAAGTATCTTATTGCCATAAATTAGCTGCTGCGTGTCTCCGCCTGTATTTTGTCCTTGATAGTATAAGAGCATATCCATAAATAACTAGACATTTTCAAGAAACTGAAGTATGCTTTTCTCTAATGGAGACAAGCAAATGAGTATAAAATCCTGGGAAGTATCCGATGCGTTTTGGGCAGTTGTTGAACCGTTGATACCAAAACCGAAACGTGACAAGGAAAAACAGTACAAACGTATTGTTGGCGGAGGAAGGAAGCCGCTGGACCCTCGGAAGGTATTCGCGGCCATTGTGTATGTTTTGCGCACCGGCATTCAGTGGAAGGCTTTACCCAAAGATATCTTCGGCAGTCCAAGCGCCATTCACAGGTATTTCCGGGAATGGGAACGACAAGGTTTTTTCTTTGAACTTTGGCAGCGTGGGCTTTGCGAGTATGACGACATGGAAGGAATCGCATGGGAATGGCAGTCCATAGACGGCAGTTATGAACAAGGCGCCGCTTGCCCAGGAAAGTACCGGAGCCAACCCCACGGATCGGGGAAAAAAAGGAACAAAACGCCATATTCTTGTGGACGGGCGTGGCGTCCCGTTGTCCATCGTCGTGACCGGGGCCAATCGGCATGATGTAAGCCAGTTGGAGACTGTGTTGCAAGGTAAGATGGTGAAGCCTTTTATGGGGGATCAAAAGGAAAATCTTTGCGCCGATGCGGGTTATGCCGGAGAGGTTCCCTGCAAGATCATGCGGAAAGCGGGCTATGTGCCGCATGTGCGCCCACGTGGAGAGGAACAACGCGAGAAGAT
>JAISTW010000009.1 GCA_031272405.1 Desulfovibrio sp. | reverse complement strand
TTGATGACGTTTTGGTTGAAACTTTCCATGGGGATACTCCGTGGGCACGGTGCCCGGTTGATGGTGTGTATATGCTTCCATCAAAACGGAGTTCCCCTCTTTTGACAAGGGACACTGTCAGATCAAATCGCGACTACCTCAATTCAAGGCCATCGGATTCACTCCCGTCAACACAGTTTTGCAATTGAGCCACGCATTTTTGATACCCAATGTTCACGCTGACCGCGTTCAAAACGAGGATATCATGGAAATAAAAAACAAGCGTGACGTGGTAACTTCTCTACTTCTTGTCCTTTTTTGTGCTGTCGGGTTTTACAGTACAAACTCAATCCCCACAATTATGGGCGGGGGCCCGGCGGTATTCCCAAATTTCGTGCTCTCCGCTCTCCTTGTGTGCGCAATAATCCTTCTCGTGCGAGGAATCCGCCATTCCCCCGTAAAAATGGGTTCTGCGCGAGTCGCTCCCAGAGTCGTCGCCTTTTTTCTGCTTTTTATCGTCTACTTGGGAAGCATCGCCACAATGGGCGATCTTTTTTCCTTTCTCACCATCCCCTTTATCCCATACGGCGGTGGATTTGCTGTCAGTACCTGCCTTTTCCTTATCTTTTCCCTTTTGCTCCTAGGCAGGCGAAGGCCTATAGAAATCGCCCTTGTCTCTCTTTTAGTGACGTCATTCATTATTTTCGTTTTCAGCATACTGTTTGAAGTGATTCTTCCCTAGGCGGTTAATGTCACGCCAATCAGTTCAAAGTGAAAATGCCAACGCTTGCTGGAGAAGACGATGGCAGAAATATATACAGCCTTTATGACGGCGGTTTCTCCCGAGTCTCTTCTGGCTAGCATCATGGGTGTCGCTCTGGGCATCATTTTTGGAGCGCTCCCAGGTCTGACCCCAACCATGGGGGTAGCACTGCTTTTGCCTCTCACGTTCACCATGAAGACGGTAGAGGCATTCTCCATGATCCTAGGCATGTACGTAGCCGGAGTCTACGGCGGCTGCATCTCAGCCATCCTGATCGGGACGCCGGGCACTGTGGCGGCAGCGGCGACTATTCTGGAAGGGCCAAAGATGACCGCTAAGGGCGAATCCATGCGTGCACTGGAGATGGCTACCATAGCGTCTTTCACCGGTGGAATATTCAGTGCTGTCGTCCTGATAATATTCGCTCCCGCTCTGGCCAAAGTGGCTATGGAGTTTGGATCGCCAGAATATTTCGCCTTGGCCTTTTTTGGTCTGACTGTCGTTGCCTCGCTCACTTCCGGAGCCATACTCAAAGGAATAATATCGTGTCTTATCGGCTTGTTCATTGCGACTATTGGAATCGACCCTGTTACAGGGGTGCTGCGTAACACCTTCGGTATCCCAAACCTGTTTAGCGGCGTTGCCATCGTGCCCGCTCTGATCGGACTTTTTGCCGTATCCCAAGTTATGGTTTCTGTTGAAGAGTCCCTGTGCGGCGTCATTATCAAGGAGACTACGGAGTCAAAAAGCAAACTCTCTTTTTCCGATCTTTGGATAAGCAAATGGAATTTTCTTCGTTCTTCTGCCATAGGTACGATCGTCGGCATCATACCGGCAACAGGTGTGAGCACGGCCGCGTTTGTGGCCTATTCTGAAGCCAAACGATTTTCCAAAACGCCGGAGTTGTTCGGAACCGGCACTCTCGAAGGTATCGCCGCCTCGGAAAGCGCCAATAACGCCGTGACGGGCGGCGCGATGGTCCCATTACTGACGCTCGGTATACCGGGAGATACCGTCACCGCTGTTATGCTGGGCGGCCTTATGATTCAAGGACTGGCCCCAGGCCCTCTCCTTTTTCGGGATTTCCCTGTGGTTGTGTACGGCATTTTCATAGCCCTGCTGATCGCCAACATATTTATGTTGATCCAGGGACTCATCGCTATCCGTTTCGCGCGGCGCATCGTCCTCATCCCCACGCAGATACTTATGCCTGTCGTGCTCACCCTCTGCGCTGTGGGTGGTTACGCCACCAACAATTCGGTCTTTGATCTCGCCCTCGTGGCCGTGTTTGGCGTCCTAGGCTACTATATGATGAAAAATGGCTTTCCGCTCGCTCCGCTATTGCTCGCAATGATTCTAGCTCCCATTGCAGAGTCCAACTTCAGACGCACCATGATGCTGTCTGGAGGAGATCCGACGGCGCTGGTGGAAAGCCCCATAGCGGCAGGCGTTCTGCTTGTCAGCCTCGGCGTTCTCATAAAGACGGTTCGCGATGAATTTATCTTTTATAAACGGCAGGCAAAAACGAGTGTTGCGGCATAGCGGCGAGAACTGACATCACACCTGTAACCGGAGGTTCCTCTATGCATTTCTCCATTGTACATCGCGCCCTTGGCATCCTGATCATTGTTGCTGCTCTGGTCTTTACGGCTTCTTTATCTGACGCCAAATACCCGGAACGTCCTATTAATGTCATCATTGCCTGGGGTGCCGGCGGAGCGCCAGACACCGCCGTCCGGATAATCGGCGAAGATATCCAAAAAAAATTCGGCACGACCTTGATTAATATACCCAAACCCGGCGGTGGCGGTGCTCCGAGTACCTTGGACCTTATCAAAGCTAGGCCGGACGGCTACACGTTTTGCATGACTTCCCTGAGTGTCCTTGCCGTGCTTCCTCAAGTCGCCGACTGTGGCTTTACGATAAACGATTTCCAAACCGTGGCGCAAACGCATCTGGTACCTCAAGCCATTAGCGTCGCCACCAAATCCGGGATCAGGACATTCCAGGAGTTTATACAAAAAGCCAAAGTAGAACCTGGCAAATATACCATCGCAAGTTTCGGGCCGCTAAGCGGACAAAGGCTTTTCCTTGCCCTCTGCTTTGATAAACTGGGTGTGGATATTCCCTATATCTCATATGATACCGTCAGTGCCCTCAGCGCTGCCATGCTCAAGGGTGAGGTAACAGCCAGTTTAATGATCACCAACAACCACCTCCCCTTTGTCCAGTCTGGCGAGTTCACCTTGCTGGCGGTTACCACTCCCAAGCGCCTTCCGGAATACCCCGATGTTCCCACGACTGTGGAACTCATCGGCCCGGAGTTCTCCAATTATGCGGCATATGGCATCATAGCACCGAAGAAGACACCCAAAGACAGAATTGAGGCTTTTCAAGCGCAACTCAAGGCAGCCCTGGAAGATCCCTCACTGAAGGCACGCTTTGAGCAGATGCAGATGCCTGCGGCTTTCGCTCCAGCAGAGGCGTACAAAGAACGCCTCGACCAGTATTATGAGATGTTCGGGAAGGCCGTTAACCTTTTGAAGATCAAGAAATAACTGCAATCCCCATACAAGGATAACTTTTTCTTCCAATACATGAATTTTTGCTCAATGCCGTGTTGCGGCAGAAAAACATACATACGGCATTCGTGAGGAGCTGCAATGGATATTGCCACAGTAAAACGCTATATCAACACGTGGGTCGAAGAGAATAAAGAGGAATTCATTCAGTGCGCCATGTATATATTCAACAACCCGGAATTGGGCATGCAGGAATTCAAAGCCGTCAAAGCCCTGACAGATGTTGCCGCCAGACACGGCTTTACCATAGAGACGGGCGTCGCGGAAATGCCTACTGCCTTCGTTGCGACCTATGGCACTGGCAAACCGGTCATCGCTTTCAGCGTAGAATATGACTGCCTGCCCGGTCTTTCCCAAAAAGTCTCGGCCGTGAAGGACCCTGTTTTTGAGGGAGGTCCAGGACATGGCTGCTGGCACAACATCTTGGGCACGGGCGCTCTGCAGGCCGGTATCGCCTTTCGCCACGCCATGGAAAAGTTTGGTTTCAGCGGGACCATTAAAATATTTGGCACTCCGGGAGAAGAAATCTGTGTCGGCAAAGCATTCATGGCCCGTGCGGGATTGTTCAACGATATAGACGCCGTTGTCGATTGGCATCCCGTCGAAGGGCTCACTCTGATCGGCAGAGGCAGCAACGCGTATTTCAGCAAATATTATCACTTCAAAGGAAAAACAGCACATGGCAACGCTCCTTGGAAAGGCAGAAGCAGCCTAGACGCGGCCATCCTTATGGGGCATGCTGCTGAAATGCTGCGCGAGCACATCAAGCCTGGCAAGGATTCCCCGAATAACTACAACTACAGCTTTTCGGACGTGGGACCAGAGTATCCCTGCATCGTACCCGATAGGAGTAGTATCTGGTTCGTGGGGCGTTTCAATACCACGGAAATCATGCTGGATTTTCTTGAACGCCTTGATAAATGCGCCGAAGGAGCCGCCCTCGCCACCGGTACCACGGTGACGCCTGAATTGGTGACGGCCCTTCATGAAAAAATTCCCAACACTACCCTGTCGCTGGTAATGCATGAGAACTACTTGGCTCATGGACAGTTTCAAATTACGGCCAAAGAACAGAATTTTGTCAAAGAACTGCAGAAAAACGCCGGATATGAGCCAGTAGGGTTGGTACAAAAAGAAGCGCCCCCTGCAACATTGGATACCCCGGTCAGCGATATCTCCGAATATTCCTGGCATGCGCCCGTGGCCATGTTCCGGCCGGCCATGTTCCCCGGCCCGACTCATCACTGGACCATAACTGCGACGGCTGGCAGCAGCATTGGACAGCGAGCCATAGGGTATGCAGCTAAAATTCTTGCGGAATCTGCCGTTGACCTGGCCCTTACACCGGGCTTGCTTGCCAAAGCTCAGGCGGAGTTGCGGGAAAGGTTAAACGGACGTGTCTATGCCAGTCTCATTCCGGACCATATCACCCCTCCCGTGGACGCCAACAGGCATGCCATGGAAAAATACAAAACGTAGTGCGGCATTTACACCGATACAACGCACTCAGGGTAGGAAGGACGCAAGTCCGCCTCCCGCCTTGATCTGGATGTCGCCAGAAAAATACGGACATCGCTGTCGTTGCGCCATCTGCTATATACTTCCAAAAGAAAAAGGGGCCGGTAAAATTTTTTTTGATTGATCGGAAAATATTTTTACACAGTCCCGTATCACGGCAGCGAATTTTAGGGTTATACTCAGAGGGAAACCAAAACAGTAGGGAGGACAGATGCGGAACAAAACCGTCACAGCGAAACAGATTGCCTTTCCGCTGAACCGCGCCTTCACTTTTGTCGAATCCGGCCCTGTCCTTCTCATTTCCACACGCCACAAGGGCAAAAACAATCTGATGACCGTCAGTTGCCATGCCTCCATGGGCTTTGAGCCGACCCTGGGCATTTGTCTCGGCCCCTGGAACTTCAGCTATGCGGCCCTTGCGGAAACGGGCGAATGCGTCGTCGCCGTTCCGCCGGCCGAACTGATGACGGCGGTTGTGGACATAGGGAACTGCAGCGGAGAGACGATGGACAAATTCGCCGCGTTCAACCTGACCCCGCAACCGGCCCGGGAAGTCGGGGCGCCTCTTGTGGCGGAGTGTCTGTACAATCTTGAATGCCGCGTGGCGAACCGCGACCTTGTCAGCGAGTACAATTTCTTTGTGCTCCGGGGCGTCAGGGCCTGGCGCAACGCATCGGCCACCAGCGCGCCGGACGCGGAGGACGCGACGACGTATCAGTCAGGAACGCGCGCCTTTCACGCTGTCGGCGACGGTTCCTTCATTATTGACGGCGATGTCGTCAACCTGAGGCACAGAATGACCAAGTGGCAGGACTGCATCTGAGAGACCGGACGGGATGCATCCCCGGCGTCGTCAGACTCAGGCCGGATGTTTCCCGGGTATGATCCCCCAAGGTTGACGGCGGCGGGACCCCATGCTATAGAAAAACATGTCAAACAAACTGCAAAATCAGCATCTTATCGCTCCGCGTTCCCATGTCAGCAAGGAAATGCGCGAAGCGCGCCACAACCACCACGGTTTGGTCGTCTGGCTTACGGGACTGTCCGGTTCCGGCAAATCCACACTGGCCCACCTTGCGGAAAAAGCCCTTTTTGACAAGGGCTGGAACGTCCTTGTTCTGGATGGGGACGTCATACGCAAGGGATTATGCAAAGACCTGGGTTTTTCCCCGGAAGACCGGCTGGAAAACAACCGCAGGGTGGCCGAGCTGGCGCGTCTGTTCATGCTCATCGGTTCGGTGTGCCTGTGCGCCTTCATCTCGCCGCAGGAAGAGGCCCGACGGCAGGCCAGGGATATCGCCGGTCCGGAATTTTTTCGGGAAGTCTACATCTCCTGCTCGCAGGAGGAATGCGAGCGCCGCGATGTGAAAGGCTTTTACAAAAAGGCCAGGGCAGGGGAAATACGCAATTACACCGGCGTATCGGCGGTCTATGAGGTTCCTTCGGCCCCCGACCTGACCATCCACACGGAAGACGCGGAACCGGAGCAAAGCGCTCTGGAACTGATACGCTTTATCGAGAAAAACGCGCGGCAATGACGGCCTATCTCAGCTCCCTGGTGACAATGTCCGCCAGCTCCGCGGCATACAGTTTGACTTTGTCCTCATCCTCGCCCTCAACCATAACGCGGCACAGGGCTTCTGTTCCTGAATAGCGCAAAAGCACCCTGCCCCGCCCGCCCAGGGCGTCTTCTATCCTGGCCACAGCTTTCCCGATTTCCGGCCGTTCATCAAAGGGCAGGCGTTTTTCCACACGCACATTCACAAGCCGCTGCGGGAAAAGCGTCAAAAGTCCGGCAAGCTCCGAAAGGGGCTTTTCCCTTTCGAGCATGATGCGCAAAATCTGCAAGGCAGCCAGAAGACCATCGCCCGTTGTGCTGTATTGCCTGAAAATAAGATGACCGGACTGCTCCCCGCCCAGCATGGCGTCTTCCTGCCGCATCGCTTCAACAACATAACGGTCTCCAACAGCGGTGCGCAAAAGCCGCCCGCCGCAGGCCCGCATAAAAATTTCCAGAGCCATGTTGCTCATGGCTGTGGCCACCAGCAGGTTGCCCGGCAATTCGCCGCGCGCCATCATGGCCTGCGCGCAGATGGCCATCAGCTGATCTCCGTCCAGGATATCGCCGTTCTCGTCCACGACAATCAACCTGTCCGCGTCGCCGTCCAGAGCGAGACCGACGTCGGCGCGCACTTCCCTGACTTTCGCCGCGACCACTTCCGGATGCAGGGAGCCGCAGTGTTCGTTGATGTTGAGGCCGTTGGGCGTCGCGCCGATGCGGATGACCTCCGCCCCAAGCTCTTCCAGGGCCAGCGGGGCCACCTTGTAGCTCGCGCCGTTGGCGCAATCCACGACGATACGCAAACCGGCCAGGGTAAGCTGGGCAGGAAAGGAGCTTTTGGTGTAAACGATATAGCGTCCGCCGGCGTCTTCAATTTTTGTGGTGCGCCCGATATTGCCCCTGTCCGGGTAAGGCCAGGCCATGCCCGCGTCCAAAACCATTTCGGAAATCTCGTTTTCTATCTGATCCGGCAGCTTGTAGCCGTCGGCATCGAAAAATTTGATGCCGTTGTCGTAAAACGGATTGTGCGAGGCGGAAATCACAACACCCAGATCGGCTCTCATGCTGCGGGTAAGAAAAGAAATCGCCGGGGTCGGCAGGGGGCCGGTCATGATGACGTTCATGCCGGCCGCGCACAAACCGGCCGTCAGCGCAGACTCGAACATGTAGCCGGACAGCCTCGTGTCTTTGCCTATCACAACCTTGTGCAGGTGCAAGCCCCGCCTGAAGCGCACGCCGGCGGCTATCCCCAGCCGCAGAGCGACATCGGCCGTCATGGGCCAAACATTGACCGCGCCGCGCAGGCCGTCCGTACCGAAAAGGCGTTCAGTCACGCATCACTCCTTGTTTTCAACGGCATCCGGGGCCGTCACTCCCCTGTCGTCCGGCTTTTCGCCTCTGGGCTCATTTTTCGGCTCGATTTTGCGCGTCACGGTCACTTCCGCAGGAGCCGGGCCGACGACAGTCATGCCGTCCGGCAAACGGAGGCGCGGCGCCATCCGGGCTTTTTGCCCCGGCTCAAGTTTGGGGGCGACAACGCTCGCCTCCAACTGATTGAGATATCGCGTATTGTCGCTCAAACCTTCGGGAACTTCGACAGACACTGTTATCTCTGTCGGCTCCACCTCGTAAAGTCGACTGTTTTCGGCAATGAGGTTGACCTTGCAACTTCGGGAGAGCCTCTTGCGCCCGCTGGTAATCGTGTATTCGACGCGGACCGAGGATGGAATCGCCGTGACAAGGCTCGGCGTGTCCAGGATTATCTGGTCTTCCACCGGCGTTCCGGCGCTCCTTGGGTCAAGCTTTACGGTCACGGGCAGACTGGATATGCCGGTGATGACCCTCTCCGGCCCGCGCAGGAGCACAGCGGGAGGCTTCATGGTCAAGTCCCCGACAGTCAGGGCGGCGCCGCGCAACGGCGAATCCAGCATATAGCGCAACGGCACGTTGCGTTCGACAAGCCTGTCCGCCTTGACCACAATGCGGGAAGGCTGGAGGTCCACCAGTTCGAAAGCCTGCAAAGGCTGCCCGAGGATTTCGCTGCTCAGCGGGACCGTGGTCACTCCCTTTCGTATGTTGGAAAGATTGACGGCACGCACCAGTCGTTGCTGGGTAAAGGTGCGCAACAGGGTTTCAGGCCCGCGCAGGCGCGCGACGACCTTGCTCACAAGCCCCTCGGTGATGATGAGGTCAGAGGGGATGCCGTAATAGTCCACAACAATGTCAACCTGAGCCTCACGGCGCTCCCCCATGCTCACGACATACCAGATGCCTATTGAGGTGAGAACGGCGACCAGCATGGAAAAAGCGTTGGACGCGAAGCGGTGGGGTTTAGAAAATTTCATCAAGCACCTGCCTCAGACGCGCGGCGTCGGGAATAAGCGTCAACGCGCCGCGAACCGCCACTGTTATTTCCCCGCGTTCTTCTGAAACAACAACCGCCACGGCGTCGCTCTCGGAAGTGATGCCCATGGCGGCGCGGTGCCGTGTGCCGAAACTCTGACCCTTGGCCGTGGCCAGGGGCAAAATGCAGGCGGCCGCCATAATGCGTCCCTGGCTGATGATGACGGCGCCATCGTGCAACGGCGCCTTGGGATGAAAAATATTCATCAGTAAACGCCGGGAAAGCAGAGCGTCAACGCGCACTCCTTCGCGCGCCACCATATCGCCCAGACGCATGCCGCGTTCCATGACAATCAGGGCGCCGACCCGCAACCTGGCCATCTCCTGGCAGGCCATGACGACCTCTTCTATGCCGCCCTGTTTGAGTTTGTACCGCTTGAATATTCTGCGCGCCCCGATTTCACCGAGCGCCTGGCGGATGTCGGCCTGAAACAAAATGACGATGACAATGAACAACGAATTGAAAACATGCTGCAACAGCCAGAAAAGCGTGTTCAACCCCAGATGCCGGGCCATGAAGTACAGGGCGGTCAGCAGGCCCAGGCCCGTCAGCACCGCGAGAGCGCGGGTGCCGCGCAAAAGCTGGATGACCTGATACAGCACCACGCTGACCAGGGCGATGTCAAGGACATCCTTCCAGCCTGTGGGAAAAAACACTTCAGGCATGCGAGACACCGCCTTCCCTGCGATGCAGGGCTGCGGCAAGGGCAAGCGTTCGCCTGGTTTCAGCGACATCGTGCACACGATGCCAAAAAACGCCCCTGTCCCAAAGGAGCGCCGTGGCCACCTGGGTAGCCGTGCCGCGCGCCTCCGTCGGCAATCCCAGCAGGTCCCCGAAGACAGTTTTCATGGAAAGGCCCATAAGAACAGGCCTGCCGAAGACAAGCCAGTCTTCGGGGTGAGCCAGAAGCTCCGTGTTGTGGGCGCACTTTTTGCCAAAGCCTATTCCCGGGTCAAGCGCGATGCGGTTTTCCGGCAAACCGGCCCTGACAAGCCGGTTCATCTCGCGCTCAAAGAAGTTTCGCACATCCTTTCTGATGTCAACGCGGCAGGGATCGCGCCCTGCAGTTTGCTGTTCGACCTTGTGGTGCATGAGCACATAGCCCGGCTTGTACTGAACCAGCACGTCCGTCAGTCCGGGGTCAAAAGAACAGGCCGAAATATCGTTGATAATCACCGCTCCCCGCGCGAGAGCCGCGGCGGCTGTTTCCGCGTGATACGTGTCCACTGAAACGACCATATCCGGGTAGATGTCAAGCGCCGCAAGCAGCACAGGCATGAGACGCCCCTGTTCCTCTTCCGAAGAAATAGGGATGCATCCGGGTCTTGTCGTTTCCGCGCCAAAATCAACGATATCAGCGCCCTCATTGCACAGTGACAGCGCGCGCGTGATTCCGGCCTCCGGAACCACATAGCGGCCGCCGTCATAAAATGAATCGGGCGTCAGGTTGACAATGCCCATAACGCCGAAAGGCGCGGGCGGACGAAGACTTGTGTTCCCCATCACGTGCCACGCGCATTTTGACGCGTCAGTGTCACTTGTCTTTTTCTTTGTCGGCATCAGGCTGATTTCCGCCTGCTGTGTCCGGTTCAAGCGAGAAGTCCGCATTGGCGTCAGCTGCGGCGCAATTCGTTCCGGCGGCATCAGTCTTTACGGCATCAGTATTTCCGCCGTCAGACTTCGCGGAGCGTTGCTCGCTGGAACCGTTGGCGTCAAGGGGCGGCAGTTTCTCGTTTTTCATGAGCCTGTCCAACTCATCGGCGTTGAGGGTCTCCCTTTCCAGCAAAGCCAGCGCGATGCGCTCCAGGGCCTCACGGTTGTTTTCCAGAAGTTCCCGGCAGCGTCCGCGCGCATCTTCCACTATGCGTTTGACCTCGGCATCCACCAAACGGGCCGTGTCCTCGCTGTAGTTTTTGTTCTGGATCCACTCCCGTCCGATAAAAACTTCCTCGCCTGTCTCCCCGATGGCCAGGGTGCCGACGACCTCGCTCATGCCCCATTCGCACACCATTTTACGCGCCATGCGGGTGACCCGTTCTATATCATTGGACGCGCCTGTGGTGATGTCGTCGAAAATCAGCTCTTCGGCGACCCGGCCCCCCAGCAGCACAACGAGACTGTTGCGCAAATACGTCCGCGAATAGCCATGCCGGTCTTCCTCGGGCAATTGCATTGTGACGCCCAAAGCCCGGCCCCTGGGAATGATCGTCACCTTGTGCACAGGATCGGAGCCAGGCAGGAGTTTGGCCGCCAGGGCGTGCCCCGCCTCGTGATAGGCCGTGATGCGTTTTTCGTCCTCGGAGAGGATAAGGCTGCGTCGTTCCCGCCCCATAAGCACTTTATCCTTGGCGTACTCGAAATCGCCCATATCCAGTCTTTCCTGCTCCTGCTTGGCGGCCTGCAGGGCGGCCTCGTTGACGAGATTTTCCAGGTCTGCTCCCGAAAAACCCGGCGTGCCGCGCGCCAGAACCTCAAGGTCCACGTCATCTTCCAACGGTGTGCGCTTGGTGTGCACTTCGAGAATACGTTTGCGACCGCGCAGGTCCGGCGTCGGCACCACCACTTGCCTGTCGAAGCGCCCCGGCCGCAACAGCGCCGGATCCAGCACATCGGGGCGGTTAGTCGCAGCGATGAGAATAACGCCTTCATTGCTCTCAAAACCGTCCATCTCCACGAGCAGTTGATTCAGCGTCTGCTCACGCTCGTCGTGCCCGCCGCCAAGGCCGGCGCCTCGCTGACGGCCCACGGCGTCAATTTCGTCAATAAAAATCAAACAAGGGGCGTTTTTTTTCCCCTGCACAAACAAATCGCGCACCCGTGACGCGCCGACGCCCACGAACATTTCCACAAAGTCAGAGCCGGAAATGGAAAAAAAGGGTACGCCGGCTTCGCCAGCGACAGCTTTGGCCAAAAGCGTCTTGCCTGTGCCGGGCGGGCCGACAAGCAAAACTCCCTTGGGTATCCGCCCGCCGAGCCGAGTGAATTTTTTGGGATTGGACAGAAATTCGACGACTTCCGAAAGCTCGTCCTTGGCCTCGTCAACGCCGGCAACATCCTCAAAGGTAACGCGGGCGCTCTCCTGGTTGAGCATACGAGCGCGGGAACGGCCGAAACTCATGGCCCTTCCGCCGCCGCCCTGCATCTGACGCATGAAAAAAACCCATACCCCAATAAGCAATAACATGGGAAACCAGGAAACAAGCAAAGTCATGTACCAGGGCTGTTCCTCGGGAGGGTCGACCTTTATTTCCACCTTTTTGTCCATCAGACGCGCGACAAGACCGGGATCCTGCGGCGCGTAGGTTTGAACTGTCCTCCCGTCGGGCGTTTTTCCGGTCAAACTGTGGCCCTGTATTGTAACCGACAGCAACTGCCCGTCGTTAAGCTTGGTTATAAAATCCGTATAGGGAACCCGTTGCATTGGTCCCTGCGTTTGTTCAAAGGTATTGAACAGCATGATCATTGCCAAGACAATAATCGCCCAGAGCATGAGATTGCGGCTGAACTGATTCAACACTTCCTCCAGGTCAAGGGCGCGGCAAAAGCCGCAACTCCAAATTTTTTCAAATTTAATATTTTTCCGCATGATGTGCAAGGCATATTGATATCACGAGTGAATCTGTCCGCTTATACACGCCCTTACAGGACAGGCGGCAAGGGGGGCCGTGGCCGGCGGCGGTTGCGCATATCCCGTAAATGGTGTACATATCCGCGACATTATCCGCCTTTATCCGGAAAAAGCCGGGGAAACAGCGAAAGGAGCCTCATGTGGAGTACAAAACCGAAGAACTTTCACCTGTCAAAAAAAAGGTCGTCATCACGACCGAAGCGCAGGAGGTCGACGCCGCCATCATGGGCGCCGTCGCCCTTTACAAAACCTCCGTACAGATTGACGGCTTTCGCAAGGGCAAAGTTCCTGCCACGGTCATAGAACGGCGTTTCCACGACAAGATTTACGAAGAAGCCAGACAGGATCTGGTTAATGTGCATATCAACGAAATCATGCAGGCCCTGGACGTCAGCCCGGTTTCCGGCGTCAACTTCGACGGCCCGGACGCTTTGGAGCGCGGCAAGACATACACATACAGCATTGAATTTGAAGTGCTTCCCGCCTTTGATTTGCCGCCTTATGAAGGGATGGAGGAGACACAGGACAAGGTTGTCGTGAAGGACGAGGAAGTGGACGAGGTCATTGAGCGCATCCGCCGCGACTACGCCAAACTTGTTCCCATTGACGGTTTAGGGCCGGCCGTGGACGGTCAGATAGCGAGTCTCGATTTCGCCGCCTACGAAAACGGCCAGGCCCTGGACAACATCAAGGCGGAAAATTTTGATCTCGCGCTCGGGGAAAAACAGGCCCTGGACGATTTCGAAAATCTGGTGAAGACAATCCCCTACGGCCAGGAAGGCGAAGGAGAAATCCGTTTTCCCGATGATTTCATCGCCTCGGATCTGGCCGGCAAAACCGTGACGATGAAAGTGAAGGTACACGCCATCAAGGAACGCCGGTTCCCTGAACTCGACGCCGACCTGGCCAAAAAGCTGGGCATGGAAACCATGGAAGAACTCAGAAGGAAAATTGTCGACAGCTACGTGAAAAGCCGCACTGAACTCAACAAGAGTTCGACCCAAAAAAAACTGCTGGACAGTTTGCTGAAGTTGACGGAATTCCCCCTGCCCGAGAGCATGGTGGAGGTCCAGGTCAGCACACTGCTTGCCGCGCGGAAGAGCCGTCTTGAGCGCATGGGCAAAAGTCTGCAATCCCTCGGTAAAAACATGGATGAGCTGCGTCAGGAAGTTCTGCCCAGGGCGCGGGAAATAGCCCGCTATCAGGTGCTGATGCTCTCCATCGCCAAAAAAGAGGGGCTGGAAGTCAGCGAACAGGAAATCAACAGCCATATTTACCAGGCGAGCCTGCAAAACGGGGACGACTTTACGGACCTGAAACGGCAATATGAACAGTCAGGCATGATTTTTGCTTTGCGAGATCGCCTCTTGGCCGACAAGGCCATGGAACTTGTCTACGCGAAGGCCAGGATTACGGAAATTGAACATCCTGAGACGAAAAGCGAAGACGAACAGGTTACGGCAGAAGACGGTTCCGCAGCTTGACGCACGATACCTAACCGAAACGGGGAACAGAATCATGTCGCTTATTCCCATGGTTATTGAAACAACAGGCCGTTCTGAGCGGGCCTACGACATTTACTCGCGCCTGCTCAAAGACCGGATTGTCCTGCTCGGTTCCGAAGTCAATGACGTTGTAGCCTCGCTTATATGCGCACAATTGCTTTTTCTGGAGTCTCAGGACCCGGAAAAGGAAATAAGCCTGTACATCAACACCCCGGGCGGCTCGGTAACGGCGGGCCTTGCCGTATATGACACCATGCGCTTCATCTCCTCGCCTGTTTCCACTGTGTGCATAGGACGCGCGGCCAGCATGGGGGCTTTTCTGCTGGCGGCCGGCGCACCCGGACTCCGCTTTGCCCTGCCCAACAGCCAAATAATGATCCACCAGCCTTCCGGCGGCTATCACGGCCAGGCCACGGATATCGAAATTCACGCGCGCGAGGTGCTGCGCCTCAAGGAAAATCTCAACCGGATGCTTGCCGAGAACACGGGGCATCCTTACGAAGAAATAGCCGCCGCGACGGAACGGGACAATTTTTTAACCTCCGAGGAAGCGAAAGCCCTTGGACTTATTGACCGTGTTCTGATTTCCCGCAGTGATATGACACAAAAAAAGAGCAAATAAGCCATGTCGAAAATGAGAAAGACTCCGTCCAAAGAGCCGCTGCGCTGTTCATTTTGCGGCCGCAGCGAACTGGAAGTGCAGAACCTTATCGTGCATGAGGCGGCCGCAATCTGCGACAAATGCATCAAACAGTGCAACGAGATACTGCTTGATGACCAACTCGAAAATACGGAACACCGGGAACGCCTTCTTTCTCCCATGGAGATAAAAAGCCGGCTGGATGAATATGTCATCGGCCAGCACGAAGCCAAAAAAAACCTCTCCGTGGCGGTCCACAACCACTATAAGCGGGTTTTTTATGGAAACGCCCTGGGGGACGACGTTGAACTGGAAAAAAGCAATATTCTTCTTGTAGGCCCGTCGGGCAGCGGCAAAACGTTGCTGGCGAAAACCCTGGCAAGAGTGCTGCGCGTTCCTTTCGCCATTTCGGACGCGACAACCCTGACGGAAGCCGGTTACGTCGGAGAAGACGTGGAAAATATTCTCGTCCAGCTTCTGCAAAACGCGGATTACGATCTGGAAGCGGCCAGCAAGGGCATTATCTATATAGATGAAATTGACAAGATATCCCGCAAGGGCGACGGCCCATCCATCACACGCGATGTATCGGGCGAGGGCGTACAGCAGGCCCTTTTGAAAATAATCGAAGGCACCGAAGCCAATATTCCTCCCAAAGGCGGGCGCAAGCACCCCCAGCAGGAATTTATCCGCATGAACACATCAAATATTCTGTTCATTGTGGGGGGAGCTTTTGTCGGCCTTGATAAAATCGTCGAGTCGAGGGTGAGCGGCGGTTCCATGGGTTTCGGAGCGAATATCCGCCCCAGTGGGGATATCCCCATGGCGGAACTGCTGGAAAAAATCCACCCTCAGGATTTGGTGAAATTTGGACTTATCCCGGAATTTGTCGGCCGTATTCCCATCATCACGCATGTTGACGAGCTGGATGAACCAGACCTCGTGCGCATTCTTACCGAACCCAAAAATGCGCTTGTCCGCCAATACCAAAAACTCTTCGAGTTTGATCACGTAAAACTGCGTTTCACGCCGAACGCGCTCAAAGCCATTGCCGTGCAGGCCATTGAACGCAAGACAGGCGCCCGCGGTCTGCGCAATGTCATGGAAAAAATCATGCTGGACATCATGTTCAAATTGCCTTCAATGCCTGATGTCAAAGAATGCCTCATCAACCGCGGCGTTATTGAAAAAAACAAACCTCCGCTGCTCTTTTATGGAGATGCGGACGAACTGCATACCGAGGAAGAAGACAAAGCGTCCTGATGCAGGATCATGGGCTTTCTCCATACGCAAACTCCGCGCCATCCCGGCTCCGCATGGACGCCGGCCTGATTGAAATCAGGACAGCGCTTGAAGGGAGATCAACATGCTGGACAAAAAGAGCATAAAAGCCTTCCTGGAATTGCCGCTTATGCCCTTGCGGGAAATCGTCATGTTTCCCCGCCTGGTCATGCCGCTCTTTGTCGGCAGGGCAACCTCCATAAAGGCTGTGGAGCAGGCGCAGAGCGCATACAATAAAATGCTTGTTCTGGTTGCTCAACGCGACGCCAACGTCGAGGCGCCCCAGGCGGATGATCTTCACAAAGTGGGCGTCGTCAGTCGTGTGCTCCAGTTGCTCCGTCTCCCGGACAATACAATCAAAGTGCTCTTTGAGGGACTTTACAGGGCGGAGTGGCACAATCTGCAAAATATTGAAATCTGCCCGATGGCGAGAGTCTTTCGGCTCAGCGAAACCATTTCCCAGGAGGATGAATTGCCGGCGCTCTTGCGCGCCGTGCACGAATCACTGGAAGAATACGGAAAAATCAACAAAAAAATTCCTCAGGACACTTTGACGTCCCTGAAATCCCTTCAAAATCCCGGCATACTTGCGGACGCCATCATCCCCCATATCAAGACGGATTATCTGAGAAAACAGGAAATTCTTGAACTTCTTGACGTGCGTGAACGTCTGGAACGGGCCTATGAGATGCTTCAGGGCGAGATTGACATGGCGTCTGTGGAAAAGCGGATCAAAAATCGCGTCAAGGTGCAGATGGAGCGCAATCAGCGTGAATATTACCTGAACGAGCAGATACGGGCCATCAACAGGGAAATGGGCAAGGAAGACGAAATACAGTCGGAATTGGCCACTCTCGAAAACAAACTCAAGGAGCGCGATCTTCCCGATGAAACCCGCGCCAAGGGCCTTGAGGAAGTCAAAAAACTCCGCTCCATGCCGCCAGCAGCCGCAGAATACACGGTTGTGCGCAATTATATTGACTGGATTCTGGATTTGCCCTGGAATAATCTGAAACAGATTGACATCAACATAGAAAAGGCCCGTGCCGTGCTTGACGGCGACCACTACGGACTGGACAAACCCAAGGAGCGGATTCTTGAATACCTCGCGGTGCAAAAGCTCTCCAACGGCCTGAAAGGGCCGATATTGTGCTTTGTCGGGCCGCCCGGCGTAGGAAAGACATCTCTCGCCAAGTCTGTGGCCAGAGCAACGGGGCGCGATTTTGTGCGCCTTTCGCTGGGCGGTGTGCGTGACGAAGCGGAAATACGCGGGCACAGGCGCACCTATGTCGGTTCCATGCCGGGCAAGATCCTGCAATCGCTCAAACGCGTTAAATTCAACAATCCCTTGTTCTGCCTTGATGAAATTGACAAAATGACATCGGACCATCGCGGAGATCCCGCTTCAGCCCTGCTTGAGGTTCTTGATACTGAACAAAACAACGCCTTCATGGATCATTACCTTGACCTTGAATATGATCTTTCCAAAATTTTCTTTATTTCCACGGCGAATTCACTCCACAGCATCCCTGTGCCCCTGCTTGACCGCATGGAAATCATAGAGCTTTCCAGTTACCTGGAAACGGAAAAACGCCATATCGCCAGACATTTTCTTCTGCCGAAGCAGGTGGAAACGCACGGACTCAAACCTGAAAATATCCGCATTTCAGAAAACGCTCTCCTGGAAATCATACGCGCCTATACCCGCGAGGCCGGCGTACGCAATTTGGAACGGGAAATTGCCGCCCTGTGCAGAAAAACAGCCATACGTCTTGTCGAGTCAGACAACCTTGAAGCCCGCGTCGCTATTTCGACATCCAGCCTTCCCTCTTTGCTCGGCGTCAAGAAATACCGGCACGAAGAGCGTGAAGACAGCCCAAAGGTCGGGGTATGCGCTGGGTTGGCTTACAATCAGCGTGGCGGAGAAATTTTGCTGGTGGAAACCAGCATTATGAGCGGCGCCGGTCATGTCGTCACCACAGGCCAGCTCGGCGACGTCATGACGGAATCGGCCAAAGCGGCCCTGTCTTACGTGCGTTCGCGCGCCGATATTTTAGGACTTGAGCCGCGTTTTTACCGCAAGGTCGACATTCACGTGCATGTGCCTTCCGGGGCGACTCCCAAGGATGGGCCTTCCGCCGGCATCACGCTGGCCACTTCCATCACTTCCGCCCTGCTCGGCATCCCCGTCCGCAACGACATCGCCATGACCGGCGAGATATCCTTGCGTGGCCGTGTGCTGCCCATCGGCGGCCTGCGGGAAAAATTGCTCGCCGCGCGGCGCGGTGGAATCAAACGGGTTATCGTGCCGGCCGACAACGAAAAAGATCTGAAAGAAGTTCCGGAAGAAATTTTGAGAGACTTGGAGCTGATTCTTGTCGATCATGTGGATGAAGTACTGCCCGAGGCCCTGGCCGCCGATGCTGCGGAAATATTCTCCGGTCAAACAACGACGCTTACGCCCCTGTGGCACGCCCTGCGGGTGGATTCCGGCGCCGGAGCCGCCAAAACGCCACTGAGGCAGTAAAGCTAACGCCTCAACCGCCGCAAAGCGCCGACACAGGCGCGACGGATTCTCCCGCCTTGATTTCTTGGGGCCCAGTTATCAAGAGCCTTTTGCCCTCTATGGAACCTGGGGCAGGATTGTAAAGCCAATCGCCCGCCCCGGAGGAGTTCCGGAGCGGGCGGATTGGCTATTTTTTGAGTTTTTCCGCCACGGTCGCCCCGAAGCGGCCGAGTTCCCTGACGACGGTCACACCGGCATCCGTCAGGGCCG
>JAISTW010000060.1 GCA_031272405.1 Desulfovibrio sp. | reverse complement strand
CGGTATGTCAATAGATTTTACTGGACGTTAAAAAACTTGCTGATACTAGGAAAAGTCAAGCCCCACAAGGCTTTTTAGACTTTGCGGGGCTTTTTAGGACTTCACTTTGGTGCCGAGGGCGGGACTCGAACCCGCACGCGCATAACGCACTACCCCCTCAAGATAGCGTGTCTACCAGTTCCACCACCTCGGCGCGAGCAGACACCTTATATCAGGTTATTGTGATTTGCAAGCGTTCCGCGGGTGTTTTTCCGCGGAAATCCGGCTTGCCGTTGCCGGCTTTTTCGGATAAGAATTCCCGGACATTCATTCTGACAAACCGGACAGCAATCATGGAAATCTTTGACCCGGCCGAGGTCTGGCCCAGGGAACGCATAGCGGCAATTCAGCTTTCACGTCTCAAAAGCGTCACCGCCCAGGCCCGCAAGTGCGATTTTTACCGCGAACGTCTGGACGAGGCTGGCATTGGGCCGGACAGTTTGCGGAGCCTGGACGACATACGCCGTATTCCCTTCACCACCAAACAGGACCTGCGCTCGCAGTACCCGACGGGGCTTCTCTGCGTTCCGCCCGCCCAAATCGTCCGCATGCACTGTTCCAGCGGCACCACAGGTTCGCCGACCGCCATCTGCCATACCCGGAACGACATCAATACATGGGCGGATCTTATGGCCCGCTGTCTGTACATGGTGGGCGTGCGCCAGGAAGACGTGTTTCAGAACATGTCCGGCTACGGCCTGTTTACCGGCGGTCTGGGCATACACTACGGGGCGGAGCGGCTGGGCTGCATGACAATACCGGCCGGGGCCGGCAACACGCGCCGCCAGATCAAGCTCGTCAAAGACTTCCGCACCACCGTGGTCCATATCCTGCCCTCCTACGCCCTCATCGTCGGCGAACAACTGCGGGCGGCCGGCCAGGATCCACGCTCCTTGCCCCTGCGCATCGCCGTTGTCGGGGCGGAGCCGTACAGCGACGAATTCCGCCGCCGCATAGAAGACCTTTTCGCGGTCAAGGTATACAATTCCTACGGTCTTTCGGAGATGAACGGCCCTGGCGTGGGCTTTGAGTGCGACCGACAGAACGGCCTGCACATCTGGGAAGACGCCTACCTGGCCGAAATCGTCGATCCCGAAAGCGGAGCCCCCGTGCCGGACGGCGAAGTGGGCGAACTGGTCATGACCAGCCTGTGCCGGGAAGGCATGCCCATCCTGCGCTACCGCACACGCGATCTGACGCGCTTTTTGCCCGGCGACTGCCCCTGCGGACGCGTCCACCGCCGCATGGACCGCATACTCGGGCGCGCGGACGACATGTTCATCATCAAGGGGGTCAATGTTTATCCCATGCAGATTGAGGAAGTCATCATGACCTTCCCTGAGGTGGGGCAAAACTACCTGATTCTGCTCGAAAACGACGGCATAGGCGACCGTATGCGCGTTCAGGTCGAGGTGCGCGACGAATATTTTGTGGAAGACATGCGTATGCTGCACAACCTGCAGAAAAATATCGCCAGGCGCCTGCGGGCGGAGATTTTGGTGACCCCGCAGGTGGAACTGGTGGAAAGCAACAGTCTGCCCTGTGGAGAGGGCAAGGCGGTGCGCGTCAAAGATTTGCGCGCCGACAAGTAGTCATGGATTTTTTGCCCTTTCCTCTGGCCTCGTTGCTTGCCTGGGCCTTTCTGGTTCTGTTGGGCTCTGTCATCCTGCTCAATATTTTCGGCCTGCCGGGAAACTGGGTGCTTTTGGGATTGACGGCGCTGTGGAAGCTGGCCCACCCGTCCGACGTTCAGATGGATGTCTGGTTTTGGGTTATGATGGCCGGTTTTGCCGTGGCCGGAGAAATTTTGGAGTTCTCCCTGCAGATCGTCAAGGCGCGCAAGTATGGTTCCAGCTCTTCGGGCACGTTTGCCGGCATGATAGGCGCCATAGCCGGCGCCATTTTGCTCGCCCCGCTTTTCTTTGGATTGGGAGCGCTTATCGGCGCGCTTATCGGCGCGTGGATCGGCTGTTTTTTCACCGAGTGGATTATCCGCGGCCGCCCTGTGCCTGAATCGCTTCTTGCGGCCATGGGAGCGATGGTGGGGCGTTTTCTGGGCACCGTGTGCAAATGCGGCGTGGGCGGCTGCATGCTGGCCCTGACCGCCGGCCGCATCCTGCCCCGTCCGCCGGGCTTTGCCCCCGACGCCGTGGAAGGCGCGCGCGTCATGCTGAATCTGTGCGGATTTTCGGGCTGATCAAAAAAAAGCGCGTCAACGACCGGAGTTTGCTTGTCCTTCCGCGCCCCGCTCCCCCCTTCGCTGCGTGAACTGCAGTCCCTGCCGGGCACAGGGGCCTGGCGGCTGATGTTGCAGGCGCTCGTCACCGGCTTGGCGGCCGGGGGAGTGATCGGTTTTTTTCGTCTGGCCTACACGCAGATCAACAGCCGCGTCGTGGCCTGCGTCCAGGCCTGGCCGCCGGATACGCCGCAGTCTCTGGCCGTTCTGGCGGGCGCTCTCGCCCTGCTGGCTGTCATGGCCTGGCTTCTCTTGCGGCACGAGCCGATTATCGGCGGCAGCGGCATCCCGCAGGTGGAGCTTGTCATACAGGGCCATTGGCGGATGCGCTGGGCGCGGGCGCTGTGGACGAAATTTCTGGGCACGCTGATTTCCTTGACCGGCGGGCTTTCTGTGGGCAGGGAAGGTCCCTGCATCATGATGGGCGCGGCTGTCGGCATGGGGGTGAGCCGTCTCTGGCACGACAAGAACGAAACCATGCCTCGTTATCTGATAGGCGGCAGCGTGGCCGGACTGGCGGCGGCTTTTGGGGCGCCTGTCGCCGGATTGTGTTTCGCCTTTGAGGAAATGAAGACGCCGCTGTCCCCTCCCATGCTGCTTTTCACATCCATAACGGCCCTTTCCGCCTGGCTTGTGATTGACGCGCTCTTTGACTATGGCCGCGTTTTCCCCTTTGCCCTGCTCAGCCCCCTGGTCTGGCAGCAGTGGTGGATAGCGCCCGCGGCGGGCGCCGTCATGGGGATGTTCGGCGCTGTTTACAACAGGGCCATTGTCGGCGGAACGCTTCTACTGGACAAGGCCCGCTTGCCTTCTTTGGCGCGCGCTGCCATGCCCTTTTTTCTGAGCGCCTTTTTTTTGCTCTGTTATCCGCAGGTGCTGGTCGGTTTCGGCCCAAACGCCCTTGATCTGGAAAATCTGTCCATGCCTCTGACGGGGCTTTTGCTTCTGCTCTGCGTCAAGGCGCTGTTTTCCTGCGCCAGTTTCGCTTCCGGCGTGTCCGGCGGGCTGCTGATGCCCATGCTGCTCGTCGGCGCTCTGGGCGGCGCCTTGCTGGCTTCTGTCCTTTCTGGGCTGAATGTCATTGCCGCGGACCAAAACGCGACCATTATCGTGCTGGGCATGGCCGGCCTGTTTTCGGCCACCGTGCGCGCCCCCCTGACCGGCGCGGCCCTGCTGGCGGAAATGTCCGGCGCTTTTTCCGACGCGCCCCTCATTCTCATCACGGCCTATCTGGCTGCTCTGACGGCCAACTGCCTCGGTTCTCCCCCGATTTACGAAAGTCTGAAACTGCGCCTTCGGGCCGGAAAAGGAGCGAACGGATGTTGACTCTTCTGGTGACAGGCGGCGCCGGCTTCATCGGCTCCGCCGTCGTGTTGCGGACGCTGGCCGCGAGCGAATGGCGCGTCGTCAATATGGACAAGCTCTCCTATTCGGCGAACCCGGCGTCTCTGACGGCAGTGGAAAACGACCCCCGCTACCATTTCGTGCAGGCCGACATAGCGGATGCCGCCGCCGTGCGCGCGGCCTTCGAGGTCTTTGAGCCGGACGCCGTCATGCATCTGGCCGCCGAAACGCATGTGGACCGCTCCATCGACTCGCCCGAGGCTTTTATTGAAAGCAACGTGCGCGGCACATTTGTTTTGCTGGAAGAATCCCGGCGCTATCTGAAAAATCTCTCCGCGAAACATCCCCGCAAAGCCGATGATTTTCGTTTCCACCATATTTCCACGGACGAAGTTTACGGAGATTTGGGACAGGACGGCCTCTTCAGCGAAACAACGCCCTACGCGCCGAGTTCTCCCTATTCCGCCAGCAAGGCGGCATCCGATCATCTGGTTCGGGCCTGGCAGCGCACCTACGCCTTGCCGACGCTCATCACCAACTGCTCCAACAACTACGGCCCGCGGCAATTCCCGGAAAAGCTCATCCCGCTGACCATCATCCGCGCCCTGGCCGGGCGGCCCCTGCCCGTTTACGGCAACGGCCTGCAGATACGGGACTGGCTCTATGTGGAAGACCACGCCGAAGCCCTGCTGCTTGTCCTGGCGCGGGGCCAGGTCGGCCGCAGTTACAATATCGGCGGCTTCAACGAACGGCGCAACATTGACGTGGTGATGAACATCTGCGAGCTTCTGGACGAAATGGCGCCGGACAGGCCGGGCGGCATTTCCCGCTACCGGGAATTGATCAGCTTTGTGGACGACCGCCCCGGGCACGACGCGCGCTACGCCATTGACGCATCCAGAATCCGGCGGGAGCTGGGCTGGAGCCCCAGGGAGGACTTCACTTCCGGGCTGCGTAAAACCGTGGACTGGTATCTGCGCAACAGGCCCTGGTGGCAGCCCGCGCTCGACGGCGGCTGCCGCAGGCCCGGGACGAATGTCCGATAAAAAATGTCCGCCATGTCTTGACACGGGCAGGACTTTGCCGTAGAAACTGCGTCTGTTTGATGTTTCTATAGACAAAAAACTGAAATAAACGCCATGAACGTCCATCCTCGCCCCAACGCGCAAACGCGTGCTGACCGTCTTCTGAACGGCACGGCCTTGGCGCGTTCCATTTTCTACCTACCCCCCCCC
>JAISTW010000010.1 GCA_031272405.1 Desulfovibrio sp. | reverse complement strand
CATGTTCCGCGACATAAAGAATCGCATTTAACACTTGGAGGTTGTCAAAGTGGACATTGCCCCTCTGGCGTGGAAAACAGTCAGCAATTCTCTCATATTGTTCATGTGTGATTTCCATCGGAACAAGTTATACTCTTTATATAACTTGTCAATTTGTGTTAACACGACCTAGGCCTGTTCCAGGGCGTTCCAGAGGCGCGCCGCGCGCTCTTCCCGCATACGCCGGTTGTAGGACAGGGCTGTGCGTTTACCGTTGCGGACAAGTTCCCGCCAAAGGCCATTGCCGCGCCTGACCAGATTCACGGCCAGGCGCAGGGCCCTGGCCGCGCCCAGCACGTCGCCGTCAGCCACAAAGAGGCCGTTGCCTCCCCAGGGTTTTGTCTCAAGGGGGAAGGGCGGCGTGAAAAGACCCGGCAGCGGCGACGGTTCGGGATTGCGCATATATTCAAAACCGCCCAGACCGCTGAAGCCCACCGGCACGCATCCGGCGGCCATAGCCTCTGCCGGCGGCAGAGCAAAGCCTTCCGGAAAGCCGGTGCTCAGAAAAATATGGCAGGCAAAAAGCGTTTGAGCCACGTCCTCCAGACTTTTGTTGTGTATGGAGACGAATTCAAGCTCATCCGCATCCGGCAGGGCCAGGGTCAAGCGCAGTATCTGTTCCGCCATCGCCTTGTTTTTACGGGGCATATAGGCGATGCGGACGCGTTCGCCGCGCCGCCGCCCCCCTCCCCCCCGAACATCCGCGCTGCCGAAAAAAGCGCTATGAACGGCCGGAGGAAGGTTTTCCTTGAGCACGATCTTTTTATCCAGCCCGAGGACATCCGTCAGGATATGGCGCACGGGTCCGGAAACCGACAGAAAGAGCAGAGAGCTTTTTTGCGCCCGGGCCAGTTTTTGCCAGGTCAGGCCATCGGGCAGGGCCGTGACCAAAAAGGCCCAGTTCTGCACGTAAACAAGAACGCGCGCGCCTGCCTTGAGGCCCGGAACAAGGGCATTGGGCCACCCTTCCGGCACAAGCCAAATATCCCCGCTTTTCAAAAAAGCGCCGCCGCCGTCCCAGACCAGGCGCTCGACATCCGGCAAGCCATCCTGAGCCATGATCTCCCAGGGGCCGGCAACGGCCACCGCCCGCCCCTGGGTCGCCAAAATTCCGGCCAGTTCCCGCAGGGCGGTCAACCCGCCTGAAGCGCGCCCCAGGGGCGGAAGAAAAATGACGGTGCGCACGCGGCCCTCCTGTCCCGTGTGGCGGCATCATGCCGTAAACAGGCGCGCCTTTTGCCGGGCTTTTGCTCTTGGCCCGACTTTATGGCATAGTAGCCCATGCACTTCAGTCTGGTCAAGATCAACCCCGAAAACGCCCATCACTCTCATGGCTTTGACGACGTCATCCTGCCGCTGTACTTCGCGTTGCGCCGTCTCGGCTTCGCTGTTGAAGTCCGCTTCAACAGCGTCAACAGCCACAGCCGCAACATTGTTTTCGGTTCCTGCATAGCGCCGCGGCGCACCGGCCGCATGTTGCCGGCCTCCAGCATCATCTTCAATCTGGAACAGATCGTCGCCGGCAATGCCTGGGCCAACCCGGATTACCTGACCCATTTGCGCTGCTTCGAGGTGTGGGACTACAGTCTGGCCAACGCGGACGCGCTGAAGAGTGCGGGCGTTGCGCAGGCGGTCTACGTTCCCCTCGGCTATGTTCCCGAAATGACGCGGATAGCCGCGCACGGCCGGCCGGATTTCGACGCGCTCTTCTACGGGCGGATCAGCGACAGGCGGCATGCCGTCATACAACATCTCCTGAGCCGAGGCGTCAATGTTCTCTGCCCGCGCGAGGCTTTCGGCGATCTGCGCGACAGGCTGCTGGCGCGCGCGGGACTTGTGCTCAACATCCACAATATCGTTCCGGCCCGTCTGGAAGTCGTCCGTCTGGGCTATGTCTGGGCCAACAGAAAGGCTGTGCTCTCGGAATTGGGGCAGGGCGACGAGATTCCGGAAGACCTGCGGAAAGCCTGCGCTTTTGCCTCCCGCGAGGATATGGCCGACGCGGCGACGCGGTTGCTGGCCGACGCGGCGGCGCTGGCGCGGCAGGCGGAAACCGGCTTCAGAGCCTTTGCGGCGCGCTCTTTTCCGCGAACCCTGGAAAAGCTCGTCGGCAGGCGGATTCACGCTGTTTCCGGCACGACCGGCGGCGCAACCGCGCGCCCGGCAGAGTGGCTTGTGCTGGGCGATATATGAACGAACTTGATGCCGTGTTAAAAAGCCGCGTCCCGCAGGCTTTTCAGGGCTTTGCGGAACGTGGTGTTTTTTTTGCCTGGTGGCCCGCTCGCCTCCGCAAGTCCGACGAACTTCCCTCCCTGCCGATAATTCTTGACGCTATCGAGCGTTCCAAGGCTTCCACCAAGTGGCAGAGAAAAAACGACCGCTTTGTCTCCAGCATGAGCATCTGGCTGCCCGGGCACTGCTCACTGGAATGAGGGACAGATATTGAGCTTCATCCAGAAAAACAAACTCCCATACCCCTGCTTCTATGATGAAGGCTTTCCCCGCATCGGCTGCGTCATTTGCCCTTTCATCATGCACCGAAATCCACACCAACTGCGGTGTCAACACTACCAGCACGTCGCCGACCAGCAAAAACGCGCCCCCGTTGAAAAACTCCCCGGCATCCCAGACCTGAAAATTACGGCAGAAAATTACGGCAAATGAAAAAGGGCTTCCGGTCGTTCCCCGGAAACCCTTGTCATTCCTGGTGGGCAGTACAGAAATAAAATACAGCAAACAACACGCTGATTTTTAATGAAAAAATATTTCAAAAAAGACGAAAACCATTCTTGCGGCCAAAAAAGCCAAAAATTTTTAAAAAATTCTTCTTGCTTTTTTCCGTTTTCGATTTCAGCTTGATCTTGGGTGTGTTGATTCCTGTGTTTGTCATGCCTTCCTCGCAAAAGAACCGCTGTCGTCTCTCCGTACGACAGCGGTTCTTCCTTTCTCCCGTCTTTGCTGGCGGCTTACTCAGGCAACAGCTTTTCGAGGTTCCCGGCCATAATGGACAAAGCGCGGGCCGCCGTGCGCATTTCGGCTTCTTCGTCTTCAAGTTCCGGATCACCTTCGCAATTCTCGGCGAATCTGTACAATTTCCCGGCAATACTGCGGCAAATAGCGATTTCGTTGCAAAGTGTCGTGCCAAGTTTACGGTCGTCAATAACTGTCTCGCCGTCTCCTGCTGAGAAATACTTAAAACTTGGGTTCATCCGGCAGAAGAGTACTTTTGCCAAAAAATATGGACATGGTTTCCAATCGGGATCAAGCCAACGATCATCGAAAAGGAGGAATCACCATGTCCACGAGTTTTATCTACCACGCCATCGGTCTGTCTGGCTACGAGT
>JAISTW010000004.1 GCA_031272405.1 Desulfovibrio sp. | reverse complement strand
GCCCCGACATAGCTTTTGACCATGCCGCAGGCCTCGGCCAGATCCTGTTGCGAAAGGCCGGCATCCAGGCGGTAACGCCTGAATACGCCCGGCATGTAGATTTTGATGTTGTCAAGACTGGACATCAGCCCTCCAGGGACGGTTGCGCGGACGCAAAAAAAGACCCGACAGCCGATGCCTGTCGGGAATGTTTCTGGAAAAGGCGGCGGATTACGCCGATTCTACAAGAATGAACAACCCGTTTTTGCGGGGGGGGGTAGGTAGAAAATGGAACGCGCCAAGGCCGTGCCGTTCAGAAGACGGTCAGCACGCGTTTGCGCGTTGGGGCGAGGATGGACGTTCATGGCGTTTATGTTCTGTTTTTTGTCTATAGAAACATCAAACAGGCGTAGTTTCTACGGCAAAGTCCTGCCCGTGTCAAGACATGGCGGACATTTTTTTATCCCGGCGCGGCCTCATCCGGGATATGCGGGAATTGTTCATCCGCATGGTTGACAACATCCTGATCGTGACTTTGCTTGAATTCTTGACGCTTCGTGGATATACCCGCAGATATCAAGGAAACATTTTTTATGACGAAGACAGACAACGACCGGAGCTGGCACGTCTATCTCCTGGAATGCTCGGACGGGACATATTATTGCGGAGTTGCCACAGATATGGCCCGGCGACTGGAACAGCACAACGGCCTGTTGCCGGGAGGCGCGAAATACACTCGTACCCGCCGTCCGGTAAGAGTCATCGCATCCAGGTTATGCGCGGACAAAAGCGGCGCCTGCCGCCTTGAATACGCGGTGAAATCCGCGCCCCGCGAGAAAAAGCTGGATGTTCTGTTCAGGCTTTCCAAGTGAAAAAACCAGAGCGGAATCAAATGCTCGCTTTGTGAAGCAGGTTCTGCTTGCACTTGTCGGCCTTTCACACCAAAATGCAGCAGCGTTGCATTTTGGGAGAATATGATGCTTTATAAGGCCAGGAGCCTGAAAAAAACAGGCAATCAGGACATCCGACAATTTCAAAGTGAAAGCCTTCCTTGTGGAACGATGCACATCGGGGTCGGCATACGCCATTATGCCGGAGTCAGGCCATTTTCAGCAAAGCGGCGATGTCGGCCTCGTTGGCCCGACAGATGCCGTGTTCGCAGATCAGCCCGGTCACAAGTTCGGCCGGCGTGACGTCGAAGGCCCAGTTGCGGGCCGCTGTCCGCTTCGGGCAAAGCAGAACTTCGGCCAGGCTTCCGTCGCGCGTTTGTCCTTCCACGCGTCGCACCTCGTCGCCGTCGCGTTCCTCAATAGGTATGTCGTCTCCTTTGAGCAAGGCCAGGTCGAAAGTGGAGGCCGGCAGGGCCGCGTAGAAGGGCACGTTGTTGTCCCGCGCGGCCAGCGCCTTGAGGTAGGTTCCTATTTTGTTGGCGACGTCGCCCCGGCGCGTCACCCGGTCCGCGCCCACAATAACCATATCCACCATGCCGCGCCGCATGAGGTGTCCGCCGGCATTGTCCGTTATGAGAGTATGGGGCACGCCGCTCTCGGCCAGTTCCCATGCGGTGAGCCGCGCCCCCTGATTGCGGGGACGGGTTTCATCCACCCAGACGTGTACGGAGATGCCCGCCGCGTGGGCGGCGTAGACCGGCGCCAGAGCCGAACCCCAGTCCACAAAGGCCAGTTTGCCCGCGTTGCAGTGAGTGAGTATGTTGACGGGCGTTCCCTGTTTTGCCGACGCGGCTATGAGCTTCAGGCCGTGCTCGCCTATGCGTCGGCAGGCCTCGGCCTCGCTGCGCGCCAGTTCCCGCGCCCCTTCGTCAAGGGCGGCCAGGGCCGATTCGGGCGAGGTTTGACCAACCGCGAGGGCAAGCAGCCTGTCCACGCCCCAGGCCAGATTGCCGGCTGTGGGGCGCGCGCTTTTGAGGCATTCGGCGGCCTGACGCAAACGGGACAGGAAGGTTTCCATATCCGGCTTGTCGGAAATGATCTCCAGCCCGGCCAGCCACATGCCGTAGGCGGCCACATTGCCGATGAGCCCGGCCCCGCGTGCCGCCATGTCGGCAATGGCGGCCCGCGCGTCGGCCAGGCCGCGCAGGGATATCCATGTTTCGCGGTAGGGCAGCAGGCGCTGGTCAAGCACTTCAACAGAAATTCTGTCCGCCCCGGGGCGAATGGTTCCCTGCCAAGCCATGTTCACCTCTTGTCCAGAACACGTTTGGATTTGCCGAAAGTACGCGGCAGGGAGGCGTAGTCGGCAAGGTTCACCGTTACGCGGGCCAGCAGCGACTTGTGCAGCCGGCGCTCCAGAGCGGCCGCCAGTTCTCCGTCACTCAGAGCGCCCTTGTCCCGCGCCCGTTCCACGGTGATGCGGCAGTGATCAAGGGAGCGTTCATCGCGTGTGAGCTCCATCAGATATTCGCCGCCCAGATCCGGGAAATCGGCTATAACGTCCGTGATCTGGCCGGGATAGATGTTGACGCCCCGGTACACGATCATGTCGTCAGAGCGTCCTAGTATTTTATCGTGGCGAGGCATGTCGAGTCCACAGGGACAGCGCCCCGGCACAAGACGCGTCAGGTCGCGGGTGCGGTAGCGCAGCAGGGGCACGGCTTCCTTGCGCAGACTGGTGACCACCATTTCTCCCGCCTCGCCGTCCGGCACGGGCTCAAGAGTGCGCGGATCGAGAACTTCAATGATGAAAAGGTCGGCCCAGTAGTGCAGTCCTTCGTGGGCTTCGCAATCTATGGATGTTCCGGGGCCGTACATTTCCGTCATGCCGCCGATGTCGAAACTCGTCTCCAGACCGAGTTTGTTTTCTATGGCCAGACGCATTTTTTCACTGCGCGCCTCGGCGCCGCAGATGACCTTTTTGAGGCGCAGTTTGCCCCGCAGGCCGGCTCGCTCCACTTCCTCGGCCAGCAGCAGGGCCATGGATGCCGTGGCGCCGAAGCAGGTCGTCCCCACGTCCTGCAAAAGCTGAATGTGCATTTCCAGATTGCCGGGACCGACGGGCACGGTCAACATGCCGAACAGTTCGCTGCCGAGCTGAAAACCGGCACCGGCCGTCCACAGGCCATAACCCACAGCCACCTGCAGGCGGTCTTCTTCCGTCAGGCCGGCCAGTTCATAACAGCGCGCCATTTGCGTGGAAAACATTTCCACGTCCTTTCTGGTGTAGGCCAGAATTTTGCGCCTGCCTGTAGTGCCGCTGGAAGCGTGGACGCGCACCACGTCCTTTTCCGGCACGCAGAGCAGGGGAAAGGGGTAGCCCGCGCGCAAGTCGTCGGCGTCCGTGGTGGGCAGACGGCGCAGATCGTCCAAGCTTCGCACGTCTTCGGCGCGCGCGCCGCAGGCTTTGAGTTTTGCCCGGTATTGCGGATTGTTGAGCGCCAGAGCCAGGGTATGCCGCAATCCCTCAAGCTGCAGCGCCTGTATTTGTTCCCCGTCAATCTGTGGTATGAATCGAAAAGCTCTCATAACGACGCCTTACCTCAGTCACAAAAGGCGGCTGTCCGCCGCCTTTTGTGACTGCATGCCGCAGTGTCATGTGGAATCAGACTCAGTTGCTTTCGCTGCTGTTTTCGCTTTCTTCCAGCTTCTGCTTGAGCAGGTCGCCCAGACTCTGCCCGGCTTCCTGAGTCGGAGCATAGGCCGGCTTGCGGCGTTCCTCGTCTTCTTTGGCCTGTTTGATGGAAAGCCCCAGGCGGCGTTCCTCCGCGCTGACATAGATGACCTTGGCCTGAATTTCCTGACCTTCCTTGTAGGTTTCCAAGGGTACCTTGCCCTTTTTGCCGGAAAGCTCGGATACATGCACCAGGCCTTCAATGCCTTCCTCAACCTCGACAAACAGGCCGAAATCCGTAACATTCGTTATGACGCCCTTGACGGAACAACCCACAGGATAGGCGCCCGGCACATGGCTCCAGGGATCGGGGACAAGCTGCTTGATGCCGAGAGTGAACTTTTCGCTTTCCTGGTCCACGGTAAGCACCTTGGCCTGCACCGCATCGCCCACTTTGAACATTTCGTTGGGATGGCGGATTTTTTTCGTCCAGGAAATGTCCGAAACATGAATGAGGCCGTCAATGCCGTCTTCAATGCCGATGAACATGCCGAATTCGGTGATGTTCTTGATGGTGCCCTCCAGCACGGTGCCCTCGGGATATCTTTCGGCGACCATCTCCCAGGGATTGGGACGCACCTGCTTCATGCCGAGACTGATGCGCTTCTTGTCCGGATCTACGCCGAGAATGACCACTTCGACCTCATCGCCGGGATGCACCATTTGGGAAGGATGGCGGAGTTTGCGCGTCCAGGACATTTCGGAAATATGCACCAAACCTTCCACACCCGGCTCCAGTTCCACAAAAACGCCGTAGTCGACCAGATTGGTGATTTTGCCCGTGCTGCGCACTCCCTCAGTGAAACGGGCGGAAATATCCTGCCAGGGATCGGGCACAAGCTGTTTAAGGCCCAGGGAAACCTTGTTGTTTTCTTTGTCGAAGGAAAGCACTTTGAGGGAAAGTTCCTGTCCGACGGAAATGACTTCCTTGGGGTGACGGATGCGTCTCCAGCTTATGTCGGTGATATGCAAAAGACCGTCCAGTCCGCCCAAATCCACAAAAACGCCGTATTCGGTGATATTTTTGGCCTTGCCGACGACAGTCTGACCTTCTTCCAGCGTGCGGAGCAAATCCTGACGTTTCGAATCCCGCTCCTCCTCCAGCAAAACGCGGCGGGAAACAATGACGTTGCTGCGGCGGCGGTTGATTTTGAGCACGCGAAATTCAAATTCCTGATTGACCAGAGCGTCCATATCCGGCACAGGACGCAAATCCACATGGGAACCGGGCAAGAAGGCTTCCACCCCGTTAATGTCCACCGTATAGCCGCCCTTGATGCGGCGTTGAATCATTCCTTTGACGACCTTGTTGTTTTCCTGCACATCCTCAAGCTGGTCAAAGACCTGCATGCGCTTGGCCTTTTCGTAGGAAAGGGTTATCGTGCCGTCCTGCTCGTTCTTTCTTTGGACGTACACATCCACCCTGTCGCCTACATTGACAGTAATGTCGCCCGCGGCGTCGCGAAATTCCGCCGCCGGGATCTGGCCTTCGGACTTGAAGTTCACGTCCACCAGGACGGTGTCGTCGTCAATGCGGACAATTTCGCCCTTGACGATGGACCCTTCCTCCAGATCGCCAAAATCCGGATTAAGATAGTCTTCCAGGGCAGTTTCAAAGTTGATGTCTTCATGCGTGGTTTCCATTTGTGCCATATTCCTTGTGCCTCCAATAAATTTGAAATGCTGCGCATTTCTTCCCAAAAAGGGGAGAAAAAAATAGCAGAAAGATACGGGAAGCACAAGAAAAAAATGTCGAGGCAAACCGTACTTGTGAATTATGTAACAAATTGTTGCGGCATCAGCGTATCCAGATAAGATTCGCCTGCCGGCCGCAGACTTTTTCCGCTCTGTAGGAAAAGAAAAGTTCGCTGTTTTCCGCCGTGCACAGGTCAAGGCCATAAATGTCGCGTTCTCTGAGCCCCGCCTCAAGAAGCTGGGCTTTGACGAGCCCCCACAGGTTCATGGTTCGGGTGGCGGGGTCGAACCAGGGCCTGAATTCCGGCCCCCATTCCCGGTCAAAATGGACAAATTCCGCCCGTGCCGGGGAAAGACTCGGCCCGCGCACGGCCAGCAGGTCGGCCGGCTTGATCCCGTATTTTTCGCAGAAGCGCCGTACGCCGGAAACGGGAAAGGCGCAACGGTTGCCCCGCCAACCCACATGCAGGGCGGCTATATGCCGGCCGCCCTTGTGGGCCAACAGCAGGGGCTGGCAGTCCGCCGTGCGTATGAGCAGGCCAAGCCCGCGTCTCTGTGTGGCCATGCCGTCGCCCTTCACGGACGGAGCGGCGTTGCCGGGTGTTTCGTCAGGATCAAAAAGCAGGATGTCGCCGTGTACCTGCTCCAGTTCGGCCGTGGCTCCAACTCCCCGACTCCGCAGAATGTCGTCCAGGGAGGCGCGGTTTGCCGCGACATGGTCTGGATTGTCCCCGACATTCCAGGCGATGTTGCCGCGGCCATAGGGGCCGATGCTCATGCCGCCCACGCGGGTTTGAAAGGCGCAGCCCACAGTGGGCAGTCCAGGGAAAGTAAAAAAAATCAATGTGATGCGCTGTTTCACGGATGAACCTCCAGAAGCCCTTTTTCCGTGCAAAGGCGGCGCACCGGCCAATCCCATTGTTGCCTCGGCACGGCGTCCAGCAGTTGAAACCCGAAACACAGGCCGACGCTGGAACATTCCGTCAGACGACTCAAAAATCTGTCGTAATAACCGCCGCCGTAGCCAAGGCGCGCGCCGCTTCTGTCAAAGGCCAACCCCGGGGCGACGAGCAGGTCCGGCCGGAAATCCGCCCCGGCGTCCTCCGGGCCGAAGCCCGGCGCTTCCGGCGGCGGCTCGCTCAAGCCAAAGGCGGCGCCGACAAGCTCCTCCACGCCCGTACAAAGCGCAAAATCCATGATTCCCGTCTCGTTGCGGCGAAGGCGGGGCAGATACACGACACGCCCGCTTTGCCAAGCGGCATCCAGCAGGTTTTGCGTGGAGAGTTCGCCTTTGAGCGCCACGTACAGAGCCACGCTCCGGGCGTTCTTCCAGTGCGCTGATTCCAGCAGATGGCGCTGGGCGTCAAGACCGAGCCTCCAGGCGACCTCCGGGGGCTGACACTCGCGCAAGGCGCGCATGCGGCGGCGCAGGGCGGTTTTTTCTGCGGCGGAGTGCGACTCGGACGGCATGACTTTTCCTTTTCAGTCCTTGCGTTTTGTGGCACTATTGCCTGCGCGGAGAAACAGGCAAAATCCTGACGAAAAATCATAACAAAGGATATGCAGCCATGCCAAGCGTAAATATGCACGAACAGATATGGATAGCCGTGGGCGACATCCATGACGACGCCGCCCTTTTTTCCCGTATTCCCGAACTGAGCCGCGCCGCGGGTGTCATCGTCACAGGAGATTTGACCAACGTCGGCGGGGCGCGCGAGGCCGAAGCCGTGATGGATGTTCTGCGCGGGAGCGGCAAGCCCATCTGGGCGCAAATCGGCAATATGGACAAGCCGGAAGTTGACCAATGGCTTACGGAGCAGGGGGTGAATCTGCACAGACGCACTGTGGAACTCACGCCGGAGACAGCCATGTTCGGTGTCGGCGCCTCGACGCAAACGCCGTTCTCCACTCCCAGCGAATTTCCCGAATCTGCCTATGAAGGTTGGTTGAAAGACTGTTGGAAGGATGCCGGAAAATATCCGCGCACTGTACTCGTGGCGCATAACCCGCCCAAGGATACGGCCTGCGACGTCATCTCCGGCAATGCGCATGTCGGTTCCACGGCGGTGCGGGCCTTTCTGGAAGAAGCCCGGCCCGACGTCTGCCTGTGCGGGCATATTCATGAGGCAAAAGCCGTGGACAGGGTCGGACGTACCATCGTCGTCAATCCGGGAGCGCTGGCCAAGGGCGGCTACGCCCTTTTGCGGCTTGACGAGAGCGGCCTGACGGCGGAGTTGAAAAGCCTGTAGACCCCTCGTTCGACGCCATGCGGCGCGTGGGTGAACCCGGTGGGTTACAGCGCGAACGACGTTTGGAATATCCACAAGCAATGGTCCTGCAGGATTGTGAAACGCGGTTGGGATGAGTGACGAAAATATTCGCAAAAAATTTTTGTAAGGGACTGGACGAATTACGAGGACGACTTAAATTATAGCTCGCGTGAGTTTTGTCCCGCATCAGTCCAAAATTTGCTGTTTTCCCGGAGGATTCAAATATGTCAAAAATTATCGGCATTGACCTTGGCACAACAAATTCCTGTGTGTATGTGATGGAGGGCAAAGACCCGAAATGCATCACCAACCCCGAAGGCGGCCGCACCACTCCGTCGGTGGTCGCGTTTACCGACAAGGAACGCCTTGTGGGTGAAATCGCCAAGCGTCAGGCGGTCACCAATCCCAAACGCACCATTTTCGCCATCAAACGCCTTATGGGCCGCAAGTACGACAGCGCGGAAGTAAACCGCTGGAAAGAGCATTCTCCGTATGCCATAGCCAAATCGGCCAACGACGACGCCGGGGTGGAAGTGGACGGCCGCACCTACAGCGCGCCGGAAATTTCCGCGATGATTCTGGCCAAGCTCAAGGCCGACGCTGAAGCCTACCTCGGCGAACCCGTTTCCGAAGCCGTCATCACCGTGCCGGCCTATTTCAACGACGCCCAGCGCCAGGCCACCAAGGACGCGGGGCGCATCGCGGGCCTTGAAGTCAAGCGCATCATCAACGAGCCCACAGCCGCATCTCTGGCCTACGGCATGGACAAGAAGGCCAATGAAAAAATCGCCGTGTTCGACCTCGGCGGCGGCACCTTTGATATTTCCATTCTGGAAGTCGGCGACAACGTCGTGGAAGTGCGCGCCACCAACGGCGACACTTTCCTTGGCGGCGAAGACTTTGACCAGCGCGTCATCAACTGGCTGGTGGACGAGTTCAAGAGAGACAACGGCATTGACCTTTCCAAAGACAGCATGGCCTTGCAACGTCTCAAGGAATCCGCGGAAAAGGCCAAAAAAGATCTTTCCACATCCATGGAGACGGAAGTCAATCTGCCTTTCATCACGGCGGATCAGAACGGCCCGAAACATTTGCTCATCAAACTTTCGCGGGCCAAGCTCGAATCCCTGGTCAGCGATCTTGTGGATCGCACCATTGAGCCATGCAACAAGGCCCTGGCCGATGCCGGACTCAAGCCCGGCGAGGTTGACGAGGTTATCCTGGTCGGCGGCATGACGCGTATGCCGCTGGTGCAGCAGGTGGTAGGGAAATTCTTCGGCAAGGAACCAAACCGCTCTGTCAATCCGGACGAAGTTGTGGCGCGCGGCGCAGCCATACAGGGCGGTATTCTGGCCGGCGACGTGAAGGACGTGCTGCTGCTTGACGTGACGCCTCTTTCCTTGGGTATTGAGACCATGGGCGGCGTGTTTACCAAGCTTATTGAGCGCAACACCACCATCCCGACGCGCAAAAGCAACGTGTTCACCACGGCGGCCGACAATCAGCCTTCTGTGTCCATCCATGTTCTTCAGGGAGAAAGGCCGATGGCGGGCGACAATATGACCTTGGCCCGTTTTGACCTGACGGGCATCCCTCCGGCTCCCCGCGGCGTGCCCCAGATTGAGGTTTCCTTTGATATTGACGCCAACGGCATTGTGAATGTCTCCGCCAAAGACATGGGCACAGGCAAAGAGCAGTCCATCAAGATCACGGCGTCGTCCGGGCTCTCGGAACAGGATATCCAGCGGTTGGTGCGCGAAGCGGAAGCCCATGCCAGCGAAGACAAGAAAAAACAGGAAGTCATTGAGGCCAGAAACCATGCCGACAGCCTGATTTACGGCACGGAAAAATCCTTGTCCGATTTGGGCGAGAAGGCGGATGCCGCGCTCAAGGGAGATATTGAAGGAAAAATTGCCTCCCTGCGCAAAATTATGGAAGGCGACGACGCGGCCGCCATCAAGAGCGCCACGGACGACCTTGCCAAGGCTTCGCACAAGCTGGCCGAGCAACTCTACCAGCAACAGGCCCAGCAGGGCGCCGGCGGCGGGCAGCCGGCCGGGGAGGCCCAGAACGCCCAAAACGCGGACGATGTGGTGGACGCCGATTATACGGAAGTCAAAAAATAATCATCCCCAAATCGGCAACGCGCGAATTTGGCATCCGTCGAATTTGCGGCTTGTCAGGCCGGCGCAACTATATTACAAAAAACCGGTTCCTCGCGGGATCGGTTTTTTTATGCCGGAGAGCCCTATGGCAGACAAGTATACGAATGATAAAGTCAAGTATTTTGCTGTGTTGAATCTAGCAGCGCGTCTGTGCGCCCTGTATGTCCTGTGTGTTCTGTCCGCCTGCGCCCTGCCTCCCGGGCAGCCTCCCGCGCCGAGCACGACGGTCAAGCTCGCGCCGCCGGCCGGACCCTGTGTGGTGTTGGGCCTGCCCGCTTCCGGGTCTTATGAGGCCATAGCCGCCAAGATACGCAAGGGAGCGGAAGCGGCCCGGCAGGAAATGATTGAACAGGGCGCTTCTGTGCGTCTGGAAATCATCAATACCGAGGGGGCGCACTGGCTTGCGGAACTTTCTGCCCTGCCGGCGGAATGCGCTGTCGTGGGCAGCCCGCTACAGGCCGTCAGGTATGAGGAAGCGCGCAGAACCGGACTGACGGAGCAGCGTGTCTTTTTCACCTTTTTGCCTTCCCTTGAAGCGGGCGATGAAGGCGTGCGGGCCTGGCGCTTTTTCCCGAGTCCGCAGGATCAGATTGACGCTATCGTGGCCTTTGCCACGGACAGCCTCAATATTCGCGCCTATGGAGCTTTTTATCCCAATGATGCTTTCGGCGTGCGTATGACTGCCCTGCTTGAGCAAAGTCTTGCGGCCAAGAGCATGTTTTTGCAGAAGGCGTCCTACCCGCCGGGCGACGTCACAGTGTGGAGCGATGCGGCGGCCTCGCTGGTTCGACCGGTCCCCGGCCCGGACGGCAGGACTCCCATTCCGCAGACGCCTTTTGAAGCGCTCTTTTTGCCGGATTCATGGAAAAATATGGATCTGCTGATCACCAGCTTGCTCTACAACGGAGAAGATCGTCTGGTGTTGCTCGGCACCACGCTTTGGGAGCAGGGGCTTTCCGGCAGGATACTGGCCAACGTGGAAAAATACAGCCTGGCCGTCTTCCCCGGCGCGTGGAACGCCGCCGCGGCTCCGGCTGTTCTCAAGGCTCGGAACGGGGATTTCTGGATGGCTCTCGGTTATGACTTCACGCGTTTCGCTGTCAAGCTGGGTCTGTATTCGCGCCCTGCCCCGCGGGATGTGAACGCCGCGCTGCGGGAGGCCCGGACAACCTGGAGCATGGCCCCCATTTTTTGGGACGACGCGGGCTTGGCTCACCAACGCCTGTGGATGTTTCAGGTTTCTTCTCTGGGCATGACCCCGGCCGATCCGGAGCTTTTTGCGCAGATCCGCGCCGCCGTGCTGCAGAGGGCGGCCCTGCGCATGCAGGGGCAACCAGCCGTGGACGCCCAGGGCAATCCCCTGGTTCCGCTCCCCCCCGGCCAATCGTTTCAGGGCAATCAACCGGCGCTGCCCATAAGTTCCACGCCGCGTCCATCGTATAAACTCAGTCTGCCCCAGAGCCGCTAGCCCATGAGGCGTGTCTGAAATTCGTTGTTTCTTGCTGTTTGGAGGGGATTATGGCGGATAAAAAAATCGTCAGCCGGGATGACGTGCTCAAAATGGCGGACCTTTCCCGTCTTCGGGTCAATGAAGAGGAACAGAAAATTTTTGCCGGGCAATTCCAGGATATTCTCGGCTATATGGACACGCTCGCTTCCGTGGATACAGACGGGATTGAGCCGCTTTACAGCACGGCGCTGCATACAGGAGTTTTGCGGGATGATGTCGTTGCCGCTTCTCTCGCGCGCAAAAAGGCCCTTGCCAATGCGCCGCAAAGCAACGGCGAGTGCTTTGTAGTGCCGCGCATCGTGTAATCTTGCGTCGTGTCGCAAGCACAGGGAATAGTGTATGACGGATATCTGTTCGCTCACGCTTACCGAATTGGCAGGGGCCCTGCAAAAAAAGGAAATCAGCGCCGTCCAGGCGACGCAGGCCTGTCTTGAACGCATTGCCGCCACAGAGCCGAAAATACGCGCTCTGCTCTGCACAGATGCGAACGGCGCTCTTGACCGCGCCCGCGCCCTTGACAAACTTGGCCCCGACGCGTCTCTGCCGCTTTTCGGCGTGCCGATGACCGTCAAAGACGCTCTCTGCACAAAGGATTTTCCCACAACGGCCGGCTCCCGCATCCTTGAGGGGTTCAGGCCCGTCTTTGACGCCTTTGCGGTGGAAAGGCTGCGCGCCGCTGGAGCCGTTATTCTCGGAAAAAGCAATCTGGACGAATTCGCCATGGGTTCCACAACGGAAAATTCGGCCTTTCAAACGACTAGAAATCCTTGGAATACAGACAAGGTGCCTGGCGGCTCAAGCGGCGGTTCGGCCGCATCCGTGGCCGCCGGGCAGTGCTTTGCCTCCCTCGGTTCGGATACCGGCGGTTCCATACGTCAGCCGGCTTCCCTGTGCGGCTGTGTTGGACTGAAGCCCACCTACGGCAGCGTTTCCCGCTATGGTCTCATCGCCTATGGGTCTTCACTGGATCAGATCGGCCCACTGGCTCGAACCGTGGAAGATTGCGCCCGCGTGTTCTCTGTGATAGCCGGCCACGACAGGCGCGATGCCACCTCTGACCCGCGTCCGGTTGAAGATGTCCTCTCCTCTCTGGGATGTGGCTCGCTGAAAGGCGCGCGCCTGGGCATGCCCAAGGAATTTTTCGGTCAAGGCGCCGCGGCGGAAGTGCGTGATGCCTGCGAGAGCGCTTTGCGCGCGGCCAGCCGGCTTGGCGCGGAGCTGGTGGAAGTGAGTCTGCCGCACACCAGGGCCGCCGTCGCCACATACTATATTATCGCCATGGCCGAAGCCAGCTCCAATCTGGCCCGTTTTGACGGGGTGCGCTACGGCCGGCGCGCCGAGAATATTCACGACCTTTGGGAGTTGTATGTGCGTTCGCGTTCGGAGGGCTTCGGCGCGGAGGTAAAGCGGAGGATTATGCTGGGGGCCTATGTGCTTTCCGCCGGCTACTATGACGCCTATTACCGCAAGGCAGCCCAGGTGCGCAGCCTGATCCGGGACGAATATCTGGCCGCTCTCGAACACTGCGATGTGATCTGCGCTCCGGTTTCGCCGGAAACGGCCTGGAATATAGGCACACACAGCGACGACCCTCTGCGCATGTATCTTATGGACGCCTATACGCTTTCGCTCAATTTGGCCGGACTTCCTGGTCTGTCCCTGCCTGTGGGTTTGGGAGCGCAAAGCGGCATGCCGGTGGGGATGCAGATCATCGGCCGCGCCTTTGGCGAGGTCGGGCTTCTGGCCCTGGGGCACGCCCTGGAGCACGCCCTGCCGAGCATTGGAGCTCCGCAGCTTTAAAACAAATATCCATTCGAAATAGTTGCAGAAGCGTCATCGGCCGCTTTCGTCGGAGGAGTCGGACTGTAACACGTTCCCCTTTGATATGCTGGAAAAAACATTGACAAAAAGCGCAGCTAGTATACTTTGAAGCGCTATGAACAAATACGGCAACAATGCGACTGATGTCGGCGCGCTCACTCAAGACGCTGCCGAAACGTTGCGCATCGAGGAAAAGCTGGCCCGTATCAAAGCCCGACTGGAAGAACGCAAGGCCGAGCGCGTGACGTGCATCAACCTTTCGGGCAAAAATTTTTTTGTCGAGGGGCTGGTGACGCTCACGGCCGGTTCCGCCCGCCATGCCCGCAGCCTTGCCGATGACATGGCCCAATTGTGCCATGAGCAAGGCTGGGGGTATCTGCACAGGGAAGGCTATGAGCTGGGCCAATGGATACTGTTGGACTTGATCGACACGGTCATCAACATTTTTCTTGAGTCCTCGCGGGAATTGTACCGCCTGGAATCTCTCTGGGGTTTTCCCGAAAACTGACAACACAGGACACTTCCATGACGCCCAATTCAGTGACGCCGACACTCTTGTTGATTATGGACGGCTGGGGCATCGCTCCAGCGGGCCCAGGCAATGCTACGCACCTGGCCGCCACGCCCAATCTGGACACCCTCGCGGCACGCTGTCCGCACAGCCGGCTCATCGCTTCCGGCCGGGACGTGGGCCTGCCCACAGGTTATATCGGCAACTCCGAAGTGGGGCACCTCAACATCGGGGCAGGGCGCGTCGTCTATCAGGATATGACGCGTATCGACCTGGCCCTGGAAGACGGTTCGTTCGCCGTCAACCCCGTTTTGCGGGATATCCTCCAGGCCGCGTCCCACAGCGGGGGGCGTCTGCATTTCATCGGTCTGCTTTCCGACGGCGGCGTACACAGCCATATCGCCCACCTCAAGGCGCTCTGCACTTTGGCCGCGCAGGCGGGCGTTCCGGCGCGTCTGCACCTCATCACCGACGGGCGCGACACCGACCCCAAGGGTGGACTCGGCTATGTGCAAGACCTGGAAGCCCATCTGGCCGGTCTTGACAACGTGCGTACAGCTGATATCACGGGACGTTTTTACGCCATGGATCGCGACAAACATTGGGAACGCATACAAGTCGCCTGGGAAGCCATAGTTCACGGCAAGGCTGAACTCGCGGCAAGCCCGGCACAGGCGCTGCAGGCATCTTACGCGGCAAACGCCACCGATGAATTCGTCCAGCCGGTTCGTTTTGATACGGGCGACGCGCCGGGCATCGTTGACGGCGACGCCGTTTTTCTTTTCAATTTCAGGGCGGACAGAATGCGTGAGTTGTGTCAGACGCTTACGGAGAAAAATTTTGACGCTTTCGAGAGAGGCCATGTGCCGCGCCTTGCGGCGATCGCCTCCATGACGCCCTATGACGCGCATTTCACCTTCCCCGTCGCTTTCGCCAAGGCCCCGTTGCACGACGGCCTGGGCGAAACAGTCTCCCGCCTGGGCCTGCGCCAACTGCGCCTTGCGGAAACGGAAAAATATGCCCATGTGACCTACTTTTTCAACGGCGGCATCGAGGATACCCTTGCCGGCGAGGATCGCATTCTTGTTGATTCGCCGCGCGACGTGCCCACATACGACCTGAAACCGGCCATGAGCGCCCGTGAAGTGACCGCTGCCTTTGAAACGGCTTGGGGCAGGAATATCTATGATCTCGTAGTCTGCAATCTGGCCAATGGGGACATGGTAGGACACACCGGCGTGCTGCCGGCGGCCGTGGAAGCCTGCACGGTGGTGGATGAATGCGTGGGCCGCATGCTCAGTGCTGTGGAACAGCGCGGCGGCAACATGCTCATCATTGCCGATCACGGCAATTGCGAGACCATGCTCACGCCCGACGGCAGGCCGCATACGGCTCACACCACCAACCCGGTACCCTGCATTCTCAGCGCGCAAGGCAGACGTGTTCGCCTTGAGGATGGCAGATTGGCCGATGTGGCCCCCACCCTGCTGAGTCTGGTCGGGTTGCCTGTTCCACAGAACATGACCGGACGGAATCTTGTGGCGGAGGCTTAGGATGCCAGAAAAAATCCTCCGCATCAGCCCTGTGCCGCCGGACGGCATGGAAATTCTGTTTTTCTACCAATGCCCGCACTGCGGCAAGCATGTGCCGGTGCCGAGTCCGACTGAACCCAGAATGCTCGCTTGTGACGGTTGCGGCAGATCCTTTCCCATCATACCCGTGGATGAACACGGCATCCACTATATGCGCGCCATGCTGGCCGGCGGCAAGGCGGCGGCGTCACCGGATTTTTTGTAGGAGCGCAACGATCTGCGTCCCTGAAAATCGGGCTTCTTGTTCCCTCGCCGACTCAAGACAAACTAAAACTTGACTGACTGCGCAGCTGCAAAATCAAAGGGCGAAAAAACTGCACAGTACCGGTTTCCGCGTTTATTATAGAAGCGTTAAGAAGCTCAAAAAAGTGTTGACTCGCCTCAGGCGTCCGTCAACTGGGCTTCCAGGGCGGCAATCTGGGCCTGTATGGCGTTCAGCCTGCCGATGCCGTCTACGCCGTCAATGCCGGACCCCATCTGGCTTGCCAGAGCGGCAAGTTGCGCCTTGAGCTGTTCAATCTGCGTCTTTATGTCTTCCGTGGAGCTGTTCGTCGTACCACCGGACGCCGAGCCGGCTTCGGCGCTTCCCGCCGTCTGCGCGGCGTCGGCTTCGGCGACGGAGGTCGCTGTTTGTTCCGCCGCCGCTTTTTCGGCGAGAAGGCGTTTCGCTTCTTCCGAGATGCTGACGCTGTCGCCGCTGGACGTTGTTTTTGACGTGGCGCCTTTCGCTCCCGAGTTGCCGACGGCGTCGGCGCCCTGGAGGAAAGTCGTGTCCGGCATGATCGTCGTATCAAACAAGGATGTGATGTTCATTTTTTCCTCTTGCATGCTTTTAGGAAATCTTCTTCGTTCACAAGGAAATTTTTGACGTATGGGTCAACAGATGTAAAAAATGCAAAAAATGTGCCTGAAAGAGTGATAGAGAGGACAAGGGATACTCATATCAGATGTTTCCCAGGCAGATATTTCACCGTGACATGCACTGGATTGCTGCGGCCGCTTGTGGTATGCTGTCAAAAATGCCTTGGGCGCGGCCCGTAAACCGCTCCGGACAAGGCGTAGATGACGTTTTGCGTTCTTCGGGGGACACGGTGAACAATTTTCTTGAACAGGCTCTTGCACTGGTGAAAGCCCAGGCTTGTTTCCGGGCATTGACCGCGGATGAAATGGTTTCCATGCTGGAAAAACTGTCGGATGGTCTCCGACCCTTGGCGGAAGCTGTCGGCGTTCCCCCAAAAACGCGCATTGCCCCGGGCAGGAACGGAGGGCGTGGGGCAAAGCCCGTCGTCTGTCTTGAATGCGGAAAGTCGTTTCGCAGGATCACGGCGGGCCATCTGGCTTCGCATGGTCTGACTGTAGAACTGTACAAAGCAAAATACGATCTGGACGCGTGTATGCCCCTTACGTCCAAACCTTCGCGCCGGGCGGCGGGCGAAAAAATGCGGGAACTCCGGAGGCTTCGGGAGGCGAAACAAAAGGTCAAAGAGCAGCCGCACGGCGCCGAATACTGGCTGGGCTATCATCCCGGCGTGGCCCCGGTCGAGCGGAAAAAAGAAAAGTAACGGGGCGCCGCCGCGTCTCACGCGGCTCTGTGGGCATGCGCCGCCAGAATATGGGCCAGGCACATGCTCAGCTTGCCCGCCGCGTTCAGGTCAAGCGATTCGTCCGCTCCGTGGGCGTTGGAATGGGGGCCGAGAACGCCGGTGACCAGCATCTGGGCGTGGGGACAGGCCTGGCTCAGCGTGCGCATGAAGTCAATGCTGCCTCCCTCGCCGAACGAGGCAGCCTGATTCCCGAAAAAAGTCCGCGAGGCCCTATTGACGGCCCCGCGCAGCCAGGCGCTCTGCCCGGGAGCGCGCCAGCCGGCCATGCAGGCTTCCGCGTTGAAGCCGACGCGCACCCCGTATGGCGGATCGGCTTCCAACAAGGTTTTGAGCGCGTCCGCAGCCTGCCTGCAATCCAGGGTCGGCGGCAGACGCAGAGAAAGTTTCGCCTCAAGGCGAGGTAGGGTTACGTTGCCCGCTCCACGCGCTTCCGGAAAACCGCTCAAACCCACGATGGAAAGCCGGGAGCGCCAGGACCTGTTCAGTAAAAGCCGGGCGCCGTCCACTTCGACGGGACACGCCCCAGCCACGAAAGGAAAGTGGGAGTACACGCCGGCGCCGAGTACAGCCGCGGCTTTTTTCGCCTCAAGCCGTACATCTTTCGGTATGGCCGTCCGAAACGCGCTGGGTTTGATCATGCCGTTTTTTTCATCCTCCAGACGAGAAAGCAGAATGCGCAGGACGCGCAAAGGCGAAGGCACAATTCCCGAGGCGGCGCCGGAATGCACCGGCCCGTCGAGCACGCTTATTTCAAGGACTCCTCCCACCAGGCCGCGCAGAGACGTGGTGAGCCACAGACGTTGGTAGTCCCCCGCGCCGGAGTCCAGACACGTGATCAGGGAGACAGCGCCCAGACGCTTTTCGAGGGTGTTCAGGTAGTACGCGATATCCTCGCCGTCGGACTCCTCCCGCCCCTCGACGAGCAGCAGGACGCGCGCGTGGGCGCACCCCTGTTCGCGCAGGGCGGCCAGAGCGCAAAGCGCGCTGAAAAGCGCGTAGCCGTCGTCAGCCGCACCTCGGCCATACAGTTTGCCGTCTCTGGCGACAGGACTTCTGGGACCGAGCCCGGCCGACCAGGGCTTCATTTCCGGCTGTTTGTCCATATGTCCGTATATCAATACCGTATCCCGGCCGGCATATTCACCGTGGGCGGGGATTTCGGCCAACAGGGCCGGCGTGCGTCGCGCGCCGGCCGGGTCATGAAGGGGAGCGGCCCGACCGCCCAGTATTTCCACGCTGATGTCGCCGCAGGGCAGGCCCCTGTCCGTCCAGTGCGCGGCAAGTTCCGCGACGGAACGCGCCAACAGTTCCGCCGCCGCGTCAGCATGCCCCGTGGCGGCCCAGTCCCGTTCATAGGCGGGCGAGAGATTGGGGATTCTGACGAAATCCATAAGCCGCCGCAAAACAGGGCTCGTGTCCGCTCCGTCGGGGCGCCACAAAGCGTCAATGAACTGTTTTGTCCGCTCCGCGTCGGGTAGGCTGTTTCCGCTTTTCATGGCTTGTCTCCTTATGGCGGTTGTTTGGAATAGACGCAGGGCGGGGAAGGCTCCAAGCCCATGTTCGCCACAGACAGGGCATTTGTCAACAACAGAAGAGAATGGCGACGGGGGCCGCAGGCGGTTTTTCTTTCCTTCCGTTCGGGTCGGGTATAGAATATTCCTCAACGGCGTTTTTTACCGTCAGCCGAGGGAGGGCCGTGTCCTCATGGGAATCACGCTGCTGAAAATACTCCTGACGCCGCTTTTGATTGCGGCGGCAACTGTGGCCAGCCGCCGCTGGGGGCCCACGGTCGGCGGATGGCTTGTCGGCCTGCCGCTCACTTCCGGCCCGGTGTCCGTGTTTCTGCGGGTTGAGCACAGCGGGGATTTTGCGGCCGCCGCCGCTCACAGCACACTCAACGGCGTTTTGCCCGTGGTCGCATTCTGCCTTGTCTATGAGCGTTCCGCCCGCAAGCACTCCTGGCCCTTTGCCGTGTCATGCGCGCTCGGCGTCTATTTTGTTCTGGTCGCTGTTTTCACGAGGGTTTGTCCGCCCCTGTGGGCGTCAGTAGCACTGGTGTTCGCCGGAATCGCCCTGGGAATCACAATCATAAAGCCGGTTGCGGATATCCTTCCTTCCGTGAAGCCGCCGTGTTGGGACATTCCTTTCCGCGTGGCAGCCGCGACAGTGCTCGTGGTGGCGATCACAACGGTTTCCGGCGAGATCGGCCCGAGGCTGAGCGGCCTGCTCTCCAGTTTTCCGGTTTTTATTTGCGTTATGTCGGTTTCCTCGCACCATCTCCTTGGCCCCGTCGCGATCCGGAAATTTGAGCGGGGCGTTATTATGGGTTCCTACGCTTTTGCCGTGTTCTTTGTCATCGTCGCGGCAACCGCGCGGGACTGGAATGCCGTTCCCGTCTATTTTGCCGCCGTGGCTGGCGCTCTGGGAACAAATTACATCATCTACAGGGTGCTGGCCTTTCATGGGCGCAGACGATTTTAGAGCAATTTCACTCTTGATCCAGAAAGCGATGCCCGAGGGTGGTTTCAACATTGTGGGTATAAACTACCTCAAACGTGACTCGCCATAGTTGTCGACCCCTTCGAATGTGTTGCAGCTGTTCGGATTTCCGGAATCAAAACCGCGCTTGAACCAGGTGTAACGCTGTTTTGCCGTGCCGTGGGTAAAGCTGTCCGGCACAACCCTGCCCGTTTGCCGCTTTTGCAGACGGTCGTCGCCGATGGCCTGCGCCGTTCTGAGCGCGTCTTCCAGATCGCCCGGTTCAAGAATATTTTCTTCCCTCATGGCGTTGCCCCAAACGCCGGCAAAACAGTCGGCCTGCAACTCCAGCATCACGGATATCCGATTGGCCTGCGCTTGTGAAGCGCCCTGCTGCATCTGCCGCGCCTTGCTGTCTATGCCCAGCAGATGCTGCACATGGTGCCCCACCTCATGGGCGATGACATAGCCCTGGGCGAAATCGCCCCCGCCGCCGAGCTTCGTTTTCATGTCCCGGTAAAACGAAAGGTCGATGTACACAGTCGTGTCGGCCGGGCAGTAGAAAGGCCCCATGGCCGACTGCCCATAGCCGCAGGTCGTCTCCGTGGCGCCGCTGTACAGCACAAGTTTCGGCGCCTTGTAGGACTGGCCCATTTTCCGGAAGATGCTCTGCCAGGAGTCTTCCGTGGTTTTGAGAATGACCGAAGTGAAGCGCGCCATCTCCTGCTCCTTGTCCGACGGCGTGTACGGCCTGCTCACGCTGGAAACGGAGCCGCCCGTCAGAAGCGGCGTCAGATCAATGCCGTAAAATCCGGCCACAACGACCATCAGCAGAACAACGACGCCGGCTTTGCCGCGCGGGAGGGGAAGGCCGCCAAGACCGGAAATCCGACCGCGCCGGTCCTCCACATTGCTGCTTTCGTCACGACCTTGCCAGCGCATGCTGCCTCCTCGGTATGCTGCGGATTAAGGAGTCGCCTCCCAAATGCTCTCGGGCAGGCTCAAAAAATATCCCTTCCTGCGGCGATGCGCGACATCCCCGCTATTCCGGCGAGCTCGTCGGCAACGCCAGAGCGGCCACTTCTTCATGGCGAAAACAGGAAAGCAGATGGTCATTGACCATGCCGGTGGCCTGCATGTGGGCATAGACAATCACGCTGCCCATGAAGGTGAATCCGAGCTTTTTCATCTCCCTGGCGACGGTGTCGGAGAGACGCGTGGACGCCGGTACTTCGCGCATGTTCCGCCAGGCGTTCCGCACGGGACGTCCGTCCACGAAATCCCATAACCACCGACTGAAGCTGCCGTGTTTGGCGGCGATATCCAGAAAAACACGGGCGTTGCCGATGGCGCTTTTTATTTTTTTGCGGTTGCGCACTATGGCGGCGTCCTTCAGCAAACGCTCCACATCCCGCTCCGTGAAGCGGGCCACCTGCTCGGCGTCAAAACCCGCGAAACAGCGCCTGTACCCTTCCCGTTTTTTGAGGATGGTATTCCAGGAAAGGCCGGCCTGGGCGGATTCCAGAACGAGAAATTCAAACTGGCCCGCATCGTCGTGGCGGGGCACGCCCCATTCCTCGTCATGATAACGTATTGCCGGTTCAAAGCCAACGGCCCATCCGCAGCGTGTCTTTTCCATGTTTCCCTCACCAATCCCCCTGTCATCCAAACAGTTGCCTTACTGCAAGGGCAGAACAGCGAGTTTGAGCACGGCGTCGAGGGCAAGGCCACTGAGTTCCGCGACTCTTTCCGGCGACATGCCGTCGTTCAGCAAACGGCGCGCAAAGTCGCGGGAGGCGTCGGCCCGCCCCTGCTGTCTGTATTCCCCTTCCCACTGGGCTACACGTTCCGCAAGCATGACGTTCACCTCCTGCGCGCACGGCCATCATAGACAAAACACGCGCTGCGGGCAAGTGGCTCATCCAGGAGCAACGCCATATGGCAGGCGCTGCCCTGTGAAACAGTGGACATTACACATCAGTTTTTGGCCTTTCCCTCAAAAAATTTCTTGACAAGGCCGTGGATTCATACGTATCGTTTATTCAAGAACAATTTTATCGGCGTTCGTCCATCCGTCTCGCTTTTGCAGCGTCATCAGCGTTGTCGTGATCGAAACGCCGATCAAGCAACGGGAGGCAATCATGCCGGACATCAATGTCACTCCCCCACAACAAAGCGGACAGCCTGTTGTCATTCCCGCTCAATCTGACCAAAGGTACATTCTGAACTTCGCCCCGGGCGACGAGGCCTCCATCAGCAGGCCGGACGGCTCGGACAGCCTCGTCTTCACTTTCTCCAACGGAGGCGTGGTAGAGATTCAGGATTTCTACAAGGAATTCTCCAAAGACAATCTCCCGGAATTTGAAATTTCAGGCCAGAGCGTGGCCGGCGTGGACTTTTTCGACGCCTTCGCGCCGGATATTTCCCCGGCCGCCGGGCCGTCCGCGACCGGCGCGACCGGCGGCAACCGCTACCACGACTATGGCGACGCGGGGCTTGCCGACGGCATCAATCACCTCAACGACCTGGACTGGGGCATGACGCTGCCCACCCAGCAAGTTGAAACCAGACAGACGGCGGGTTTGCCTTACGGCGGTGACGAAGGCACGGATACCCTCGCCGCTGTTTCGCCTTCCCTTGTCCAGCCGCCCGATGTCCAGCCTCCTGTTGACATCGCGCCGCCCCCGCCTTACGTTGACCCGACTCCGGCCGAACTGCATAACGATTCCGTCAGCATCAATGAGGATTTTTCCGGCAGACTCGACCTGTTCGCCAATGATGAGCATGTCGGGGGAAAGACTATCACCAGGGTCGTTGACGCGAACGGCGGCGTGCATGAGCCGGACGAAAACGGGATGATTGAGTTCAACGACGGTCACGGACACCACTCCATCAACGCGGGCACGGGCGTTGACACCATTACCCCCAACAGCGCCGGAGCCGACTATCTCAATGACGGCACGTTCAATGACGGGAAAACGGATGACTGGAGAGTGGACACCGAGGCGAAAAACGATGCGAACAGGGCCGGCGCGCTGACGGAAAACCAGCAGGAAACTTCCGGAACGTACCAGTATTATGTTTCCGGTTCGGATGAACCTTCCACCGTAACCGTAACATATACGCCGGACGGACTGAAGATCGGCGACGGCGCCCATATTGGCGGCAATACTGTCGCCATTCAGGGCGGTCAGGGCGACGATGTGCTGATAGGCGACACGGTGAACGTGTCCGGCGTGGAAAGTCAGTACACCCAGTACTCGCCGCTGAATATCAATATTTCCATAGATTTGTCCTATTCCGTTGATACATCTGACAAAGGCGGTCAATCCAATAAACCGAATACGGAATTCGACTCCATGATGCGCGCCATTGAGGACTCACTCAAAGATTTCAAAACATACCAGGACGCGAACCCTGAAGCGCCTATCAACATCAGACTTTCCTGCTTCGGCACCAGCGACCATCAACTCGGCACATTCACGGATGTGGATGATGTGCTGGCGCTTCTGCACCAGTTCGGCAAAGAAAGCCCTGTTGGTTCGGGGAATTATGATTATTCGCTTGGCACGGGGAGTGGGCCTAACGCCACTACTATTTCCGGAACATCCTATCTGGACATGTTCAGAAGTTACGCCAATCAGTACAATTCAACCGGTGGCCGATGGGTCGGCATCGGGGAGACCTGGGGCACCAACTACGATGCGGCGTTTACCGGCGCCGGCAACTATTTCGGGAGCCAAGCGGATGGCGAAAACGTCAATATCTTCATCACTGATGGCGTCCCGACCGCCTATCAAAGACCAAACGGCACCGATTTCCTCAACCCCACAATCCAGCCGAATAATCAGCAGGTCTGCGACCAGGCTACCCTGATAAACGCCCTCGAAGCATTCAACAAGATGCTTGCGGAGCATAACGTCAAGAATTACGCCGTCGGCGTGGGCATGGCCAATGACCCCGCCGCAAAGGCGCTGCTTTCCCTGTTTGACAATACCGGCGAGACTTTTGACGCTCAACAGGCTATTTGGGATCTGCTGGGCGGGCAGTCGTTCAATAACTTTACTTGCGTTTGCAGTTCGGGAACGATTACGAGAATAGATCTTGGCATGCTTGATAGTGTCTTCGACGCCTTCGCCAATGCGCACGACCCCAATGCGACGGTGGACTTCAGCCAGATAACGGACGCGCTGAAAGACATCGTTGAAAAGATAATGAATATATACGACACCACGATTTCCGGCGGCGAAGGCTCGGATACGATCTTCGGCGACGCGCTCATTCTCGGCAACGTCATGGACGACGCTTTCCTCAACAGCCGCGATGCGAACGAAACAACCGTAGACACCATCAAGGCCTGGCTTGCCGCTCACGGCGTGGCCGACCCAACCCTGGACGATGTCCGTCATTTTGTGGAAGACAACGCTTTCAAACTGGCGGATGATTCCAACAGCGTTCTGCAAACGAACGAAAACGCCGCCGACCATATCAGGGGCGGCGACGGGGACGACGTGCTCTTCGGGCAGCGCGGCGCGGATACCCTTGAGGGCGGCAAGGGCAACGACATACTGGTCGGCGGCGCCGGCAACGACACCCTTGACGGCGGCGAAGGAACAGACATTTACGTCAACGTCGAGCCCGGCGACAAGGTGACGGACGACGGCACGGACATCTTCGTGACCACCGGAACGGGCGCCGGAACAAGCGACGGCAGACATTACGACGTGGCGGCCATTGAACAGGGCGACAACATGGACAAGTCCGGCAAGGATGAAAGCTACATGCTTGTCGGCACCGGGCACGAGGACAGGCTGACCGGCGGCAAGGGCGACGATCTGCTCTACGGCGGCCGGGGCGACGACATTCTTGACGGCGCGGACGGCAACGACATTCTCATGGGCGGAGACGGCAACGACAGGATATTCGGCGGACTGGGCGACGACAAACTCTATGGCGGAGACGGAAACGACTTCCTGGACGGCGGCGCGGGCCGCAACGAAATTCACGGCGGCGCGGGCAATGACCTCATCGTCTACCACGAAGGCGACGTGATTTCCGGCGACGAGGGCATAGACGCCCTGCTTGTGGACACGGGGGGAACCTTAGACGACATGCTCAGCAACATGAACAGCCTGCTGGACGGCCATGAAGATATGGAAATCGCCGTGGGCGGCCTGGACGCCTCCAAGGTCAACGACCTGACCCAGATAGGCATCATAGTGAACGACGACGGCGTCAAGATCGACATGGACGGCAACGACGGATGGGACTACAAAGGCACCTCGAATCAGGGCGGGCACGAACACGCCGAGTTTGTGGGCAAGGGCGACAACCAGGGCATGGTCGTGGTCGTGGAAGCCGATTCCCTGAACCAGGACACGCAAAACGCCATCAATTCCCTCAACGCCGCCACGGGCGGCGGATAGCAAAATCAGGACGGAACGCGAGTCGAGACTGATTGCGCGTTCCGTCCTTGCGCATTGATTCCTCTCCCGTAGTCAATGCGCGCGGGGGAGACGGGGCAAAACGTCTCCCCCTTTCTCATTTCGTCTGACAGATGTCTTGACGAATGTTCTGGAAAATCGCACTGAGAACAAACCATGAACACTGTCTTCGTCATCCCGGCGGAACTGGACGGCCTGCGTCTGGACGCGGCTCTGAAGCGCCTTTGCCCGCGCCTCGGTCTGCGCGCCTGCCGGCGCGCCGTCGCGTCTGGTCTGGCCCTGCGCGACGGCCACATTGCAAAGGCCGGATGCCGGGTACGCGCCGGCGACGTTGTTTCAATTGACCTTGACCAGCGCCCCAAGGACGCATCCGACCTTCCCGCCAGCTTGACGCCCCGTTTTCTGGAACGGACAGGGGACTACATCCTTGTGGACAAGCCCTCCGGCCTGCACTGCGCCGCATTGGCCGGCCAGCCAGGGCCGGACCTGGAAGCGCTCCTGCCGCGGATTCTGCCGGACGGCTGTGGAGAGGCGCGGCTTTTACAACGCCTGGATTGCGACACGTCCGGGCTGGTCTGTGCAGCCCTGAACGACGACGCTGTCAAAACCTTTCGCGCCGTCGAGCGCGAAGGCGCTTGCGTCAAGCACTATCTGGCGCTGCTCTGCGGGCGTCTGACCGATGAAACCGTCGTCCGCCTGGGGCTGGACACGGCCAAACGCCGCAAAAGCCGACTGACGGCCCCGGTTGACGACCGGACGCGCTGGACGGAATTTACGCCCCTGGCCCATTTGGGCGACGGGGCGGATTTCCCGGACACGCGGGACAATCCGGCGCGCGACGCGAAACAGGGCCTCACCCTTGCCGGCTGCCGCATACGACGCGGAGCGCGTCACCAGATACGCGCCCACGCGGCGGCTTTGGGCCATCCCCTGCAGGGCGACGCCCTGTACGGCGGCGGGCCGCCCTTCAACACGGGGCCGGCCTTTTTCCTGCACCACAGCCTGCTTGTTTTTCCCGGCGGCCGTCGCCTGCTGCTCCCGCCCTGGAATCTGCCCCCAAAAGCGCTTCAGGCCGCGCTCCAATGGCTGAAGGCTTTTTGACTTGCCATTGTCGGCAAAAAACATATACTCAAAGGCAGATTTTCGCACCACGGCACAGACACACGACGGAGGCCGCCCATGACAGCGCCGCTGCAGATGGATATTCAGCAGATTTTGCGTTTACTGCCCCACCGCTATCCTTTTCTTCTGGTGGACAGGGTGGTGGAATGCGTTCCCGGCGTCAGCATCAGAGCCTACAAAAACGTCAGCATGAACGAACCGTTCTTTCAGGGGCACTTCCCCGCTCTGCCCGTCATGCCGGGCGTGCTCATCCTGGAGGCCCTGGCTCAGGCGGGGGCCGCCATGGTCGCCGCCGGCTTGGGAGATGTGGAGAACAGGCTTTTTCTGTTCACCGGTCTGGACGACGTGAAATTCCGCCGTCAGGTGACGCCCGGCGACCGCCTTGACCTTGTCTGCGAGAACGTGCGCATGAAACTCAACCTCTGCAAAATGGACGCGCTGGCCACAGTGGACGGCGCGGTGGCGGCGCAGGCCCGGATAACGGCGGCCATGACCGACAGGCCGCGTTGACGGCATCGTGAAGGAGAATATTATGGACAAAAAACTGACAGTCGCCGTTGTCGGCGCCACCGGCGCGGTGGGCCGGGAAATGCTGAAAACGCTCTTTGACAGAAACTTTCCCGCGGCAAAGGTGCGCGCCTTCGCCTCGGCCCGTTCCGCCGGCAAAAAGGTTCCCTTCGGCTCCGAAACGCTGATTGTGGAGGAGTTGAAGGAAGACGTCTTCCACGGCATCGACCTGGCTGTTTTCTCCGCCGGCGGCACGACCTCCCTCAAATTTTCGCCCCACGCGGCCCGGGCCGGATGCGTCGTGGTGGACAATTCCGCAGCCTGGCGCATGGATGACCGCTGTCCGCTGGTGGTGCCGGAAGTCAACCCGCAGCATCTGGAAAAACATCAGGGCATCATCGCCAATCCCAACTGCTCCACCATTCAGATGGTCGTCGCCCTCAAGCCCATTCACGACGCCGTCAAAATCAAACGCATCGTGGTCTCGACCTATCAGGCCGTTTCCGGCACAGGGCAAAAGGGCGTGGAGGAGCTGGAGCGTCAGGTGCGCGACCTCTTCAACGGCCGTGAACCGGAGAACAAGGTCTACCCCTTCCGCATAGCCTTCAACATCCTGCCCCACATAGACGTTTTTCTGGAAAACGACTACACCAAGGAAGAAATGAAGATGGTCAACGAAACGGTGAAAATTTTCGACGACCCCTCGGTGAAGGTCACGGCCACCTGCGCGCGGGTGCCCGTGTTCTATGGGCACTCCGAATCCGTCAATGTGGAGACGGAAAATAAAATGACGGCCAAGGAGGCCCGCATCCTCCTTTCCCGCTCGCCGGGCGTTTCCGTGTACGACAATCCGAGGGAGACAATGTACCCCATGCCCGTCCCGCACGCCGGGGAGGATCCCGTCTTTGTGGGCCGCATCCGCGAGGACGAAAGCGTCGCCAACGGTCTGAACATGTGGATTGTGGCGGACAACGTGCGCAAGGGCGCCGCCCTCAACGCCGTGCAGATCGCCGAGAAGTTGCTCGCCCGCGATCTGGTGGCCGTCAGGGACAAAAACGCGTTCGCGTCCGACTGATGGCGGCGGAGGAAAAAGCGGAACCGGGAACGCCAGCCCAGGAAAAAGCGACGTCGGACCGCGACGGTTGCCTGCTGATTTTTTTGCCGGATCAAACAGCGCAAGGCGCGGATTCGTCCCACCTGCCGGATGTGGAGGCGGAACAAACCCTGGCCATAGCCCATGCCCTGCGCGAGGGAGAAAACTTCGCCCCCCTCGTGCTTTGCCCGGCCGGCTCCTGGGGACATCGGCAGGCGTCGGCGCTTGGCATTCCGCACCTTGCCGTAAAACGCCGGCGCAGTCCTTTGCTCCTGTTCAGACTCTGGCTTTGGCAACGTCGGCATGCGCATGCGCTTGTTCTGACGACGGGGGGAGGGGCCATGCCCCTGGGGCGGACGGTGCGCCGCCTGCGCAGGCCGGGAACGGCACTGCTGGCGCACGCCTTTTTCGCCGCGCTTCCCCCTGAAGAGGTTTTGCGCGGCAAAACCTTGTGGACGGCGGAAAAAATCATTTGCGGCAACGGGGAACTGCGCCGTCTTTTGTCCGAGGCCGCTCCCGACGCCCGCCACGACCGCTTTGAACTGCTCGCCCCCGGCATCGGCGAAAGATTTTGCCCGCCCGCGCCACAGGCGTGTCCACGTTCAACGCCCGAGGACGGCGGACATTTCATTTTCGGCATGGGTTGGGAAGGCAGAACGAATTCCGGCGTGCTCACGGTTGTGCGGGCCATGTCCGCCCTGTGGCAAGTGGGGGGACTGCCGCCCTGGGAAGTGCGCGTCGTCGGTTCCATCCCCGGCTGCGCGGATGTGCTGGAAGAGGCGGAACGGCTGGGAGTGGCTTCCCGCCTGTGCCTGCTGGGCGATCAGTCGCCCCCGGATTTTCTGGCCGCCTGCCATGCCTGGATCGCGCCGGGGCTGTCCCCGCAAGAGCCGCCCGCGGCCCTTTGGGCCGGTTTTGCCGCCGGGCTCCCTGTGATCTGCAGCGGCAGCGCCCTCCATGTGGAACTCCTGTCGGGATGCGCCGCGACAGGCGAAAATTTTGCCGGGGCTGCCGTTATCCCGGTTGTCCCGCCCGATGATCCCCAGGCCCTGGCCTTGGCCATGAGAGAGCTTATGGCGAGCGCTCCGTGGCGCAACGTCCCCGAACGCGCCGCGCGCGCGCGCGCGTGTTGGGACATCGCGCGCACGGCCGCGGATGCCTGTCGTCTTTTTTCCGCCTGGCGCGAGGCGCGGGACAGCGTCGGCGACGCGCGGCAGGACGTTCCATGAAATGCAGAATATGCGCTTCTCAGGCTGTGGTGGCTTTGAAAAGCCACCACACCGCCTTTTGTCCGGACTGTTACAAAAAATTTTTCCTGCGGCAAACAGAGCGCGGCATTGAAAGCCAAAAGCTTTTTACCCGCAGCGACCGGATTCTGGTGGCCCTTTCCGGCGGCAAGGACTCCCTTTCCCTCATGCTGGCCCTGTCCCTTCTGGGGTACAGGGCGACCGGGCTGCACATCGATCTGGGCATACCCGCTTCCTCCGCCGCGGCGCGCGGCGTGACGGAGCGTTTCTGCGCCCGGCACGGTTTTGAGCTCATCGTGCTGGAGACGGCGGCCCGCGGTCTGCCCATCCCCCTTGTCAAATCGCGCCTGCGCCGTCCCATCTGTTCCGTCTGCGGCAAGATAAAGCGGCATTTTTTCAACGAAACGGCTCTCGGGGAAGGTTTTGACGTTCTGGCGACCGGGCACAATCTGGACGATGAAACGGCCCGGCTTTTCAGCAACGTCCTGCGCTGGGACGCCTCCTATCTGGCCGACCAGGGGCCGCTGCTGGAAGAAAAGGCCGGCTTTGCCCGCAAGGTCAAACCCCTTTGGCGTCTCACGGAATTTGAAACAGCCTGTTACGCCTTTCTGACGGGCATTGAACACCATTACGCCCCCTGTCCCTACAGCCCCGGCGCGACCTTCAGCACGCTCAAGGGGATCGTGCGCAGGGTGGAGGCGGCCATGCCCGGCCGCAAGCTGGACTTTTACCAGAAATTTCTCCGCAACGGGCGTCCGCGCTTTGTCGCGGCGCAGCCTGACAAGGCCTTGTTGCTCAAGCCCTGCCCTCGCTGCGGCCATCCCACGTCATCGGGCCGGGAATGCGGAATCTGCCGCATCCGCATGGCCATTGAGAGAAACGAAGCATGAAGCGTCTGCTGGTCAAAGCTCTGGAGCGCGGCTTGACCCTCCCCAACATGGCGAGCTACATCAGCCTTGAAACCATGCGCCTTTGCGGCGGCCTGTGGGGAACGGCGCGTCTGCGCCTCAAAGCCAAAATTTTGGGCGTTGAAGTCGGCGCCGGGGTCACGGCGCACGGGCCGGTCGGCCTGCTGCGCTGGCCTGGCGGCAGCATCCGCATTGGAGCGGGGGTCAGCCTGATTTCCTCCTGGCGCAGGGCCACGGCCGCCACTACAGGCGCTCCGGTACGCCTCCGGGTTTTTGGGCCGGGCGCGGCCATCGAAATCGGCGAGGGCGCGCAATTGACCGGATGTTCCCTGACGGCCCGTTCCACGCGCATCGTCGTGGGACGCGGCGTTCTGCTCGCCCCCAACTGCGTTGTGGTCGATTCCGATTTTCACGCGCCCTGGCCGCCGGAACGCCGGGCGGACGCGCCCGGCTATGAAAACGACGCTCCGGTGACCATCGGGGACTACGCCTGGATAGGCATGAACAGCATCTTGTTGAAGGGCGTCACCGTGGGCGAGGGGGCCATTGTCGGGGCAGGCAGCGTGGTCAGCCGCGATGTGCCGCCGCACAGCCTGGCCTGCGGCGTTCCGGCGCGCGTCGTCCGCGCCTCGCCGTCTCCCTAAAGTTTCCCCGCAAACGGCCGTAAACGTAAATTGAACAGCAGGCGCGGCGCGGCGCGACTGGAAATTTGACGTTGTTCGCAAACGCAGGCGACGCATCGCGGGCGGGAGGGCGACGTCTCAATCAGGGGGATATCTTATGACCACAAAGTTCAAAATCATCGCCGGTTTTACAGTCATGACGCTTCTTGTCCTGTTGGTCGCCGTGTCGGGCTACAGGAACGCCATCACCTTCGCGGATTCTTTCGCGACGGCCAACCGCATTTCTCTCATGAACACTGACCTGAGCGACATCGTTGCGGCCTTGCAGGAAATGAGGGGCGCTTATTACAGGTATTTCACCACCGACGACCCCAAGGATATGGATACGGCCCAGGCCGCCGTGGACAAGGCCCAGATGCTCATAGAAGATGCCGCGAACGTGACCGCCGAGCCAGCGCGCCGGGAAAAACTCAAAGCCTTGTCCAAGGTGGTGGACCCCCTGACGAACTGCCTGAAGGAATTACTCGACAGCAGAAGAAACCTGTCCAAAGTGTATGAAACCGAGGTGAGGCCGGCCTACCACGCGGCCTTCGAGGCGTTCAACAAAATGTCCGCCCAGGCCCACGACGAGGAAGACGTTCACCTGCTGCACGCCCTGGGCTCCGCCTGGGAACTGATCGCCAACATTACCGCCAGCCTGGGCCGTTTCAGCGAGAGCTGCGAGCTGGACGACGCGCAACAGTCCATTGAGCGCGTCGAGAAATTGAGCGCGAGCCTGAACGATTTGAAGGTCCATGTGAAGACGGAGGAAAGCGCGAAACTTTTCGACAATGTGCTCATGAAATCCCACGCCGCGCTGGACAGCGCCCTCAAGGACATGATGCGGGACGCCAAGATCGCAGACGCGGCCTGGAAAACAGTGCAGGAAAGAACCGGCGGGGCGCTAAAAACCCTGCTCGCGGAAAACGACGCGATCAACAAGGAAGAGCGCGAAAACATCAAGACCGGAGAGGCGGCGAATGAAGCGGCCAAGCGCCTGAGCCTCATCCTCGCCGTCTGCGGTGTGCTCGCGGGCGCCGTCATCGCCTGTCTCATCGTTTTCAACATAATACGCATTCTCACCAGAGTGTCCGCCTTCGCCACGGCCGTTTCCGGAGGCGATGTGGAAGCCAGATGCGCGGTGAAGGAAAAGGGAGAGATCGGCGCGATGGTCGACGCCATTGAGGCCATTCCCGGCGTCCTGAAACAGATGCGCGACGGCTTTTTGGCGCTTGCCGGCAAGATTCAGCGCGGCGACATCGCGGCCAGGGGCCGCCAGGAACTCTACAGGAACGGCTTCGCCGAAATAGTCGGGGCCTGCAACGCCTCCCTCGCCGCGCTGTTGTCCGTTATCGAGGAAATGCCCAATCCCGTGGTCGTCCTCAACACTGACCACAGGGCCGAATACCTGAACGGCCAGGGGCGGCGCTA
>JAISTW010000067.1 GCA_031272405.1 Desulfovibrio sp. | reverse complement strand
TGCCCCTCTGGCGTGGAAAACAGTCAGCAATTCTCTCATATTGTTCATGTGTGATTTCCATCAGAACAAGTTATACTCTTTATATAATCTTGTCAATTTGTGTTAACACGCCCTAGAGCGAACAAACAGGGAGTCCGTAAAAGTGGAGCAGGTAAAAATAGCCCTCGTAACCGGCGCTTCAAAGGGCATCGGCAGAGCAACCGCGTTGCGACTGGCCGAAGATGGCTTTGACATATGGCTGAATTACCGCAGTGACCACACCGCCGCGAAATCCATAGAGAACAGCATACATTCAAAAGGGCGGCAATGCCGGCTTTTGCCTTTCGATGTGGCTGACCTCGACGAGTGCAAAAAGATATTGTCTCCCTTGCTTGAAGAACATACACCTTATGCGCTTATCAACAATGCCGGATTTAACAGAGACGGAATTTTGGCCATGATGTCCGCAAAAGATTGGCACAGCGTTCTGGATGTGCATCTGCACGGCTTCTTCAACGTGACCGGGTTTGTGTTGGCGCGCATGCTCCACAAGCGCGAAGGTCGTATAATCAACATGGCCTCCACATCCGGTGAAACCGGCATAGGAGGCCAAGTGAATTATTCCGCGGCAAAAGCTGGATTGATAGGAGCCACGCGTTCTCTTGCAGTGGAAATTGCCAAGCGTAACGTGCTTGTGAACGCAGTTGCCCCAGGTTTCATTGACACGGAAATGCTTGCCAATCTTTCCATGGACAAGATAACCCCCACTATACCTATGCAGCGTGTGGGACGACCGGAGGAAGTAGCGGCGGTTGTCTCATTTTTATGCTCATCGGACGCAAGTTATATTACCGGACAAGTCATATCCGTGAACGGCGGCATTTTCACGGGCTGATCCTGACATTTGCTACGGCAATAAGGTGTCTGTACCTGAATCTGGATACAGTATCACTTTTTTTTCTTCTGCCTTTTCATACTTTTTAAGCGCAGTATCCTTTTTGCTGGTTGTATGCATAAGGTTTCGTAGGTAATAGAGATGCTCTATGGGTAATTGCGCTGCACATCCGACACAATCATGAGCGCCATTTGCAGGAGTCAACAAACTAACATTACGCATACAGTCTTCACTTTATCTTAAATGCTAGAGTCATGTTGACACTAAATTGAAATACTGCAATCATAGGGCAAGTCATGAAAAAACATACTAAAAAATGTCACTCACAAATTGCTGTAAAGTTGGTGGCAAGAGTTCTTCAACATATTGGCTTTTAAATGTAAAAATTTTTCCTCTTACATCTAACTGCTTTTGCATAAGCATTGAATCTTCATCTTCTTTTGCAAGATCAAAAACAGTTATCGAAATACCCAGTCTGCTGGGAATACCTGACCATGCTGCCCTACGTTGTTCCCAGTGTATAATCGCCGGATAAAAAAGGTAACGCGCTCCTGACGTCTTCGCATTTTGCAAAGCTTCTTTCTGTGACTCAACTTTTGCTGCAACAATTATTGAGGACACATTAGATGTAAGCACTGTTTGCAGAGCATTAGTAACTTTTTTCCCTGAATCTCTATAGATTTCACTGCCATACACTCCATCTTTAGAAATTGAGATGTACACAATTTTACTGCGCTCAAGTTTTGTTAACATTTGTAAATTATCTGTAGTCTTATATTTATTCGAACAACCAATAAAAGTTAAAGATATCATAGTAAGTATTAAAATAAATAATTTTTTCATTATATACCTCATATAATAGACATTTAGAGCATGTACAGACCTGTCGTTTCCATATCCATATCCTGCCAAATCATGGCTTATTGGTAGCGCATTTGTCAAGGGGGCAGTATGGGTCTCGGTTGGAAAGAAATATTTTTTTATCTCTCCCATTCCCTCAATTCGCCAATGAAACTACCATTTTCCCATTTTTTACAAAATTCCTCATAATAATCCGGCTTTGCTAAATAAAGATCGCCAGTCAGACTTAGAAACAGTTGTACCGTATAGCCACGCGTTGTGATAATACTGGTCTTATTCGTGATTTCGTACTCGAAATTGAGTCGGGCAGCGTCGCTCCAAAAAAGCGATGCTGTAATCCGGCATTCCTCGTCAAAGTGCAACGGATGCTTATAATCAATGTGTATTTGCTTGATGGGAGCCACAATGCCCGCCGCATACAAATCCAAGTAAGCGAGACCATAAGCCTTACCGAAAGCCACACGGGCCTCTTCGAAGTAAGAGGCATAGTGGCCGTGCCAGGCAATATTCAAAGGGTCAACTTCTTCAAAGCGCACAAAGCGGGAAATCGTGCAGCATAAAGGTGCCGGGCAAGAAATGCCACCGATATTTGGGGGTTGTCTGAAATATGTTGGCAACAGCATGGAAATACTATTATAGAGCAAAGCGGTTCAGGTAAAGTGTCATCACGGCGCAAACTCCTCCGTTCACGTTCAGTTCCCCTTGAGCGACGGTCTCATATTTTCCAGAAATTTGCGCAGGGGCGAGTTGTAGACGTACCGACAAATCTTCTTCGGGATGGACAGAACGCGAAAATTTGCAGTTTTTTATTTTATGCAGGGTAAATTCCCCCGCAGTGTGTATGACAGCCAAAATTTGAACAATTCCTGGTAAAACGGGATTCCCTGGAAAATGTCCGACAAAGCCGGGGAAATTGTATGGAAAGCGGAATACAGACTCCCAGACGCCGGGTTCTGTTTCCTTTCTTGGCGAAATAACGCAGTGTTGCATTTCAGCAGCGAGGGAAGTCAACGTCTGGGCTCCATTATTTTGGTTTGGATCTCAACAAGTCTGATAGCGACAGTATAGTCAGGTTTATTATGCTTGAATTTCATATTTCGCGGCCAAGGTTTTTCATCCGAAAAGTCTATCTCAGCCTGATTCTGCCCCGGCTTCGCAGAGTCTGCGTCAATGCCCAATAATCTACCATAGACACTCGTGAGGCACAATGCCATGTGTTCCTTAAAATGCGGCATACGCAAAAGGGCCGGGTGAATAGTGGAAATCTTCAGAATACCTTTGGCAATGGTCATGTCGAACATGGTCAATCCCATAGTGCCGAGGCCCACCGCACGTAAGACAGGTTTATGGGGCAGTCCGTCAAGTTGCAGCAAGCCGTCAAAAGTCACCGGGTTAGTCTGCCGGGGAAACGTAATGCTGACTTTGTGCCTGAAGCTCAAACTTTGTTCTTGTGGACAAGAGTTATTGCCATAGAGGATGAAGCGACGGGATTCGAAGCATGAAACAAGGCAGATCAGGCAAGATATTGCGATGACAAGGAGTATTGAAAATTTTGCTTTCATAGTTATGTATTTTGTCCGCGCAGTAAACGCGGCAACAACCAGAGGGCAGTCGCCATGGCTGTTGTTATTCCTGTGGTGACAGTTATACCGATGGAATGAAGGGCAGGGTGATGGGCTAGAAGGAGACAACCAAAGCCGACTAAAGTAGTAAGGCCAGAAAGTATAATACCTTTCTCAGTTGAATGTGTGGTATGTGTTTCCAGTGATGATTGCATGAAAATTCCATAATCCACGCTCAAGGCGATAACAAGTGGGAGTGACATTGCATGGAATATATTGACTGGAATATCAAACAGAAGAAAGAGTAAAAGTGTGGCTGCAAGTGAGGTGAACATAGGCAGCAACGCAGGCAGGCATCTTCTTGGTGTACGGAAAAGGAGAACTACTACACATAGTGTCATAAAAAACGTGACGCTGCAAAAGCGTTTGATTTCATCACTGAAAGCTCCGGCTATTTTTTGCCGAAACAGTTCGCCCGACACAAGTCTTGCTCCTGCTAAAAATAATCTGGAGTGGACTTCCGGCGATATTTTCTCGTCAGTTTGTACTATTGTATAGACCAGATTTGCATCATGCGTCGTTGCGACAAACATATCTAGGAAGAAACCCACGCCCATTTCTCTTAATGTTGCTGGGACAATAATCGGAGGCTCAGAGTTGATTAAAGAAACGAACTGGGCGGATGCGAAAGTTGAAAAACCGGCTTGTGACTGAATTTTTTTTACTTCCTCCAGTATATTCTGGCCATCCTGCTGCCAAAAATCGCGCCATATCTCTCTACGCACACGCTGACGCTGCTCCGAAGGTAGCAAAGGCGCGATGCTTGATGCGCCAATGTGCTCCTTTTTGAGGATGTCCCACACATTGTCGTTAATGCGGAGCGCTTTCTCCAGACCTTGTTCACCGTCTTCCCCTTCCGAAACAATGATGATTGATTGGTTGTTGAACCCCCAGATATTCCGGGTTTTTTCTTCATCCGACAGGGTGGCTCCAGATTTCCAAGCCAGATTGCGTATATCTCCATCAATTCTCAATGACGATATGCCTCTTATAATCACGAACAGAGAAATGCTTGCGAGTGCAATCAGCAGCAAAAAAGAGAATTTTAACGGTTTCGCGGGATGCTCTGGCGGGAGAGGTTTTTGTGGCCTAAGAGTAACAAAATGCGGCAGGACATATATTGAAACGATAAGGGCTGCCAATATGCCCGAGACTCCAAACAGTGACATTTGTTTAATGGCAGGTATATCGGAAAAATACAAAGATACAAATGCGGATAAGGTTGTCAGAGCGCAAGCCAGCAATGCCGCGGATAACCTTGACAAACTATTTAAAATATCGATGCTTGGCGACAGGACGAAGTAGGTGTGGATGGCGTAGTCTACAGTAATGCCGAGTATAACACTGGCAAAGGAAAGCACTATTCCAGAAATTGTATTATATAGCATGGACAATATCGCTATTGACGACATCAATGAGATAACTGGTATGCAAAGAGCAATCATAGAATATGCGTTGCGAAAGAATAAGATGAGTAAAAATGTCAAAACTACAAATGAAATTGGAATTATTCTACGCAAATCGCTTTTTATTATGTTTGCATTTTCCTCTGTATGCACGTAGCTTCCCTGAATATAAATCTCATTTTTTTCAGATAAGTTTGATATTGCATCCCTTATTTTTGTCATTATTTTTACTGAGCCATCTGAATCAGTCATGGAAACTGCTGGCTTTGCAAGAACAAGTGAATATTTTCCGCTTTTATCGGTAAAGAAACCATCATTGAGATTAAATTTCCCCAAGCTATCTGCAGAAAGAATATCTTTTATAAAGAGATCACGCAGTCGCAGAGGATCAATAGCAGTTAATTTTTGTGTGAATATGCCTGTTGGACCAAGAAGATCACGTTTATTTCTCGCTATTGCGTTTTGAATATACGCTTTTGACAAGGTATCATGAAGTTGCGTCAATTGATTTACGGTCAGTAGATTGGGAGTATAACGAATCAGATTTTCAAGAAAATTGGGACTGAAGACACTGTCAATGCCTGTCATGACTTCGGGGAGAATAGAGCATTTGATGGACTCGCAAAGCATGACTGCATGAGCGGCATGATTATCTTCTCCGCCAACAGTCACAGCGATGATACGCATAAACGGCGCATTTTTTATAAATGTGAAATCTCTTGTCAGGTATCTCGGTTGTGTAGGTATCAAATCCGAGATATCCTCGCTCGTTCTCAGGTTGACGCTCAGCAAAAGAGACAAGATAACAATAACGGCATGCAGGATGACAAGCCACAATTTTTTGTCATAAAAAAAATTGTAGCAAGCAATGGCCGCAGGAATTCGCAACTATTCAAACTCCTGATTGTCAATATGTTTATTTACATGAACATTTTCAAATATAATGAAAGTATTATTGCCATTGGCCTCTTGGAGTTCCACGGACATTGCAACTCCATTATTGGCAAAAACAATACGTATTAGTGATACTGTGGATCTGGCTTCAGAGTTTCGGGGGACAAGCGCGAGGCATAGTGGGTGATCCTGTTCCACGTGGATGGAATATTTGGATTGAAGCCATTTCTGATCAAATTTTACCCAGGCGCGAATCTGCGTGCTGATAAGTTTGGCAAGTTGGTCATCAGAGGTCTTGAATGAGCGACGATTTTTTCTGTTTTCGTCCCACCGATAACCTGAATCTTCATTAAGAACAAAACCTTCCTGCATTGGCTCCATGATTTCCCACACAAGCTTGTTGGGAATTTGAAAGAGCATTTTCCCCTTCGAAACAACCGGTTCGGCTAGGAGTAATATATTGGTGCGCTGTGTAAAATTACAACATAGCGTGGTTATAGACGATGTCAAAATTTGAAGACGGGTTAGGGCATCCGCGCTGTCCTGAGCGGCGCATGTGACTGGGGCAAACAATAATATCCCCAACAGTAAATATCTATAAGGATTACGTGCCGATTTTGTTTTCATCTTCCGGGCTTGCCTCAGGTAAAAATAGTTTCAGTTTGCCCGATGCCAAAAGCGTGCTGGTGGTATTTCCGCTTGTTTTTTGAGGTAATCGTTTGATCTCCGCCTCAATCAACCGTACACCGGAAAGTTCCATAAGCAGCGTGATGTGGATGCTGACCGTTTCTCCAAGAAATGCTTTGTCAAAAACAGTAAAATTTTGTACAGCGGCAAGGTAACCGTCGCTTATGGGACGGCCTGCAATTTTTTCCCAGTATCCCTTCATCGCTCCAGCTGTTTGCGCGGCAAGCTCAATATAGCCGACTTCAGAAATGGCATCCTGTTCAAGCAAGATATGTCCCCAGGCAAGATGCGCGACGGACTCAGCTTGTGTTTCAGAGGCGGCGGTAAGAGCGTCTATACACAGCATGGGAGGAGCATGGGGCAGCAAGTCTATGGCAGGGACTGGGAATTTAAGCATGGGAGTGCCTGCATGTATAGAATTCCGGATGAAACGCCTCAATTTATTTCAATCTGGAAAAGTAATGTTCTTGCCTGCGGGAACATACTCTGTTATATTTTAAGGCCGGCATAAGCTGGCCTTTTCAGCACGGAGCCTATTATCTTATTGAGTCTAGGCGAGCTCGAATATTTTTGTCTAAATTGTGTACCCATCCGTTGTAGTATGGATGAATGTTGCCGTCCTTGTATTTCAGATTAACGCTGTCTTTGTAATCGATACGATAAGATTTATCATCGTATGTGATTGCGACAACCGCAGTGTGATTTCTGATATGCAAGATACCTGTCATTATCCCATCACTAGTAGGCGTTATTTGCCAGCCTGTTACCATGCCGCCCTGAATAATGGCATCCGCAATTTTTGCTTTGTTTACAGACTGTGCAGCCATCGGCATCGGACTATTGATATTTTCAACAGGGACGGTTTTTCGGCAACCAACCAACATAACAAAAGTACAGATAAAAATAAAGCAAAGAGGTAAAAGACGTTTTGAGATGCCCATAAAAAATCTCCTTTTGATTTTGCCGTTCTCACCGGCATTTGTTTATGTCATGAAAATGCGTCAATGCGTCTTTCATAACTGTTTTTATATAGCGTTGCATGTGTATATGAGCAGTATCACCAAAGTGCTTAAAGGCTGTCGGATTCACCTGTTCCATCAATGTAACGCGTACTTGTGCCGGTTTGCCGAATGATTTTCCTTTTGGAAATACACTGCCAGTTCCAGCTATGCACATAGGCACTATCGGGACATTGTATTTCATCGCAAGGAGGAATGCACCGGAATGGAAACGTCCGAGCTCTCCTGTCGAACTGCGTGTTCCTTCTGGGTAGATAATCAGAGCCGCGCCATCGTGCAAAAGTTCCCCGGCTTGTTGCAAAAATGTTTTTATCTGCATATTTTCAGAATTCAAGTAGCCTGCCTCTCGCATAATGATCCCGTAAAGAGGTATCTTGAACGGCCACTTGCGAACAAAAAACACATGATTTTTAATCGGGAACAGACCAATGCAGTATGGATCAAAAAAAGACTGATGATTTGGCGTAATAATGTACGCGTGGGGTAGCTCACTGTTCCTATTGGTATATTCAATTTTAGTAAGCTTGCCAAGAAGCAAGCAGCAAATTTTCCCGTAAAAATGGGAGAGAGCCCTGATTTCCCTCTGCTTTTGACTGTGCTGCACATGAACGCGAAATATATAAGTAAAAAAAGCGATGGGGAAATATGCAATTGTCCATGCTATCAATCCGCCAAAAAAGAGTATGTTGAACTTGCATACTGAAGCAAAATTGCTAAACGTGTTAAGGGCTGTTTGTTGCATTTTATGCACGTTATTGGATTTTTTCCAGGGCACGTTTTTTGTTCAGTATGAATTCATGAACATCACCCAGTGTACGAACGGACGTAAGCTCTGGGTCTTTTCCAATCTTGACGCCGAAGGCTTGCTCCAGCACGACTACCATGTCCACATAGTCTAGGCTGTCCAAGCCGAGATCCTCACGCAGACGCGTCTCAGGGTTCATCTGGCTTATATCCAGCTCAAATTCCTGGGCTAGCGCGGTATATGCCTTTTGAACAATTTCCTGGTCAGTCATTGCATTCTCCTTAAAATCAGAGCGCAGTTAGTCCCACCCAGACCGAAACTATTTTTTACAATAAGACTGCCATTAAAAGCAACCGTCTCTTTGGGTAAAAATATACCTGAACAGCGTGGGTCAATTTCTTGGAGATTGAGTGTAGGTAATATGGTTTTTTTATTCAGCATATGCACGGCTGCAATACTTTCCAGCGCGCCGCTTGCGGCCATTGTGTGCCCAATATGTCCTTTAAGACTTGAAACAGGAACATTGTCGCCGAAAATGGAGGCAATGGCCTGGCTTTCAGCCATATCCCCCAATTCTGTCCCCGTCGCGTGTGCGTTGATGTACTCCACATCACTGCTGGAAATCCCGGCATTATCGAGAGCTGCCCTGATACAGGTAGCTATGGATTCAGGACAAGGCGAGGCAATATTGCCGCTATCACACGTTGTGGCAAAACCGGCAATTTCCGCCAAAATTGTGGCCTTGCGTTTTTGGGCCGCTTCAAAACTCTCCAACAGAATCAGTCCGGCCCCTTCAGAACACACTACTCCATCTCTCCGTATGTCAAACGGACGCGGGGTTTGCTCGGGTGTGTCATTGAAAGTTGTAGAGGCCGCCAGCATGATATCAAAGGTGCCCGATACCAGAGGATGATATTCATCCGTTCCGCCGCACAGCATATAGTCCTGCTTGCCGAAAGCAATCGCTTCGTAACCCAAACCAATGGCCTGACAGCCGGAAGCGCAGGCTGCGGAGGGGCTGAGTACGCGGCCTGTCACACCTAATGACTGAGCAAGGTTTGCGGCTGCCGAATTACTCATTATGCTGAAAAAAAGTGTTGATTTTACCTGTTCTACACCTATCGAAGCAATATATTGACGAAAAAAATGCTCTAAATTCACTGGGCTGCCCATTGTAGTCCCCAAAGCGATCCCCAGGCGACCGCTTTGAACAATGTCATTATCCAATTTTGCCTGCTCAATGGCCTCAAGGGCGGCAAGATACGCGTAAGAGGACATGGCAGACATGGAACGCCGAATTTTGCGAGGTATTTCGTTTATGCCAACATCCGGGACAGTTGCTGCCACTCGTGGTCCCAGACCTGGAATATTGCCTAACGACTCAATGTGCCGTACAGCGCTTTTACCTGCAAACAGCATTGAGAACAAAAGCTCGCTTCCTTTTCCGTATGGAGAAACCGCCCCCATGCCGGTAATTACAACGCGCTTCAGATGCATTTGCGAAGCTCCGCTTGTAACTTTTCCATGCCGACTATAAAGCCGCAAGCCACAAATGCAGAAATGACAGCGCCTAGAATGCCAGGCGCTATAATTGATTGTCCGGCCATCCATAGATTTGGGATTTTGGTAGCAGGCAGCGGGCTGAATTGATTGAGGGAATGTTTAGTTCCGTAAAGCCCTCCTAATGGTGCCCCCAAATAATCCCGGTTTGTCAGAGGCGTTCCACCATCCAGTACACGGATTTTTTTAAATTCCGGACAATGGCGCAGAAAAATTTCGAGCAGTCTTTCCATCCGCCTTCTCTTAAAAATCCTGTATGCCTCCGGACGCTGCCCGGTTTTTGAATCTGCCCATTCACCATACTCCCTGATATTTCCAGGAGCAAAAATAATCAGGCCGGATTGATTCATGGGAGTAACCAGATTGTCTGGGACGCGGCGGGATACATAAAATGGTCCGTCATCCAGACGGCAATCTGGCCGAAATGCGTGGTAGATGCCTGTTTTTAGGCAAACAAACAGATTATTGCCCTGCACAGAGGGTATCTCGCTGTCACATGAGCAAAAAAGCGTATGGGATGATATAGTGTCCTCCAGAGATAAAAGCCTGCGGGAAAAAGCCGGTTTGATAGCACCGTCAGGCAACAATTTAGGCAATATACTCGGATGGGCTGTAAAAAGCAGGCCAGCTGCCGGAACAAATCGTTCGTCTTCCAAAACAACCCCATTTACACCAGCGTGGTCATATGAAATCGCCGTAACTGCAGAACCGCATGAACAAGTTACATCAGATTTGGCTAATTGGTTTTCAAAAGAGGATGCCAGTATCTTGCCACCCCCAGCGACAGTTTTTACCCCTTCCAGGTATGAACCAGCCACTCTTGCATGCTGGATAAATGGCGTTTCTTCTGGGGAAACGCCATACAGGAGCGAATGTATTGAGAGAACAGTGCGCAATATTGGATTTTGTGTTCCTTTGTCGACTACACATGCCAAGGATTCCTGTTTACATGCTGCATTTGTGGCGTCCCGAAAGTTTCCTTTGAAATTTAAAAACCCCGACGAATCAAACAGGTTTTGAATTTGATGGTAATAAGATGAGATAAAATGCCTGTCATCCGGGAAAATACCGCTTAGGTAGTCAATGATGGCATCTCGGCCGACGGGCAACTGTATGTCCTCTGCTCTGTCGGCGAAACGAATGCGATCAAAGCAATTTTGACAGAGATTTGTAAAAGGGACATCGCTCAGTCCGAGAAAGCTGAAATAGCGGGTCAAAGGGCCATCGGGCTGGAGTCCACCCACATAGTGAAGGCCAGTGTCAAAATTCGTGCCCTGTCTTGAAAAGCCGCGGATTGTGGGAGCAAGCTGCTTTCTTTTTTCAATCAAAACAACAGAAAATCCAAACTTCGCCAAAACCAGTGCTGCCGCCATTCCGGATATGCCGCCCCCAATGACCACAAAGGGTTTATCGGCGCTTGTCATTCATTCTCCCGGAATCGCAAGACGAGCGAGGCGTTTGTCCCTCCGAATCCAGCTGAATTGCATAAAGTCGCCTTGGGGGCTGCATGACGAGTTTCAAGGATAATATCAAGAGATGCAGAATCGTTGTCAGGGGTGTTGAAATTACAGTTTGGAGCCAGAAATTGATTCTTGGCCATGATTACGCTGTAGACTGCCTGCGCCGCCCCAGACATCCACAATTCATGGCCGGTCATGGACTTCGTTGACGACACGGGTACCGTTTTTTCACCGAACAGCGTTGTTATACATCGAGCTTCTACGCTGTCGCCAACAGGCGTGGAAGTCGCATGCGCACAAATGTAATCAATATCCTGTGGTTCCATTCCTGCCGTTTTCAAAGCCATGCACATGGCGCGGTACAATCCGTTTTGACTTGGAACGGCAATATTTTCTCCGTCAGAAGAAAAGCCGTATCCTGCCACTTCGCCGAGGATTTTGGCCCCACGTTTTTGAGCAAGATCGTAACGCTCCAGAAATAGAGCGGCTGCACCCCCGCTGGGGACTAGTCCATCACGTTCGGCATCAAAAGGTCGGCTGGCGGTATGGGGTGTATCCTCTCTGGATGCAAAAGCGCCAAGAGCGTCGAAACTGCACATAGACTGCCAGTTAATTTCTTGGGCTCCACCGCACAGCATCCTGTCCTGCCTGCCAAGCATAATGAGATCAGCCGCTTGTCCCAAGGCATGGGCACCGCTGGAGCAGGCGCTGCTTATAGTCCAGCAAGCCCCCTGCGTACCGAACACGGTATTCAGGTTCATGGTGACACAGGAAGTCATCGAACGAAATACCAAACCACTGCCGAGGGATGCTGTATTTTTCTTTTCCAGCAAAATCGTGGTTTGCTCAATAGGTGCCAGTGCGCTGGAGTCGCAACCAAAAAGAATGCCGCTTCGTTCATTATGGAGGTCTTCAAGTGGAAATTCAGCCTGCCGTAGAGCCTGCGCGCTTGCTTCCACGGCCCATTGGGCAAAATCCGGCATAGTTTTGCGTTGCTTCCGGGAGAGAGGAAAATGACTGATGTACGGCGCAATAGCGCCTGTGAGGCAAGAGAAAAAGCCCAGTTGTTTGCGTTCGTAATCGGCTATAATGCCAGATTTGCCTTCATAAAGAGCTTCGGCAACCTCATTGGGACTCGTGCCAAGACATGAAATTATGCCAAGTCCAGTTATAGCTACGCGATGTCTCATCACTGGTATTTTTTGCGTTATATTGAAGTTGTGGTCTCAACGTCTTTTTGTTGTTTTTGCTGTTGTTCTTCAGATGAGGTTGCTGGATCTTCCTCTGGAACTTGCTTGGCGTCAGAGCGCGATGCCGAGTTTTCTGACGTCTTTCTTTTTTCTTCAGAGTAGCCTTGATGGTAAGCGCGGTCTATATCATCCACCTTTCTCTCCATCTTGGCCTTTGCCTTTCCTGTTGTTCGGCCAAGCCAGGCACAACCGGGTAAAGAAAATCCCAAAAAAGCAATCAAAAAGACTACGAACAGTTTTTTCATGCACCCCTCTTCGTCTTGACATTGTTGAATATTAAGAAAAACAAGCTATTACATTGCGGCTGTTCCCGAAGCCGTCGGCTTTAGCCGGTGGAGTATTTCACCGTGCAACAGTCTCAATAAAAAAATAACGCATAACCACCAAGATTTCAAGGTGACAGGCAGCGTGCATCAGAATATTTTTTCAGACCCTCGCAAGCCTTTCGGATGGCGACACCAACGATAACACAACAGGACATTTCATAATTAAAGAAGGCATTCTCTAGCGCTAAAAAATTTTTGAAAGTGTCGCATGAAAGACAAACACGGGAAAACTTTCGGCGTATGGTATATTCCCTGTCAAAGCCGGATAACTGCAATATTCGGCGCTTTTCTCTCTCCGAGCCCCGTGACGGACGACGACGTCACGGGGCTTTCTCTATCAATGTAAACTCATTGGAGAACTCGGAGGCGATTTACTCCAGAGCGGCCAGGATTGAGTTCGCGCCTGGCGAACCCAGCGGCCTGCCGTCCACAATCACGGCCGGGAACGCCTTGACGCCGTAATATGTTCCGATTTGCGCCGCCTGATACATGTTTACGTTGCCCGCGTCATAGCAGTATCTGGATATCTCCAATTCGTCGTTGGCCGAAACCGGCGGGCGCAGCCGCTGCATGTAGGTGTATATGATGGGATAATCTTCCGGTTTGGCTGTGGCGTCAAATTCGTTGACAAAGGGCACGGAGCGCCCTCTGAGGCGTTTTTGTTCGGCCTTGACGGCGTTCCAGCGCGACAGGGCATGGCTGAGCCAAGGCATGGCCTGCTCTGGACGCGACCAGCTCAGCCATATGGCGAAGCCCAGCAGGTCGGTACCGTACTGTTCCCTGCTGTTGCCATAAACGACGATCTTGATTTGCTTTGGGGAAAGGCTTTTCGCGGCGTCAACGACAGCCTGCCAGACTTTTTCGCTCTGCGGCGCGGCAAAATCAAGCAGGACGAGAATTTCATGCGGGGCGCGCATGTCGCCGAAAACAACAGGGTACAGCTCTTCCCGCCAGCGCTTGCGGTAGGCAGCTTCACCTTCAATGCGCTGTGCTCCGGAGCCTATCTGCTTGGCCATTTGTTCGCCGTCCGCAGAGAGACGGCGGGAATTGGGAAGAGTTGTGTTCAGCCACGGGTTGAAGAGGTTGACTCCACCGGAGACAACGGGCGCGTCCGCACCCGCCGTCTGAAGCGTCTGGGTTCTCTCTGAAGCGCAGCCGGCCAGGGACAGCGCCAGCCACACAAGTAGCGCACAATGTTTACTCATGACTTACTCCGTACTAACAGATTTGCAGGTCCAGCCCAGCGCCCGGACGACAGCCCCAAGGTGGCGCAACCAAATTTCCGCAAAACCGGCGCATTCCGCCATACCCTTCAACACCGGCACGCAGGTTCTTCCGCTTGCTTCAATGCGCGAACGCCATGACGTTTCCTGCTCTCCGGCCATGTCCTGCACGGCGTGACGGCCGACAACCGAAAGCAGAGGCATAAGCCAAACGCGACTGCCCTCGATCCTGGTCAGTATTTCTTCCAGCCGTTGGCCCCCATTCATGGCGCCTACATGTACATGACTGTCCAGGCCGCGCACAGCCACGGCCAGATCAGCGTAACGCGCAACGGCTGCATGGCGCGCGCCGTGTCCCATGAGCACGACATCCTCATTCGGCAGGCGTTCCTGCGGCAGATGCCGCACAATGGCCCGCGCTGTTTCGCGCACGTCATCGTCTGTCGCCAACAGCGGCGCGCCGGCACGACAGACAAGACCGGCTTTGCAGGCGACTTCTCTCGCGGCGCGGCACAACTCTGTATATTCCTTTCCGGCGATAGTCTGCAAGGGTTGAACGGCGATTTCTTCAAAATGTTCAAAGGCGAGTCTCTGCAATGCCTTTGCCGCGGAGTCGCTTTTTTGGCGCGCCCGGGCAAGGCGTTCCCGCAGAATAAGCGACGTGTAGGCCCAACGCACTGGTATGCCCGGAAAACGTTCGCGTACAAGGGAATCGAAATTTTTCAGGGACGCCTGCCCCTGCATGCTGCTCGCGCCGAAGGCGGCCAGCAGTATGGCGCGTTTCCTGCCGGAACCGGGTTCAATGCCCTGTGATGCCATATTTTCCCAGCTTGTACTGCAGAAGACTTTTCGAAATGCCAAGATATTTTGCCGCATCTACCTGCTTAAGTTTCGCCCTGGCCAAAGCCCTGCGAATGAGCGCGGCCTCAATTTTCTCCAGGGTATCGGCCAGGTCAAGTTCCACGGGAAGCAAATCCACAGCGCTTTTGAACTGCGCCTCCTCGTCGCGGATGTCGGGCGGCAGATCGTCCACGCCTATGGCGGCCCCGGAACCCAGCACAAGGCAGCTCTCCACCACGTTTTCGAGCTGGCGTATATTGCCTGGCCATTCATAGCCTGTAAGGTAATTGAGCGCTTCAGGCGTGAAGGATTTGGGCGGCATATTGTTTTCCGTAGCGGCTTTTTCCACAAAATGGGTCACGAGCACGGGAACGTCTTCTCTCCGTTCGCGCAGGGGCGGCATGGGAATATGCACCACATTCAGACGATAGAATAAATCGTCACGGAACTGACCCAGTTTCACCAGGCCGGTCAAATCTTTATTGGTAGCGGCGACAATGCGTATATCCACTTCAAGGGGAACCGTTCCGCCGACGCGCTCAAAGCGGCGCTCCTGCAACACACGTAACAGCTTGACCTGCAAATCCAGCGTCAGTTCCCCCACTTCATCCAGAAACAGCGTGCCCCCGTCGGCCTGCTCAAAACGGCCCCGGCGCATGGCCACGGCTCCGGTGAAGGACCCTTTTTCGTGCCCGAAAAGTTCGCTTTCCAGCACACCTGGATTCAGCGCCATGCAGTCGACGGAAACAAAGGGTTTGTCCTTGCGCGGACTTGTGTAATGGATGGCGCGGGCGACCAGTTCTTTGCCGGTGCCGGATTCTCCGGTAATGAGCACCGTGGCGCGGCTTGGCGCGGCACGATCAACCATGCTCAGAACATCGTGGATGGCCCGGCTGCGGCCTACTATTTTATGCACGCCGTATCTGTCTTCCATGGCCGCCTGCAAAATTCGGTACTGTCTGTGGGCGCGGGCAAGCTCGGCCGCGTTGCGCACAGAAAGCAAAAGCTCATCATTGGAAAACGGTTTGGTGATATAGTCAAAGGCCCCGAATTTCATCACCTCGACAGCGCTTTCAATACTGCCGAAAGCCGTCATGATGAGCACCTGAATGTGCGGCCAGGATTTTTTGACGCGTTGCAGCACCCCTTGCCCGGTGATCTTGGGCATCTTCATGTCCGTCACGACGACGTCCACCTCGCTCTCCTCCAGAAAAGCCAGGGCTGTTTCAGGATCGTTGACAGCCGTTACGGCGTATCCGGCGTCTTCGAGCAGAGTCTGCAGCACCAGAAGATAATTTTTTTCGTCATCTATAACCAGAATATGTGATCTTTCGCTCATTCACCGACTCCATTGCCAAGGCGGCGTTGACAGGCCGAGACTCCACAAACCACGCTTTTCCTGTACCGCATGGTGTTCCTGTATATACCAGCGGCGGCAGAAAACGGCCCTGCACAGCGCCCGATTGATCCAGGCGTAACCCTGGGCGAGAAGCTGGTAATTCACGGAATCGCTGTCAATCCGGACCATTGCCCGCGTGCCGCTGGCTTCTTCCTTGCCTGCCGCATCCACATTGATTTTTTTGCCGGGAGGCAATTGTTCCCGCAACCAGGCCAAAGCCTCCGGCCCCATAGGTTGACGCACAGTGGGCACTTCAACCCCATAAAAAGAGTATCTTTTCAACGGGTCGGACAAGTCTCTGTTTTCGCTGAAAACGATGACTCCGTCGTCTTCAATGCGAACGACATACCCTTCCCGGGCTGCGGCAAAAACCGCTGTACACAAAAAGCATACCACAGACAAGATCAGACCGCGTGCAACCATTTTGCCTCCTTGCGGACAAAACCTAACGCCGCTGACGACGAGAAAGCATAATCCTATTTCATCGCGGGAACAATAGATTTTCCCTGCTCCAGCCGCCCGGAACAGGTGCATTTTCCTTGTGAATCGGCGATTATTCTGATATTCAAACATTTTTGGACAGGCTTGCAATAAATCAAAGGACAAGACCATGAACGACACACGTAGCCGCACCATGAAAAGCGGTCTGGAGAAAGCTCCTCACCGTTCCCTGTTGTACGCTCTGGGGTTGACCAGGGAAGAAATGGACCGTCCTCTGGTGGGCGTCGTCAACTCCGCCAGCGAGGTCGTCCCCGGCCACATGCATTTGCGCGTTCTGGGCGAGGCCGTCAAGGCCGGCGTGCGCATGGCGGGCGGCACGCCGTTGGAATTTCCGGCCATCGCCGTATGCGACGGGCTGGCCATGAATCACGAAGGCATGCGTTTTTCGCTGCCGTCACGCGAGTACATTGCCGACTGTACGGAAATTATGGCCCGCGCCCACGCCTTTGACGCCCTTGTCTTCATCCCCAACTGCGACAAGTGCGTTCCCGGCATGCTCATGGCCATGATGCGCCTCAACCTGCCTTCCGTTCTGGTTTCCGGCGGCCCCATGCTGCCCGGCGACCTTCCTGGAGGGACCAGAGGAGATCTGATCACCGTCTTTGAAGCCGTGGGTCGTGTGCGCGCAGGCGCCATAAGCGAGGACGATCTGGAAAAAATGGCCGAAAGGGCCTGTCCTGGCTGCGGTTCTTGCGCGGGCATGTTCACGGCCAATTCCATGAACTGTCTTTCGGAAACCATAGGCGTGGCCTTGCCCGGCAACGGCACAATTCCCGCCGTAAGCGCGGCCCGCACGCGCCTGGCCAAAACATCCGGCATGAAAGTCATGGAAATGCTGGAGCGCGGCATCCGCCCGCGCGACATAGTCACGGTCAAGGCTGTGGCCAACGCCGTGGCCGTGGACATGGCCCTGGGCTGTTCCACAAACACGGTGCTGCATCTGCCGGCCGTCTTTGGAGAGGCCGGCCTGGATATTTCCTTGGAAATTTTTGACGAAATCAGCCGCAAAAGCCCGAACCTCTGCAAACTTTCGCCAGCGGGCAAACATTTTATGGTTGACTTGGACAACGCGGGCGGCATCCCGGCGGTGATGAAGGAATTGGACAAGCTGGGCCTCATCCGCAAGGACTGTTTGACTGTCAGCGGCCGGACTGTGGGGGACAATATCGCAAATGCCGATATTCTGGATGCCGATGTCATCCGCAGCGTTGACAGGGCCTACTCCAGTCAGGGGGGCATCGCCATACTGCGCGGAACACTGGCTCCAGACGGCGCCGTGGTCAAGCAGTCGGCCGTGGCGCCGGAAATGATGCGCCGCGACGTGCGAGCCCGCGTTTTCGACGGAGAAGAAGATGCCATGCGGGCCATCTTGGACGGCGAGATCAAGCCGGGCGACGGGGTCGTGATACGTTTCGAGGGACCGAGAGGCGGACCGGGTATGCGCGAGATGCTTTCCCCAACGGCGGCCATCACGGGCATGGGGCTGGGCAAGGATGTGGCCCTGCTCACGGACGGACGTTTTTCCGGGGGAACAAACGGCGCGGCCATAGGGCATATTTCTCCAGAAGCCGCCGACGGCGGCGTCATCGCCCTGGTGCGGGAAGGTGATTTCATCCGGATTGACATTCCCGGACGCAGGCTGGATTTACTTGTCGACGTGGAGGAGTTGGCGCGGCGCAAAGAGCGTTGCCATGCCCGGGAAAAGGTCTGTCCGTACCCCGTGTTGCGGCGTTATGCCGCGCAGGTCAGTTCGGCGGCTGGCGGAGCCCGGTATAAATAAGATGTCCGCAATGTACGCCGCGACAAAAATAGGGCAAGAGGCTGCGGCCCCTTGCCCGTAAAAACGCCGCAGGGCGTGTCAGGATGTGGCCTTCATGCGTTCCTTGTGGCTCATCCCGGACAGTTCGACGACCTTGTCCAGATTCAGCCCCAGGGCGCCGGCAAGCTTGGCCCCGTAATCCCTGTCCGCCAGCAGGCAATGGGCGGCGTGCCGATACTTGATGTTCTCCGTCACCGGGCCGATATTGCGCGCGGTGTTTTCAATCAAAAGCTGTTTTTTGTCTTCCGCGAGAAGCCTGTACAGATCCCCGGCCTGATAGAAGCAGTCATCGGACGGATCGTCCTTGGGTTCATAGCAATCCCCCCTGCCCTGAATCTCCAGCGGTGGTTCGCGCTGCTCGGGATTTTCCGCCCATTCTCCGTAGCTGTTGGGCTGGTAGGACGTTGCTGCGCCATAATTGCCGTCCACCCGCATTTGACCGTCCCGGTGATAGGAGTGAACAGGGCATTTGGGAGCGTTGACAGGGATGGAGTGGTGGTTGACGCCGAGCCGGTAGCGCTGGGCGTCTCCGTAGGAAAAAAGCCGGCCCTGGAGCATTTTGTCCGGCGACAGCCCGAGGCCGGGAACAATATTGGCGGGATTGAAGGCGGACTGCTCTACCTCGGCAAAGTAGTTCTCCGGGTTGCGGTTCAATTCCAGCACGCCCACGGGAATCAGGGGATATTCCTTCTGGCTCCATACCTTTGACAGATCAAAGGGATTTTCCCTGTGATTTTTTGCCTGCTCTTCAGTCATTACCTGAATGAAAAAATCCCATAGGGGGAAGTCTCCGCGGGAGATTGCCTCAAACAGGTCGCGCTGGTGGGATTCCCGGTCTTTGGCGATAACGGCCTCGGCCTCGGCGTCGCTGAGATTTTTTATGCCCTGACGGGTATGCCAGTGATATTTCACCCATGTCCGTTTGTTGTCGGCGTTGAACATGCTGAAGGTGTGGCTGCCGAAACCATGCATGTGACGGTAGGAGAAGGGGATGCCCCTGTCGGACATTGTGATGGTGACCTGGTGCAGGGCTTCGGGGAGCATTGACCAAAAATCCCAATTGTTCTGGGCCGAACGCATGTTGGTTTTTGGGTCGCGTTTCACGGCATGGTTCAGGTCCGGGAAGCGCAAGGGGTCGCGCAGAAAAAAAACTGGAGTGTTGTTTCCCACCAGATCCCAATTGCCCTCTTCCGTATAGAACTTGATGGCGAAACCGCGGATGTCCCGTTCAGCGTCGGCGGCGCCGCGCTCCCCGGCCACGGTTGAGAAGCGAACGAACACCTCAGTCTTTTTGCCGACAGTCTCAAACAGTTTGGCTCTGGTATACCGGGTAATGTCGTGGGTTACGGTGAAGGTTCCGTACGCCCCGGATCCCTTGGCGTGCATGCGCCGCTCCGGGATGACCTCCCGGTCGAAATGGGCGAGTTTTTCGAGAAGCCAGAGATTTTGCAGCAGCATGCCGCCGCGGCTGCCGGCGGTTGCGGAGTTGGTGTTGTCCGCAACGGGCGCGCCCGCCTCGGTCGTCAGTCTTTTCCTTGTCGTCATGTCCTCGCCTCCTTACAGGGTAAAGGTTTAAAGTGGCAACAGCCCGCCGGGAGGGAAATATTTTTGTAAACAAACGCTTGTTTATAATACTGGAAAGTCAATTTCTGGCGGACTTATACAAAAATACGCGGAACATTCGGACGCGTCAATCAAATTTCGCCGATATTTCCGCCGCGCCGTTCATCCGCCAACTTCGGCAAACAACAGGGACAGCGCTAGAGCGATGAAAATGAGACCGGTCAGGCGGTGGGCAAGAGCCTGACCACGCTGCGAGCGGGCGAACCATGCCGCCAGGCGTCCCCCCAGACCGGCCACGCTGAAGAATACCAGTATTGTCGCGCAGATGAACAGGCCGCCTAACATTATGGTCTGCCAGAAGACGTTGCCCCGTCCGGCATCACAAAACCGCGGCAAAAAGGCCAGGAAAAACAGGGTGACCTTGGGGTTGGTAACATTCATCACGACGCCCCGTCTGTACAGGGCGGCGTATCCCGGGAAGTCCCCCTTCCGCAGCAAGTCGGCCTTCGTCGTTCCGGCCAGAAAACAAAGACGGGCCAAGTGCAACAGATAGGCGGCGCCCAGAATCTTGAGCGCCGTGAAGGCGGCGGGCAGGCTTTGCAGAAGGGCCGCCACTCCCAGAGCCACAGCTGTTGTGTGAACGCACAGGCCGCTGACCAGACCAATCGTGACGGCTATGCCCGCCCGCGCCCCGTACAGGGTCGACTGGGTCAGCACAAAGATGTTGTCCGGCCCTGGCGCGACGCCGAGCAGAAGCGCCGTCGCAAAAAAGGCGGCCATCGTTTCCGGGCTCAACATGCTCGACACACGCAAAAGGGATGGACGCATCCTACGTTCATGGGCCGTTTTTTACAGGAGGCGCAGAAATGTTGCAATACCCGATCTGCGCAAAGTTTTGCCCCGGATTGTCCGCGACCGCTCCGTTGGAATGCCGCGTTGTCGTGGACGAATTCTCAATCTTGCCCGATGTCGTTTTTCACTGTACAGTGGGAAAAAACAAAGGTGTCCCGTCATGAAGCATCTCAGAACGCCGCGCATGGACCGCTGCATCGGTTGTCAATGTTGCGTGTTGGCCTGTGCCCGACTTGTGCACAAACTGCATTCCTGGACGACGGCCGGCATTCACATCCGTTCTTCAGGCGGTCTGACTACCGGTTTTGAAGCCGATGTCTGCGTGGCTTGCGAACCGGCCCCCTGCGCTCAAACATGCCCCACGGCCGCCTTGACGCAACGCAAGGGCGGCGGCGTCATAGTGCGCCATGAGCTTTGTCTGCGCTGCGGCGAATGCGCCGGCGTCTGCCCGGTCAAGGCCATACAGATGGAGCAGGATAGCGGATTGCCTTATCTGTGCGTCCATTGCGGCCAATGTGCGCCGTTTTGTCCATACGGCTGCATCGAATTCACGGACGACGCCGACAGGGACGCGCCGGACGACGCGATTCCCGTCCCATCTGTCCGTATCCGTAAGGAGAGCGGCCATGCCCCCAATTGACATTGCCCGTCCGTTTTCCCGCATTTTGCATTATGACGCCACGTCCGGCAAAGCGCGGGTGGAGGAATTCGGCCTGCGCGCAGAACACCTGGGCGGTAGCGGCCTGGCAGCCGCCCTCTATGAGGCGTCCGGCCTTGCCGCCGCATCCCCGGATGCTGAAGAGCAGCCCATTATCTTTGCCGTGGGGCCGTTAACGGGTCTTTTCCCCTTGATGAGCAAGTGTGTGTGCGGCTTTCGTTCTCCTTACAACGGCCAATGGACGGAAAGCCACGCTGGCGGCCGACTTGCCCTGGCGCTGCGTTTCGCCGGCTATGACGCCCTCGTCGTCACCGGTCGCGCGTCGGAACTTTCCTGCCTGATTGTGGGCGGACATCGCGTCCGCGCTGTGCCCGTTCCCTTTTTGCGCGGGGCGGACGTGTTCCGCACGGGTAAGTACATGCGCGGCATGGTGAAGGGCTTCTCGGGGCACCGCTCCACCATTCGCATCGGGCGGGCCGGGGAAAATGGCGTTGGATTCGCCTGCATCAATGTGGATTCCTTCCGTCATTTCGGGCGCCTTGGTTCCGGCGCGGTGCTTGGCGGCAAAAACATCAAGGGCATTCAAGTGGTTGGCGACAGCGTCTCCGCACTGCCGCCCGGCAAGAGTTATCCCTCCCTGGTCAGGGACATCCAGCTTGCCGTCACCACCACATCCGCCATGCGCAAATATCACGATCTTGGCACCCCGGAAAATCTCGAACCTCTGAACAAGCTCCACGCCCTGCCCTGGCGCAATCTGCAAAAAACTTCCGACTCCGGCATCAGCGACATGACCGGCCAACGCATTGCTGAAGACCTGCTGCTGCGCCAAAGCGCCTGCGCGGGCTGCCCTGTGGGCTGCATACACATCGCCCTGCTGCGCGAGCAGTTTGGGGATGAGCATGATTATCTGTACAAACAGGTGCCTTACGACTACGAGCCTCTGTTCTCCTTGGGCACCATGCTGCATATCACCGATCCGGAACGGGTGCTCAGCCTGATGGACGAAACCGAAAAAACAGGTCTGGACTGCATGAGCGCCGGCGTGGCCCTGGCATGGGCTGCCGAGGCATTTGAAAAAGGGCTTGTCAGCGAAAAGGAGACGCTTGTCCCCCTGCGCTTTGGGGAGTGGGAAGGCTTTGAAACGGCTCTGCGTCATCTGGCCGGACGCGACAACGATTTTTACCGGCTTCTGGGGCAGGGGGCGCTGGCCGCGGCCGCGTGTTATGGCGGCGATGATTTTGCCTGCGTGCTGGGTCAGGAGATGGCCGGTTACGCCACAGGCGAAGTTTTTTTCGTGGCCCAGACTCTGGGATTCCGCCATTCCCATCTGGACAACGGTGGTTACAGTTTCGACCAGACAGTCACGGAGAAAGACGCCGGGGCCGCCGTCAAGTATCTGCTCAAGGACGAGCATGATCGCGTCATGCTCACTTGCATGGTGGCCTGTCTTTTTGCCCGCAAGGTCTACACAACGGAGAAACTGCAAGAATGTCTGTCAAGCCTCGGGCTCGAGGATATGGCGGGTGTTTTGCCCGAAGCGGCGGGGGCTGTTCGGGATTTGCGCTGGAAACTGAAGATGGGTACTGGTTTTGACCCGCAAAAGGCCCGTATACCCAAACGTTTTACGGAAATAACCACCTGGAAGGGCGGCATCGACGCGACCTACATGGAGGAAACGCGCGGCCTGTACAGCCGTGAAATCCTGCGCATGGGGGGAAGGTGAAGGAAGACAGCGGAATATCTGTCATGGACGTCACTGCTCCAGCTTGATCGCTTCCCCCGCAGACCACAGCCTGGCCCATTCCTGCTCGTACTGCCCGGCTACCATCGGATTGTCCCAGACAACCAGCACGTTTTCGGCGTTCTTCTGTGTCGCGGCGATGGTGTAGTTGAAGCTGCCTGTCTGGACGTGCTTTCCGTCCACAACCAGAAACTTGTCGTGCAAAACAGTATACTGGCCGTTGAGCCGCATGGGTATCCCGTGTTCCACAACGTAACCAACGGCAGACGTTTTCTTCTTTTGGCTGTTGTCAACCTTGTCCGCTACCACCCGCACGTCAATGCCGCGTTTATGCGCGGCAGCCAGGGCTTGAGCGATTTGGCCGTTGGTAAAATGGTAGGCCGCAACGTGTACGCTTTTCTGGGCCTTGTTGATGACTTTGAGAACCAGGTCAATGGCCTTTCCTTCCGGAGAGAAAGCGACTTCGATTTGCGCGGCATAGGCGGAGCAGGTGAAGGACAGAATCAAAAATGCAGGCAAGAGAAAGCGATGCATCAAGTAATTCTCCTTTTGTCGCGTCTGTTCGTCATCGCCCACAATACGCGGCCAACAATGGCCTTGCGGATATTTCCGTTAAAACCTCTGTTCAGACGACACCGCACATCCGGCGGATATTCAGTGGACGCTGGAATATAAGATTTTTGAGGCGCTGTCCAGTTTTTTCGCACTGTGGTTTCGGCGTCGCGTTGCCGGTTTGATCTTGGTTGAGTGGTTATAAACTGTCAACGGCGAATGGCATTGATCGCCTTACGCTGAAATGCTTGCAAAAATGCGGGCCGGGAGTGCGCTCCCGGCCCCAGGACTACCATGCAGGCTGAAGTTGCGGGTACTGTTGTTTTCGTTGCCGGACCGAAAATCAGTCCGAGAAATTGTTGACCTCACGTTTTACGCCAAGGGCAATTTTCCAAAGCAGGGACAAGACCAGCGCGCCGATGGCGTAAACGCCCAGCGCGACGATGATCTCCCGCCCGGTCGGCATATAGGGAGTGACGGTTTCGTACATATTGGGCGTAAAACCGCCGATGAGCAGGCCAAGCCCCTTGTCGATCCAGGTGGCCGCCACCAGCATGACCAGCGCGACGGGCAGGAGCGTGGGATTGTCGCGCGAGGACGGCGGAATCAGGATGGCCAGGGACAAAAAGGCCATGATTACGGCGGCCCACATCCAGTAGCTCACCCAGGCCATATGCCCGTCATGCCCGGCGAAGAGGAAGGCGATAGGTTCCGAATGCCCGGGTATTTGGCTGTAGAACGCTGTGAAGAGTTCGAGCAGATAGAAGAACACGTTTATGCACATGGCGTAGACAATGATTGTGGAGAGCGTTTTGACGGCTTCCTTGCCCGGGTCGAAGCCCGTCAGCCTGCGGACGAGGAAAACCAGCAGCAACAGGATGGCCGGCCCGGAACAGAATGCCGAGGACAGAAAACGCGCGGCCATGATGGCGGTGAGCCAGTAATGGCGACCGGGAATGCCGGCATACAGGAAAGCCGTGACGGTGTGGATGGAAAAAGCCCAGAGAATGGAGAGATAGATGAGTGGTTTGACCCAGTTGGGCGGCTCCACGCCAAGGCGTTCCGCTTCCAGCGTGACCCAGCCGATGATGATGTTCAGGGTGAGATAGCCGATAAGCACCATCATGTCATAAAACATGACGGAGTTGGGCGTGGGGTGGAGCATGACGTTGAGCATGCGTTGCGGCTGCCCCAGATCAACAACAATAAAGAGCGCGCACATGACCACGGCGGCGACAGCCATAAATTCGCCGAAAATGATCATGCGCTTGAATTTTTTGTAGTGGTGGAAATAGGCCGGCAGGACCAGCATGACGGCCGAAGCCGCCACGCCGACAAAGTAGGTGAATTGGGAAATATACAGGCCCCAGGAAACATCCCTGCTCATGCCCGTGATGGAGAGACCTTCCCCCAGTTGTTGCAGATAGACGCACGCGCAACCGGCGATGAGACAGAGCAGGAAGATGAGCCAGAGATAGTATGTTTTGGGAGCCGAAAGCAGTTTTTCAAGCATGGCCAGTTCTCCCTATATAAGGTAGTAAACGCCGGGCTGCGTGCCGAGCGAAGGTTTGCGGCGTATGCTGAAATTCGAGGCAAGCGCCTGACGGACACCTGATTTCTCGTCTTCCAGATCCCCAAACAGGAGGCGTCCTTTCGACGCTTCCACACAGGCGGGCATTTGTCCGACGGCGAGCCGTTCCGCGCAAAAGGTGCATTTCTCCACAACGCCGATCATTCTGGTGGGAAAGCCCGGATTGGGAACCGTTGCGGGGAGAAATTTACGAGGATCCTTAAAGTTGAACGAACGCGCGCCGTAAGGGCATCCGGCCATACAGAAACGGCAGCCGATGCAGCGGTGGTAATCCATGGCGACGATGCCGTCTTCCATTTTGTAGGTGGCCTGGGTAGGACACACGCGCACACAGGGCGGATTTGTGCAGTGATTGCACAGGAGCGGGTAGGAGGCGGAACGTGTCTTGGCGTCCAGGTACGTGTTCATGTCGTCCGGGAACGTGTGTTCATAGCTGTCCAGCCAGAACCATTTGATATTCTGCGCGTCAGGAATGTCGGGGACATTGTGGACTTTGTGGCAGGCCTCAATCAAGGGTTTGTAGTCTTCGGGACCGGCGAACCTGCGCGTGTCTATGACCATGGCCCAGCGCTTGGCATGCAGGGCGCTTTCACCTCTGCCGTAACTGCCTGGGGCAATCTGGGCCCCCGCCGTTCCCGGCGCGGCTGCCATGCCGCTGCTCAGGGCAAACACGGAAAGACCGGCTACCTTCAGAAAGCTTCGTCTGCTTTTGTTCATTGGTTTTTCTCCCCGGGAATGATATGGCACGTCCAGCAGTAGGGGTAAACGCTGTTGGCCACATGGCATTTTTGGCAGAATTCTTTGTAGTTGTTATGACATTTCAGACAGGTGTTCTGCAGACTGATGTTCCATTTTCTGCCGTCCGTTGCTGTATAGAGACGGTTTTCCCGGCGCAGGGCTTCATCGCGCCACTCGTTGAGCAACCGCATGTGCTCGGCGCGCATGAAATCCCTGTTCTCAACGCAGTTTTTTTCGTCCTTGGGCAGGACTATGCCGGTCTTTGTGTAGTCTTTGCCCGTTCTGGAGGCCCAAAACGGGGATGTACACAGGACAAGGAAAATGAGTATTCCGGTTATCACAGCTTTGGCGTTGTACATTTATTCGCCCCCCTCTTGCGCCGCGGGTTCGTCCTCTTCAATGCCGGGAAGATCCTCCTGGCGCAGGTCCATGGTGCGTTTCTGTTCGCCTTCCATCACCAGCGCGTTGGCGACCAGTTCGTGCAAACCGCTCACTGTGACGCCCGGCGCCCAGTAGTTGGCAAGAGGCGGCAACGTGGCGCGATCTATGGCGCACACGCAGGCCATATGGTTGACGCCGAACTTTTGTTGCACATAACGGAGCGCATTGCCGCGCGGCATACCGGCGCGCATGCGCAGTTCCATGATTTCTTCCGTGTTCAGACCGGAACCGGCGCCGCAGCAGAAGGTCTGCTCGCGGATGGTGTTTTCGGGCATTTCCACAAAATTGTTGCAGACCGCCTTGAGCACATAGCGCGGTTCGTCCAGCATGCCCAGGCCCCGGGCCGGATTACAGGAATCGTGGAAGGTGGTTATGATGTGGTCGTTGCGGCTTGGGTCAAGGTTGAGTTTGTTGTGGTGGATCAGGTCAGCCGTGAATTCGGCGATGTGCACCATTTTTGTGGATGCCGCGTTGGCGAAGGCGGTGCCGGTGATGGGGGAGACCGGCGGAATCATGTTGGCTGGCGCGGGGCCGTTATAGGTGTCCATATACTGGTTGATGACGCGCCACATGTGCCCGCATTCGCCGCCCAATATCCATTTGACGTTCAGCCGCTCGGCTTCGGCATACATTTTTGCGTTGAGTTTCTTGGCCATGTTGAACGATGTGAAGGAACCGAAATTGCCGCCTTCGGAAGCGTATGTGGAGAGCGTGTAATCCAGATCCAGCTCGTGGAAGAGCAACAGATAGCCCATGAACGTATAAATGCCGGGGTCGGCGAACACGTCCCCGGACGGCGTTATGAAGAGTATTTCGGCGTTCTTTTTGTTGAAGGGCGTTTTGGGGCGGATTCCGGTGACGGTTTCGCAGTCGTCCGCCAGCATTTCCACGATTTCGACAAAGGAATGCGGTTGAATGCCCAGATGGTTTCCGGTAAAGCTGCAATTTTTGACCGGGTCCATGATCCAGTGCGTTCCCAGTCCCACCTCGTGCAGCAACTCGCGGACTATCATGGTGATTTCCGCCGTGTCTATGCCGTAAGGACAGAAGAGCGAACATCGGCGGCATTCCGTACACTGGTATGCGTAATAAAAAAGCTCCTTGACGACGCTTGTGTCCCAGCCGCGAGCCCCGGCTGCCTTTCCCAGGATTTTGCCGAGCATGGTGTGATCGCGTCTGTAGAGCGAGCGCAGCAGCTCAGCGCGCAGAACAGGCATGTTTTTGGGATCGTTGGTGCCCAGAAAGAAATGGCATTTGTCCGCGCAGGCGCCGCAACGCACGCAGATATCCATAAAAAGCTTCAGCGAGCGATGTTTTTCCAATCTGTCGGCAAAGGCGTCGCAGAGAACCTGCTCCCAGTTTTCCGGCAGCCCCCAGTCGTCAGCCGTTGGATCCCACTCGTGGGGGTTGGGCATGTGCAGCAGTTCCATGGTTTCTTTTTTGGCGGGGTAACAGAAAGAACCCGGCGCAAATTCCGGTTTGACGTCAAGCCAGCTCTCCCCGGAAAGAGGGGGGCGAGAGGCTATAAGCTCTTGTGGCGTGGGTAGTTTTGCCATAGTACGACTCCTTACTCGGCGGCCTTGTCGGGTGCTTTTTCCAGCGGCAGGCCGGCTTCGGCCATGGCGTCGCGGTATGTGTCCTCATATTCCGCGTAGGTGAAAAACTGCTTGGGGGGATTCCAGGGATTGATATGCCTTACGCGGCGCGAGTTGTTGGCCAGATTGCGTGTGGGGCTGAAAAAGACCCCCAGCATGTGCGTGAGCTTGGAAAAGGGGAAATACGCAAGCAAGGTTGACACCAGGGTGAGATGCACAAAGAAAAGCGGAGCGATGTTCTTGGCGGCGTCGGAATCGGGCGAAAATTGCGTGACGCTCATGATGAACACCTTGACCAAGGCGATTTCCGTCTTGTCGAAATAGCGCAGGCAGATGCCCGTGCAGACGATGCCTATGAGAAGCCACAGGGGGAAATAGTCATTCAACAGAGAGATGCAGCGCAACCGCTGGTTGAAAACACGCCGTCCCAGCAGGAAGAGCAGAGCCGCGAGCAGAATACCGCCGGTCATGAAAAAGCGCGGCGTCCCAACCTGCATTATGCCGTCAACGGTTTCAAGCCAGGTGACCCAACAGGGCACGGGTTCCATGAAAAAGCGAAAATGTCTGAGAAAGACCAGCAAAAAGCAGTAATGGAACAGCAGAGCAAAGCACCAGAGCCATTTGGAGGAATAGTATATGGTCCCGGGACCGTTGTTGCCGGGCATATCCGCGCGCACATCGGCCGAGGTGTTGCGGAAGAGGGAGCGGAAAAGACAGATTTCCAGAAACATGCGGACAATGACGCCGCCCTGTGTGCTGGGGCAGTCGAATTTTTCCTGCCTGATGAAATCGAGCGACTGTTCCTGACCGCCTGTTGTGGGTATGCAAAAAGGGACCGGCGATCTCGCCCAGTACACCATGCGCCAGATCATGCCGCCGATGAAGACGGCAACCGCCGCACAGGGCAAAGCCACGCCGAACAGAGAGGAAAAACCAGCCGTGGAACCGGCCCAGGCGATGGCGCCTATGAGCAGCACCAGCAGTAACGATATAAACATCCCCCCACCTCGCTTTAAGTATGTGTATTCAGCCCGCGATCAGCGAACCGGCCTTGAAGGACCGGGCCCATCGCGCAATCTGCGCATATCTGTCGCGGATTTCGTCAATCCGCGCTTGAGCCAGTGTTTCACGGTCAGCCATATACATGTCGAAAGCCATGAGCGCCAGACTGTCCAGGCGGGATTCCGCCGTCAGGTAATCGCTGACCGCCGCGGGCGTTGCGCAGTGCGGCGCGAATTTCTCCCGCATAATGGGTTTGAGCAGAAAAAAAACGCCCAGCGCCCGACTTGGAGTGTGCCGCTGCACCGCGCGCAGTTTCACAAAACGTTCCAGGGATGCCCTGACGTCGTCTATGCTTGTTTCCTCTCCGGCGACGGCATCGTACAAGCCCTTCGCCGCTTCTTGCGTCATGTCGGCGCCCGGGTTGCCGAAAGGGTCGCTGACCGTCCTCAGAACGCCTTTCGTCTCAAAGGGATACGTGGCGTACACCGCTTCCGTCCAGAGACGCGGTATCTCATCCCGGTACTTACGAAAACAATCCCGTATATCCATAGCAGACGCGAACTTTCAGAAACAAAAGTTTTCGTGAGGAAAACGCGCGGCGTTTCCCCACGACGACACAAGACACAGCTCTTCAAACAATAACCGGGAGGGAGAATTGAGTCAAGCCCAATCCAACAAGTTTTTGCTTTTGTCGGCAGAATTTACGGGCAAGGAGCGTTCGGCGCGCATCGTCCCTCTACAAGCGGCGAGACGGGAACATCATCGGAGGCGTTGGGAGCGGCATTGACCGGAGTCGTCATGTTCTGCCTGTCCTGTCGCCTGCCCTGCTGGGACAGTGAGGGCGATTGCCGCTGGGCGCGGTCAGGCTTGAGCATGGTCGGCATACCGCGGTATTCGAAAAACGGCACGACATGTGAGCCGGCAAGGTAAACATGAGCCTTGTTGCACAACAGTTTGAAGCGCAGGAAAAGAAATTTCGGACTGTAGGCCGCCACGCCCGCAGGCGTCTGGATTTCCTGCGCCCCGTTGAGAGCGTCAATGACGCTTTCGCCGGAATCGAGCGACTCGCGCATCTTTACGATTTTATAGAGATCGTTTTCCGTTTCCGCCACAGGGTAAAAGGCCACTTCCACGTGGCCGGAAAGAATGGCGACAGCCTCCCGGCAGCTCGAGCAGGAGGGGGAGAAAAACAGACGCGTCGTCACCTCGTCGCCGGCTTCGACGATGGGCCAGGGACCGGCCAAGGTGCGCACTGTGGCGCCGATGTTGATGGTGAAAAGAGCGAGCCAGAGCCAGAGCAGCACGGAGTTTCGTATTTTGCCGTTCTGGCGGCCGGTGCGCGTGAACCTCTTTTCAGCCGCGTAGGTGAAGGTCATGTAGGAAGCGGCGAAGAACAGCGCGACAATAAGGCAGTTAACGCAGGGCGCCGTCAGGGCCATGAGCAGGAGCAGGCAAATGTCGCCGCACAGGGCAAGGCCGGACACGAGCCTGCCCAGAGACGCGGCGCCGACCAGAGACAACAGGGCCAGAACGGAGAAAACCGTTGCCCCGATCCACCACAGGGAGACGCCGTTGAGCGTGAAATCCTGGTACAGGAAACAGCCTGAACTTGAGCATATATTGATGTCGTTGCCGAAAACGCTCCAGACGCAAAACGCTGTCGCAAGAAGTGCTATGCTCAAAGGGCCGGCGAGTATTTCTCGATGGTTCATGAAACACCTGCGTCAAACACCATGTCTGTTTGAACGAATGACATTGCACAGCATAGGATGTTTTGCGCGCTTCGTAAAGCGGCTTTTTATCCGGCCGCGAAAAAGGCTTCCCCGGACTGCCGATCACGACCAAGGGACACGCAAGGCGGGTTTGCGCCGTCATTCGTCAGGTGCTGCCGTCAAGACCGCGGCGCCGTTGGTCAGCCCGGCGACGGCCTGTGTGAACTCCTCTCCCAGCGTCCGAGGCAATGCAAGCCGCACGGCGACATCGGTTCCGTGTTCCAGAGCGGTGATTTTTGCCCTGAAACGCGGCAGCAAACGGTACAGGCCGTCCAGATGGGCATAGGCCAGGCGCGCGCTTAAACGGGTCAGGGGCGCGCGTTCCGTTAGGGAGAGGCCGGCCAGATTTTCGCGCACCGCCTCCTGATAGGCCCGCGCCAGACCGCCCGTGCCCAGCTTGACCCCGCCGAACCATCGGCTCACCACCACGCAGAGTTCCCCCACGCCGCAGTGCAGCAAGATGTTCAGCATGGGGCGTCCGGCCGTGCCGTGGGGTTCTCCGTCGTCAGACGCGCCCATGTGGGCCGTGCCGCCGGGCGGACCGGCCACGTAGGCCCAGCAATGGTGCGTGGCCTCAGGGTGCAGGCCGCGTCGTTCCTCCACAAAGGCCCGTGCGGAAGCCGCATCGGGCGTGTGCGCGCAGGCCGCCAGAAAACGGCTGCGGCGCACGGCGATTTCGGAGCAGTGGGGATCGTCCGGCGCGGCCTCCGGTATGGGATAGATGGAATCAGACATGCCAGCAGACTGTTTTGTGCTCTCCTCCCATGCCGTTCACAGTCGCGGCGCAGGGCGGCGCGGCTTCCCGGCACTGGGGCGAGGATTTGGGACAGCGCGGGTGAAAGGGGCAACCGGGGGGCATGTCTTTCAGGGCGGGCACGGTTCCTTCAATGGTCGGCATGCGCTTCAGGCGCAGGCAGTGCCTGCCGGGCGCGGAATGGAGGAGTCCCTGACTGTAGGGATGGCGCGGCCCGGAGAAAAAATCTTCGGCCGGCGCGTGTTCCACAAGGCATCCGGCGTACATGACTCCGACAAAATCGGCGATCTGGGCCACAACGCCAAGATCGTGGGTAATGAAAAGCACCGCCATGTCCCGCTCCCGACTCAGGGATACGATAAGGCGCAGGATCTGGCCCTGTATGGTCGCGTCAAGGGCTGTGGTCGGCTCGTCGGCCAGGAGCAGTTCCGGGCGGCAGGAAAGGGCCATGGCGATCATGACCCGCTGGCGCATGCCGCCGGACAGTTGGTGCGGGTAATCGTCATACCGCAGACCGGGCGAAGGGATGCCGACTTCGGCGAAAAGCTCCTCGACGCGGCGGCGCGCCGTGGCGGCCGAGAGGCCGAGGTGGCGGCGCAACTGTTCGGCAACCTGTTCCCCGACCTTGAGCACGGGGTTGAGCGAAGTCATGGGCTCCTGAAAAATCATGGCGGCGCGTCCCCCGCGGAAGCGGAGCAAATCTTTTTCTCCCAGGGCAAGAACGTCTTCGCCCCGGAAGAGAATTTTTCCGGACGCTGTCGCGTTTTCCGGCAGGAGCTTCAACACCGCGCGCGCTGTCAGCGTTTTGCCGCAGCCGGATTCGCCGACAAGACAGGTCACGGAACCGGACGTCAGCGTGAAGCTGACGTCGTTGACGGCGGGCAGCAGTCTGCCGTCCGCCAAGAAACGGACGCTGAGATGTTCGACGTCAAGCAGGGCATCCGGCATGACGCGCGCTGCTACCGATTTACCTGAACGCGGCGGTAATTGACGTAGGCCTGCCGCATGGCGATGTAGGGGTCAACCGCCGCCCTGCGCATGTCCTCGTAGAGCGGCAGCAATTCGCCCAGATCGTTGAAGCGCAGGTACATTTCGGAACCGGTGGCGAGTTCCCAGGGGCTGACATAGAAAAACGGGTCCGCGAACAGGTCTCCGATGCGGCCCAGCGTGTCGCGCGGCGATGAGGGGCCGATAAAGGGCCAGACTATGTAAAAACCGTGTCCTATTCCCCAGCGGCCCAAGGTTTGCCCAAAGTCTTCCCCGCTCGGATCCACAGGGACTATGGTTTTTTTGTCCCTGGCGATGTTGGCGAAACCCAGGGTGGTGGTCGTATTGATGAAAAAACGGCCGAATTCCACGCCCGCCTCAAAAAGACGAAATTGGAGAATGTTGTTTACAAAACGCACGGGAAACCACAAGTTATGGAAAAAATTGGAAAATCCGCTGCGGAGCTGCGGCGGCGTGATGGCGGCGTAGCCCTGGTATGCCGGTTTGGCGACATGGAGATAAAAAAAGTTGTTGAATCTGAACCAGAAGCGGTTCCAGGGTTCCAAAGGATCGGCGATGACCTCGTCGTCGGCTGCGTCGTCGTAGTCGTCGAGGGAGTTGGACGTTTGCCCGGCAGGATGCACGGTGATGGCTCCGGGCGCCATGGGCGCCCCCTTGACGTACAGGGTGGAGGGCGCAGTTTCGGATTTTGCGGATGCCGCGGCGACGTCCGTCGTGGGAAGGGCGAAACAAACGGAACAGAGCAGGCAACAGAGCAGGGGGAGCAATGACGTCCCGCGGCGTGCACCATTATTTCGTCGCATGCTGTTGACGCACTTCCTTCACTTTGTTGCGGATCCTCTCAATGAGGCTCTCCGGCGTGTCCTTGTTGAGAATGCCCTTGAACTGGTCGCGGTAATTCTTGACCAGGCTGACGTTTTCGATAAGCACGTCATACACGCGCCAGGCATTGCCCTTGGGGAGCATACGGTAGGACACCGGCACCTTTTTGCCGTCCTTCATGGTGATGACGGTGCGGACTTCCACCTTGTCGCCCGAGGCCGTTTCACCCGCATAGGCCACATTCTCGCCGTTATAGCCGTCTATTTTGCTCACATAGGTGGTGATGAGCAGATCGGCGAATGCGTCGCTGAAGTTTTGCTGCTGCTCCGGCGTGAAGGAGCGCCAGCGTTGGCCCACGGTACGCGAGGAAAATTCCGCGAAGTCGAATATGTGCAGCACTTCTTCCTCAATCTGGCGGCGCAGCGGAGGACGCGTGACCGGATTGACGTAATCGGGATTTTTGATGCAGGTCAGAATGCGGTCTGTGGAAATTTCCAGAGCCCGACGCGCCGCGGATGCGGAGTTGTCCGCGGCCGACGCCTGAGAAAATCCGCACCAGAGGAAAAAAGCGACGAGAATCGGCAAAAGGCGAAACACGGCAACGCGCATGATCAGACACCTCCAAATGCGTATTTACCTATAAGGGATTCCAGATCAACAGAGGATTCCGTCTCCTGTATGGTGTCGCCGAAGCCCAGCGTCTTTTCCGCGCCCCCCCTGGAAAGGCTGATATACTTGTCTCCGATGAGGCCGCTTGTTTTGATGGAGGCGATGCTGTCTTCGGAAAGTTGGAGATTCCTGCTCAAACGCAGGCGCACAACGGCCTGCGCGCGCATGGGGTCCGGATCCAGGGAAATGGCGACCACGCGGCCCACCGGGACGCCGGCCATTTCCACATCCGCTCCCACGCGCAAGCCTGATACGGAGTCAAAACGCGCCGAAAGCTCAAAGCCTCCCTGGGAGACGAATTCCATTTTGCCTAGCTTTACCGTAAGCCAGGTAAGGCAGGCAAGTCCGACAAGCATAAAAAAACCGACTGCAATTTCTCGGGTACGGTACATCTGTGAATACTCCAGCTTGACGCTCCCTTGCACTTCAAGATTGTTATGCAGGGCAAGAAAAATTGTCAACAACTTTCATCAACTTTCATCAACGCCGCGCACCGCGAACAAAGATTTTTCATGAAGCCAGCCATCTTGTCAGGGCTTCCTGCACGCCGGCGTTCATCGGTCTTTGCCGCGCCACCCCCGCGTCCCCGGAGCGGCGTTCCAGGAATTGACGCAAATACGGATCAGCGCTGTTCAAAAGCTCCGCCGGACTGCCGACGAAACACAGACCGCTGTCCCTGATGACCAGAACGTGTTCCGCAACGGCCTTGAAGCTGGCGAGGTCGTGGCTGACGACGACGATGGTCATTTCGGGAAATTGCGTGTGCATGGACAGCAAAAGTTCGTCCATTTTAGCGGCCGTGACCGGGTCAAGCCCCGAGGTCGGTTCGTCGCAGAGCAGAATGCGCGGCTGCGCGATGATGGCCCGCGCCAACCCCGCGCGCTTGCGCATGCCGCCGGAAAGCTGGTTGGGGTAATAGTCCGCGAATTCCTCAAGCCCAACCATATCCAGCACGCGCAGAGCCGCTTCCCTGAGCAGCTTTGGGGACAGGGACAGGTGTTCGCTCAGGGGCAGGGCCACGTTTTCGACCAGATCCAGCGCGCCGAGCAGCGCGCCGTCCTGGAAGAGCACTCCCATGTGACGGCGCAGGCGTCGGAACGTGGTCGCGTCGAGGGCGAAGATGTCCTGTCCGGCAATGTGCACCTGCCCGCCCATGGGACGGGAAAGCCCCATAATGTGCTTGAGCAGCGTTGACTTGCCGCTCCCCGACTCGCCGAGAATGACGGAGATTTTGCCGGCGGGCAGGACGGCGCTGATGTCGCGCAACACCGCATGTTCGCCGTAACCGGCGTCCAGGTGCGAAAACGCTATGTCCCACGTTTGCGATGTCTGCATGCTGTTCAGTCCGTCATAAAGTCACAATAAAAACGAAGTCAACACATAGTCCGCGGCCAGAATCAACACACAGGAAATCACCACCGCCGAAGTTGTGGCGTTGCCCACGGCCTCCGGGCCGACGCTGTCGCGGCGGCGGTGGGTGTTGTAGCCCTGATGGCAACAGATTGTGGTGACCAGCAGCCCGAAAACAAAAGCCTTCACGAAACCGCCCGTCAGATCGGACATGGTGACGGAATTGGCGATGCGGTAAAAATAGGCGCCTTCGTTGATGTCAAGCATCAGCACGCCTGTCAGGTAGCCGCCGAAGATGCCGATGACGTCGAAAAGCCCCGTGAGCAGGGGGAAGGAAATCATTGAGGCCAGAAGGCGCGGGCTGACCAGGTAGGCCAGGGGATTTATGTCCATGACCTCCAGGGCGTCAATCTGATCGCTGATGCGCATCACGCCGATTTCGGCCGCCATGGAGGAGCCGGCCCTGCCGGTGAGCATGATGGCGGTCAGCACCGGGCCGAGTTCACGAACCAGCGAAAGGGAGACGGCGGAGCCGAGCATGCCGACGGAGCCGAATTTCACCAGCGTGTAATAGCCCTGCAGGCCCAGCACCATGCCGCAAAAGATGCCGATCAGAAGAATGACGAACAGGGATTTGTAGCCGATGACGTAAAGTTGCTGGATGGTGCGCCGGAAAATTCTGATGTCGGAGAAAATGCGCTTCAGGCCGGCGAGCATGAAGAGCGTCGTTTCCCCGACGCAACGGAGGCAGTCAAGGCCCCATCGGCTTGCAGCCGCGAGGATGGCGCGCATTCCCGTTTCAGTTTTTTCAGCGTTTGGCATTTTTTTCCATTACCGGTTTTTTGGACTGAAGCAGGGGCGCATCCAGCTTGAGTTTGCGCGCCTCATCGCGCAGACGCGCGGCATCTGTCTCGCCGCCGCGCAAGCGCACCAGCACCAGGCGTACCTTGCCGCTCCTGCGGCTCTCTGCCTTGTAGCCGGCATTTTCCAGGCGTTTCTGCAATGCGTCCGCGTCGGTTTTATCGCGAAACGCCGCCATTTGGAAAACCCAATCGAACCGCTCCTCCGCCTTCGGCGGAGCGGCCTTCGCCTTTGGCCCGCCTTCTCCCCAGGCGGCAAGGGCGGCGCCTGCCGGCGGATTCATGGGATCAAAGGCAAGCGGCGGCCCGGAAAGTTTATCGTCTGTGACTTTGCTTCGGTCTGTCCCTGTGTCCGGGAGTCCCTCAACCCGCGTTCTGTCCCTGTTTTCCGGATCAGCGGCCGCATCCTGCCGCATTGCTTCGCCGCCGATTCCGTCCGGGGGCGCCCCGGTTGTTTTCGCGCTCGTAGCGGGAGCATTGTTTCCGTCGTCATGTCCCATGTCGGGGGCCGGTTTTTCGTCGTGAAGCAGAGCGGTCATCTGTTCCACGCGTTGCGCGGGATTTTGTCCGCGGCCCACCATGTAGCCCATGAAAAAGGCCCAGGCGATCGTCACGGCGAACACAAGGCACAACATCAGAGCCAGCGTCCTGGAAAGGCTGAGCGTAAGACGATTTTTTCGCGCGGCGGCCCTTTCAGGGGGTTTTTCGGAGATTTTTGCTTTGGCGCGGCTTTTGCGCGACGATTGAGGCATGACGACATTTTCTCCAGCAAGATGTCACATGGTTTCCGGGGCGCTCACGCCCAGAATGTCGAGGCCGTTGCGCAATGTTTGTCCCACGGCCCTCATGAGCGCCAGCCGCGCCAAGGAGCGTTCGGGGTCGTCCGTCAACAGCACCTGCTGTTTGGCGTAATAACTGTGCAGAAGTCCCGCCAGTTCCATCAGGTACACGCTGACATGGTGCGGGGCGAGATAACGCGAGGCCTGAGCAAGCACATCTTCGAAGACGGCGATTTTGCGTAAAAGTCCCATATCCTCCGGCGTATCCAGATATTCAAGAAGGGCCGGCTCCGTGTTTTCGCCGGGGACGACTCCCCGTTCGGAAGCGCGGCGCAGCACGGCGCATACGCGGGCATGGGCATACTGCACATAATAGACCGGATTGTCCAGGGTGCGTTTTTTGACCAGTTCCAGATCAAAATCCAGCGGGCTGTCGCTTTTGCGTGAAAGGAACATGAAGCGCGCGGCGTCCTCCCCCACTTCATCCATCACTTCGGCCAGAGTCACAAACGTTCCGGCCCGCGTGGACATGCCGACAGGCTTGCCGTCCCTGAGCAGGGTCACAAGCTGGATCAGCACCACGTCAAAGCTTTCCGGGGCTTCACCCATGGCCGCGACGGCAGCGCGCATACGCGGGATATAGCCGTGGTGGTCGGCCCCCCACACGTCTATCAGCCGCGTGTAGCCGCGTTTGTATTTGTTGTGGTGATAGGCTATGTCCGTGGCGAAATAGGTCAGGTTGCCGTCGGATTTTTTGAGAACCCGGTCCCTGTCGTCCCCCAGACGCGATGTGGCGAACCAGAACGCCCCCTCATCGCTGAACGTGTAGCCGGCCCTGGTCAGCGCGGCGAAACCGGCGTCAACCGCCCCGTCGTCCAGCAGGGATTTTTCCGAAAACCAGACCTCATGCTCAACCCTGAAGCGTTGCAGATCCTCCTTGATGCCGTCGAGAATTTTTCCGCCGGCCCATTGTCGGCAACGCTCCGCCCCCTCCTCCTGCGGCAGGTCGGCCAGATCCGGCGCGGCGTCAAGCATTTCACGCGCTATGTCGGCGATATAGGCACCCCTGTAATATTCTTCCGGCTTCTCTGCCGGGCGTCCGGCCAGTTCCCGGACGGCAAGCCAGACGGACAGGCCCAGCAGGCGCATCTGCCGTCCGGCGTCGTTGATGTAGTATTCGGTTTGCACGTCGTATCCCGTCTTGCGCAGCAACCTGGCCAGACTGTCGCCCACGGCGGCGCCGCGGCCGTGTCCTATGTGCAGCGGACCTGTGGGGTTGGCGGAAACGTATTCCAGCAAAACTTTGTTTCCGCCGCCGAGCGTGCCCGTCCCATAGGCATCTTTGGCGGATTCGACGTCAAGCACGACCTTGCGCCAGAAAGCCGGGGCAAAGGTCACGTTGCAAAAGCCCTGTCCTGCGGCTTCCGCATTTTCCACATCCGGGCAGCGTTCCTTCAGAGCACGGGCGAACTTTTGCGCCAGCTCGCGCGGCGGAACTCTGGCTTCCCGGGCCAGCAACATGGCCGCATTGACGGAAAGGTCGCCGAACCCGGCGTCCCTAGGCGGTTCGATAACCGTTTTGGCGGGCCAGACAAGACCTTCTTCGTCCAGTATTTTCTTGAGGGCGTTGCGCAGGTTTTCCGTGGCGCGCATGGTTTCTCCCCGAAATCAGGTTTTGTCGTCGGCTTGGCCGTTTTGCGGCACATCCCGGAACAGGCCGTGCAATTTTTCGGCATCGTCGGCGAAATCACAACGCACGCTTTCCGGCGAGACCGAATCGCCCAGGCACGGGAGCACCATCTTGCCGAGCAGAGCCTTGGGGCCCAGTTCCAGCCAGCGGCGGACGCCGTCGGCGAACTGGCTGCGGATGGTTTCTGTCCAGAGCACGGGCGAGGTCATCTGCGCGAGCAGATTTTCCTTCAGACTCTCGCCGTCCCTCGCGGCCCGGCCCGTCACATTGCAATAGACCGGGAAGCGGGGCCTGCTCCAGGTCGCCTTGCGCAGGGCGACGGCAAATTCTTCGGAGGCCTCGGCCATCATGGGACTGTGGAACGCTCCGCCGACGTTAAGAACCATCCCGCGGCCGCCGCGTTCCCTGGCCAGGGAGCAAGCCCTGGTCACAGCCGTTTTGGAGCCGCTGACCACAAATTGGGCCGGCGTGTTGTAATTGGCTATCAGCAGCATGTCGTCGCCCAAGGCCTTCACTTCGGCCACGATGCCGGCCACGGCGCTTTCGTCCAGCTTCAGCAGGGCCGCCATGGATCCCTTGCCGCAAGGGTCGGCCTCGGCCATCAACCGGCCGCGCAGGGCGGTCAGTTCCAGCGTCGTCTTCGCTTCCAGCGTTCCGGCCGCGGCCAGGGCGCAAAATTCCCCCAGACTGTGGCCGGCCGCTCCCAGAGGGGAAACGCGTCCGGCGGCCTCCCGCCAGAGATTGAGGCAGACCGCGGCCAGGGCCGGTTGCAGGGCGCGCGTGTCGCTCATGGCGGCCTCGTCCCCGTCCCAGTATATTTCGCGCAGGGGCAAACGGCTGACGCGTTCGGCCAGCTTCCAGAATTCCATCGCTTCTTTGGAAAATTCCGCCAGTTCCCGCCCCATTCCGGCCTGCTGCGAGCCTTGTCCGGGAAAAAGCAACGCATAGCGACTCATGACCGTCTCCCCGATATCCGTGTCTGCCAAATTGACTCTCAAATAAAAAAATATAGCTGATTTTTTTATCCAAGGCAAGCCTGTAAATGCTCCCGGAGCGTCGGACATCTTGCCATATCCTCCGGGCGGGGCTATTATCGGCATATGCTTTCGGGAACACAACGCTTTGCCGTCAGAAACGAACTGCGTGAACTCGCGCGCGGCCTGGCTGCCCGCGTCCCGTCCGTCAACGTCGACGAAACGGCCCTTGAGGGACTGATCGCCTATGTGGAGCTGTTGGCGCAATGGAACAAAGCCTTCAATTTGTCGGGCGTCCGGCGTCCGGCGGACATGCTGGCCTTTCTGGCGGCGGACAGCTTTTATCTTGCGGATTTTCTCCCGCGTCTGTCCCTGCCCGCCGAACCCGAAGTCTGGGACCTCGGGGCCGGAGCGGGTTTGCCCGGTATCCCCCTGCGCCTGCTCTGGACGGACGGGCAGTACCATATGGTGGAACGCCGTGAAAAGCGGGCCCTGTTTCTTTCAACAGTCCTCGCCGGTCTGAAGCTGCCGCGCACCACCGTGTTTCGCGGTTCCGTGGAAGACTTTTTTGTTTCCCGCCGCCAACCGCGTGACCGCGCGGACGCCATTGTCAGCCGGGCCTTTCTGCCCTGGCCCAGACTGCTTGAACTGACGCGCCCGCATTTGCGTCCCGGGGGAGCGCTGCTTGTTCTGGCAGCGGAAAAAGCTCCGGCCCGGCTGCCCGAACACTGGATGTTGACAAATGAGTACGCCTATGACATCGCGGACAAAAAACGCCGTTTCTGGGCGCTTGCCACCAGGTGAAGGACATGTCCGCCCCCGGTCCTGAAAACAGCGCCGTTGCGTCGGCAACGCGCAAGTCGGCGGTGGCGTACGCCGATTCCTCGCGTCTGTGGCGGCGTGGCCTGTTCTGGGCCCTGGCCACCTTGGGCATTGCTTTCGCCCTGCGCATGACGGAATGGCCCTGTTGGCAAAATCCGGAATACCGTTTGGGCCGTGAATGGCTGTTGGCCACGCACGACGCCTACCACTGGGTGGCCGGCGCGGAGGGCTTTGGCCTGGCGGTGGGCCACCCCATGGCGGCCATGCTCTCCGCCCTGTCGGAAATGCTGCAAAGTTATCCGGCGGCGGTGGCTTTCTGGTTCCCGGCTGTGCTGGCCAGCCTTGTGGCCTGCGTGGTTTTCGCCTGGGTCTGGGCTTTCGACAGCATGGAGGCCGGGCTCGCGGCCGGCCTGTTGACGACGCTGGCCCCGGCTTTTCTGGGCAGAACGCTTTTGGGCTACTATGACACCGATCTGGTGACCCTGTTTTTCCCCATGCTCATGAGCCTGGCCCCGGCCTGTTGGGCCATGCGCTACATGTTGCTGCCGCAGATGATACTCAGGCGTCTGGCGCTCGGTTCCGGCCTGAAAACGGCCGACGGTCTCCAAAAGGGGCACGCGGCCTCCCTGGGACATCCGGGCAATCCCCTCCGCTGGGAATGGACAGTCCTCATCGGTCTTTCCGGCATGCTCTCCTGGTGGACGCAGGAGTGGCATTCCGTTTTTCCTTATCTCGCCCGTTGCAACGTGGCCCTGCTGGCCTTCATGAGCCTGGTCATGGCGCCCCGTGGGCGCGGAAAGCTGTTGCTGATTGGTTCTTTGGCCTACGCCCTGCCTGCCCTCGCCGGCCCGCCGGGCCTGGCCGCAAGTCTGCTGGTCTTGCTCGCCGGGCTCGGGCAGGCCCGCAAACTGCGCCAGACCCTGAGCCATCCCGTCCTGCTGGCCCTGTTCTGGGCGGGCGTTGTCCTGTTGCTGATCCGGGGCGGCATTCTGAACACCATACTCAATCATGCCGACGCGTACCTCAAGCACGCCGGAGACGTGAAGTCCACCGGCGAGGCGATCAGTCTGGTTTTTCCCTCCATAGCCCAATCCATCACGGAAGTGCAGGATCTGAGCTTCTCCGCCCTGTTTGCCTATTTTCATCCCTGGGCCTGGGCTTCCGTGCTGGGTTTGTTCGGTTTCGTCCTTGTCGTCTTCCGGCGTCCGGGCGCGCTTTTTTTATTGCCTCTGGGCGTGCTGGGCCTTCTCAGCACCAAACTCGGCGGGCGCATGGTCATGTTCGGCACGCCCATTGTGGCCATTGGCCTGACATTGCCCATCTACTGGGTTTTGCGGCGTCTGTGGCGCGGGCGGGGCGGGGCCGGTCTGGGCGCGTTGACCAGCGCCATTCTGGTTATTCTGCTTGTCGCGCCTTTCGCGGACATGATCCAGGCCATGTCTCAGGGCCCCATGATCAACCGCCGCCACGCGGAAGCCCTCAGACGCGCCGGCAACATAAGCCCGCCGGACAGCATGCTCTGGTTGTGGTGGGATTGGGGCTACGCGGCCCACCACTTTGCGCGCCGGGCGACCATAGCCGACGGAGCGCAGCACGCGGGCCCGTCACTCTATCTTCCGGCGGCTGTCTTCGCCACGGACAACGCGCGTTTCGCCAGACAGCTCATCTGTTATACGGCCTTGGCCGACAATGACCCCGGAAGAGTTTTTGAGAATCTGGACGCCGTCGCGGCCCAAAGCCTGATGGACAGACTGCGTTCCCCGGAGACGCCGCTTCTGGAGCGCAAAGGCCGCCAGTTCGTCGTGGTGAGTTTTGAAATGTTGCGTCTGGGGTTCTGGATCAGCAATTTCGGCAACTGGAATTTCGTCGCGCGGCAGAGCACGGGAGGGGCGCTTTCCATCATCCCGCAGGGCTTGTCCTACAAGCTGGACACAGGGGCCGTGCGGCTCCACGGCTGGGACAAAACCGTGCTGGCCGCCTCCATAAACGTGTTCGGCGAAACCGGTCTGGTGACCCGCAGCGCCGTGCGGGAATGGTTCGAGGCTCATCCCGGGGCGAGCCCGGAGGAGCGGAAGGCCTTTCTTTCCGGACGCCGCAACGTGCATTTTTTCTTCAACACCATCACGGGAGAAAAACTGGTTATGGACGAAACCCTGTACAATTCCCTCATGGTGCAGCTGTTGACGGGTTCTCCCCAGGACCGGCGTTTTTCTCCCTATTTCCGTCTGGTCTACGACAATGTTTTTTCCAGAATTTATGAAGTGCTGTAGATGAAGCGGCGCGCCCCTGTTCTTGTGCCATCCTTGAATCGCGCCGTCGCTGAGGCGGCGCGCTGCCTGAACGGCGGCGGCCTGCTTGTTTTCCCCACGGAGACCTTTTACGCCCTGGGGTGTCGGTGCCTTGACGCGGCCGCCGTGGAAGCCGTTTACCGGGTCAAGGGTCGCGACAGGGGGCAGCCTTTGCCGCTGCTTGCCGCGGACAGGAAACAGGCGGCGGCTTTCGCGCGATTGGAAGCCGCCCCGGAGCGTCTTTACCGACAGTTCTGGCCCGGCCCCCTGACTGTGCTGTTGCCCGCCCTGCCCGTGTTGCCGGAGCTTTTGGTCAACGCCGCCGGTCTGGTCGCCGTGCGCGTCAGCCCGCACAGCGAAGCCTCGCTTCTGGCGCGGCTTGCCGGCTGCCCGCTGACGGCCAGCAGCGCCAATCTGCACGGCCGCCCGCCCGCAAGCCGTCTTCAGTCCCTGGACTGTCTGCTGGCGCGCGCGCTGGAAGCGTCCGGCGCGCGGCACGGCGTTTTTGAAGGCGCGCTCCCCCCGTCCGGCGGTCTGCCGTCCACCCTGGTGGAGCCTCTTGCCGCGACAGGGCAGGGAGGCAAGGCCCTGCGCCTGTTGCGTGAAGGCGCAATCAGCGTTCAGGCGCTGGAGGCCGCCGGCTTCCGTGTGGTCTAGGGGAGGGGGAAGCCCGGACGGGGGACCATCCGGGCTGTGGTCAGACGTTAGAAGGTGAAGCGCAGGCCAAGGCTGAACTCGTTGGCGTAGGGAGCAAAACCGATTTTCTGCTTTTCGGAGATGGAATTGGTTCCGTCTGTGATTCCAACTGTTTTTTCAGTTTCGGTGTATCCAAGGCCGACAAAACGGTAGGCCAGGTCGGCGGAAAGGTTTTCTGTGAAGGCGTATGAACAGCCGACTCCGACGTTCCAGGCAAAGACGGTTTGGGTGTTGGTGGTGGAGTGATCGTAAAAATTATACCCGTCTAAGCTTGCTGAAAGATTGTATCGGCTGTTGATGAAGCCCATGCCGATTCCAGCGCCGATGTAAGGCGTAAAGGCGGTGCTGTTGTGGAAGTCCCAATAGGCGTTCAGGAACAGGGTTTGAAGGTTCCACTGGCCTTCCAGTTCACCTTTAAGTGTGTGACCAAGTGCAACATAGCTTTTATCCCATGAAGTATTCGCGTTGGTGCGGATGGCGTATTCAATTTCGGCGCGGACGGGCACCTGGTTCTGGGGGAAAAAGTCATAGCCGACAAAGATGCCGCCGCCGATGGTATTCTGGGAATAGCTGCTTGTCTCGCTGGCAACGTATCCCGATCTGGACATGCTGCCGGTGCTGAAAATGGAGTCAATGAATTTGAGGCCGCCATAAACGCCTTTGACTTCGGCCGAGGCGGGCGCGCACAAGGCGACAACCAACGCCAGCGCCAACAGGAAACGCTTGATCATGTTGTTATCCTCCGGTTTGGTTAAAACGGTTTGGTTAAAAGTTTTTTACTTTGTATGCCAAAAAAAATTTTAGTCAATGCTTCAAAAATACCCCCCCCCCGCAATTAGCAACTTATTGTGTATTTACAGTATGTTGCATATATAAAAAATATTTTTGCAGCAGACAGCGCGCCGATGGGCATTGTGTATTCCGTAACAGCGATGCCGCTCAGGCGCGGGGCGTGCGATAGGTGCGCGGGAAGCTCCCATTTCTGAAATTTTCTTCCAGACAGGGTTGACAAAAGCCCATTTTACAGGCGGTTGACCACAACAGCCCGGCGTAATTCAGGATGCAACAACTTCAGCTGGTGGCTTGATTTTGAGGGGACACTACAGATGCTGGTATCGGCCCGATTGCGGTATATGTCCGGCCAGAAGTGGGATGCAGAAAAAATCTCAACGTAAAGCCGACTCTGGAGATCAGGCCCGGCTATCAGTTTAACGTCATTGTGACAAAAGACCTAGTGTTTCAGAAGCCCTATGCCGCGTGGAGATAAGGAGATCAGGCGTGCAAGACGGTTTCTTTCAATTCCCGCACAAGCCATGCGTCAAAACTGTCCGCGCCCGCTCTTTGGGCTTTCCGGCACAGTTCAAGATGGATGTCAGGGGGAATGTGAAGCCTGACACAGCCGGAAAACGGCTTCTCAGGCTGTGGCTCAATTTCCAGATAAAAATCAACAGCGTTCTCAAAATCCTTGCGGATTTCCTCTTCTGTTTCACCTTCAAAAGAAATGCCGTGGTTATTGAGTCCCGCCACTTCTCCGACAAAACAGCCGTCCTCTTCACTGTAGCGCATAAGAGGCGTATACCCCTTATAGTCCTGAGTAGTAGATTCTTTCATGGCAATAGTCCTATCGCTGTCAATAGATTTCTCGCCCTTTCCACTTGGTACGGCCTAGCTTCTTTGCCTGGATGCGGACGGTGGAAATCTTCACGGAATACCGTTGTGCCGCCATCTTCATTTACCCGCGCAAATCTGAATGAAACGCGCGAGCCAGCCCCTTCAATGACTTGGCAGTCAACCGCCCCAAACAGTGATTCAATATCATTCCACGGTAGATTTTTGGGCGTTGGTCTTGAAAAAATAGCTTCCAGCGTTTTTCCGCTGTTTGTTGTTCATGGCGGGATAATAGCACTGTTGGCCGTTCAGTCAAGAGTGCCTTGATATGTCTGGATAACAGCTTCTTCTGCGGGCCTTGCGCCCCTGCCATGCGCCGCCTGACGGCCCTGTTTGGAGTTCGTCATGCCCGCGCAATACGGCCTGACCACGGCCAAGCCCGCCAAAACCTGCCGCTGGCTGT
>JAISTW010000036.1 GCA_031272405.1 Desulfovibrio sp. | reverse complement strand
AAACTCAAGGGATTTCGGCGTGTCTTCACGCGATTTGACAAGTTGGCGACCGTATACCGTGGCTTTGTCGTTTTTGCTCTCATCGTGATGGCCCTTAAATAGTGTTAACACTCCCTAGGGCGGCATTCTTCCATTTTCCCCTGTTTTCGTCTATGCTCTTTCAAACAGAAACAAGGTGGGCAGCGCAAAACATGAACTCTCAACAAGTCCTCAACACAGATATCGCGGCGCTTGGCACAAGCCCTATCCCCGGCGAAAATCCGGCTGGGCAGGATGCCCGTTACGAGCCAGAATATGCCGCTGTTCTTGCCGAAATAGAAAAACTCAGTTTTTCCGGACAAGGCGCCGCCGCATCCTGGCCTCTGATTGAGGAAAAATCCGTCGCCATCCTCGCGGATAAAGCCAAAGACATCCAAATAGCCGTCTATCTGGCTGTGGCCCTCTGGCACAACAGAGGCATTGAAGGCATGCTCGTCGGTTTGCGGATGCTCTCCGGCCTGCTCGGGACTTTCTGGGAGACAGGCTGGCCGCCGCTCAAACGTATGCGTGGTCGGGTCAACGCCATTGACTGGTGGCACGAACGCGCTTACGCCTTTTTACAGGAGGAGGCTCGAAATACCCCTGTCCCGGCATCCATGCGCAAAAATCTGCTGGAGGAGGTAACCGGGCTGGATGAAATCTTGAACTCCCTTCTGCCGGACGCCGCCCCTCTCCGCGATGTGGTTTCTGCCGTCCAACGTCTGGCCGTTCTTGATTCCGACGAAAATTCAGCGCGTGACGACACGTCTTTCTCCCCGGATCAACCGCCGCCGCAGGCACCCTCAATCCGGGACGACGTCGGGACGGACCGGGGCGGCGCCGATGCCGTAACCTCCGCGCCGGCGGCTACGGATGAGAGTATTGAAGACGACCCGGACAATGTGGCTCCCACGGCTGACGTCGCGGTGCTGCGCCGCCGTTTCGTGGAAGGGGGTCAAAATTACCTGAAAGCGGCTCTGCCGGCCGAACCGGCTAACGCCGCCCTGTGGCGGCTTTCCCGGCTTGTTCTGTGGTGCGGCATCGCGATCCAACCTGCGGATGAAAACAACCTGACACTTCTGCCCGCGCCGGATACGGCCGTTCTTGCCCAAGCCCGGCGATTGCTTGACACTGGCAACGCCTTGGCCGCCGCCTTGACAGCCGAAGATTTTTCCCACACCGCTCCATTCTGCCTGGATGCGCAAATGCTCATTTTTAACGCCCTTCACGCCCTGGGCCCGCAGTTTTCCCAGGCGGCGCAGGCAGTACGGGAGGAATGCGGCCGTTTCGTCACCAGGCTGCCCGGGCTTGAAAAGCTCTGCTTCAATGACGGATCCCCGTTTGTTGGGCCGGAGACGGCCGCCTGGCTTCGGACCTGCCCTCATTCCGAATCGCTGTCAGTGGACAGGTTCGCGGACAAACCCGCTTCCCCGCTGACGACTGCTCCAGAAGACTCTCCGGCAGGCCGGAGCAAAGAACTCTTTGAAGCCTCTGCAAGGCTGCTGGCGCAAAACAGGCTTGCAGAGGCTCTGGATATGCTGGATGCCGCAAAAACCGATTCGCTTTCGGAGAATCTGCGCTTGAAGGTCGGGCAGTTGCGCCTGCTCTGCGAGGCCGGGGAAAATACCGCCGCGCTGGCTCTGGCCGAATCCCTGCTGGCGCAAGTCACGGCGCGCGACCTGGACAACTGGGATCCGCGGCTTGCCCTTAAAGCGCTGAACGCAGCACGTGTCGCCTTCTCGCTTTTTGAAGGCGGAAATACGCAGCGGCTGCGCGAAGTGCTGGGCCGCATCGCGGCCATACATCCTTCGGCCGCTTTGGGGTAAGGCCATGATTCGCTGCCCGCTGGACGTCATTATCTCCTCGGCGCGACTTGAGCCGGACAGCGCCGCGGGCGTTGTCCTGACCGATGGACTGCGGGCGCTCTTCAAGTTTGCCGGAACCGACGTCGAACATCTGACCGAGGCCTGGCCGGACTATGTGACGGCCATGTTGGACGAAAAAATTTCCGCGCAAGTCAACGAAATACTGCACCACCGGGAATTTCTGGCTCTGGAGTCAACCTGGCGCGGTTTGCGTTTTCTAGTGGATCGCGTGAATTTCAGCCAGAATATAATGCTGGAATATATCAATGTATCCAAGGAGGATCTGCTCGACGACTTTGAAGACGCGCCGGAAGTACTCAAATCCGGACTCTATAAGCACATCTACACGGATGAATTCGGCCAGTTCGGCGGACAGCCCGTGGCGGCCATCATCGCCGACTATGCCTTCGACGCCTGCCCACGGGACATGCAACTGCTGAAAAAAGTCGCCACAGTAGCGTCTCTGGCTCACGCTCCATTCTTCGCCGCGGCCGGCAAAGAATTTTTCGGTATTGACAACTGGGGCCGCTTTCCCGACATCACAGACCTGAAAAGCATTTTCGACACGCCCCGCTATACGACCTGGAATGCCTTCAGAGAAATGAACATCGCCCGCTATGTCGGGCTTGTCCTGCCGGGTTTCCTGTTGCGTGTGCCTTATTGCGCCCTGGAAAACGCCGCAGCGGCGACCACATTCAATTTTACCGAAAAACCTGAGGGTGAGGAACATTTCTGCTGGGGCAACACGGCATTCGCCCTGGCCGCCTGTCTGGCGGATTCCTTCGCCAAATATCGCTGGTGCGTCAACATTATCGGGCCGGACGGCGGAGGAGCCGTGACGAATCTTCCCTGTTGCCGCTATGAAGCCATGCCCGGCCTGCGAAACAAAATTCCCACCCGCGCGGCCATATCGGAAAAACGGGAATACGAACTCGCTGAACTGGGCTTTATCGCCCTCGCTCCAGGCCGTAAACGCGATGATGCCGTATTTTTTTCCGCAAACTCGGCTCTGAGACCGAAACATTTCGCCAAAACACCCGAAAGCATTGCCGCCGAGATCAGTTTCAGACTTTCCACACAATTCCCCTACACGATGCTTGTCAACAGAATCGCGCATTACGTCAAAGTACTGCAGCGCGAAGACGTGGGGGCTTGGCGGAGTACGGAAGATATCGCCCGCAGGCTGAATGCCTGGCTGAGCCGCTATGTGACGGAAATGGACACTCCCGATGCCCTGACCCGCAGCAAACGCCCCTTGCGTATGGCACATGTGGATGTTAAAGAAGTCGAAGGAAACGCTGGTTGGTATGCCGTCACCATACTTGTTCGGCCCCACTTCAAGTATATGGGCGTCAATTTCACGCTTTCACTTGAAGGGAGGCTGGACAGGCAAACGCCCGTCCGACGGGACGATTCGGCGACGTGAGAGGACGGCGCAAAACGCGCTACGAGGGAACGCGGTGTTCTTTTTCTATTCACGCAAGCCACAACTGCTTCTGCTCCTGGGTTGGACTCTGGGCCTCGCGTTCATGTTCGTCTACGTCACTGGCGACGAATCTTCGCCTTTCCGCCCTAAAACCGATGTGACGCAACGCGCTGGAGCGCGCCTGGGTGAAATGCCGACTCTGGAGGAACGCCCCGCGCCGGTCCCCGCGGCGCAAATTCCCGCCACGCCGGCCGGAGACCCGGAACTGAACCTGTGTACGGCCCTGAGGGTCATGCCCAGAGCGGAAGGCAAAGAAAAAAAACTCGTCTTGGAACTGGACTACATCCCGGCCTTGACAAACGGATTCACGCCGGACAAGGCGCGAAATTATTATATTGAAGAACCGCCGACTTTTGTCGTCGCGTTGGGTGAGCCGTGGAAAACAGAACTGAAGCCGACGATGATTCCTGTGGACATGCCGGAAACCAACGGCGTGAGTCTCATTGTTTCCCGTTCCCGCCATTTGCGCGTGCTTGTGCATACGCGCACCGAACAGCAGGCTGTAAGGGCGAAAGTGAAGGTCAGTCCGACGGAAAACGGGCTCAGGGCGGAAGTTTATTTTGCCCGATGAGGCCAGTAGGCGGTCAAATCGGCATAAACGGACAACACGCGGGCGACGTAGTCTCTGGTTTCGGGATAGGGAGGGATGCTCCCCCCGTGCTGACGCACGGCCGTCGGTCCAGCATTGTATGCGGCAAGGGCAAGCTCCAGTCGCGGGAACTCGCGGAGCATGGCTGCAAGATAGCGCGTGCCGGCATCGGTATTGGAAACGGGATCGAAAAATTCTCTCAGACCCATCTCTTTGCCTGTTTCCGGCATTATTTGCATGGCTCCCTTGGCCCCCTTGGGGGACACGGCGCGCGGGTTGAAGTTGGATTCAACTTGGATGACGGCGGCGATCAGAGCCGCGTCCACGCCGTGCCGTAGGCCGGCGAGCTCAATGATGCGCCGCCATTCCCGGCTTGTCTCAGAAAAACCGCCTTGACGCGGCGACCAGCGCCGCGTCCCGCTCCCGGAAGAAGAAATGCCAGGATAAGACGAAAAGGCGTTGACGCGCAAGGGCGGCGGCGCGTTTCCCCCGTTCCGCCAGTCTTCCAGCCGGGCGACGGCCTCCCGCCACGCCGGGGAACTGTTCAGGGGCATGTCCCGCGCGAACCCCGGCTCTTGACAAAAAACGGATAAAATGAACATAATCGTCACTGTCGCCAAAAGGGCAGGAGGATATGTGGCCCGCTTCCCGAATTTGTCCATGCGAATAGTATATGCAAACTGTTCCTACCTGTCCATTGCAGACGGATTGCTGAAAATTTTTTTGCTTCTCGCGTTGTTCGTCTTTTACGGACAACTTGCCGCTTGTGGGGGCAGTGCCAAAGCGCCCAAACCGACCCCCGAATCCGAAGATCCGGACAACGTCCTTTGGGGATTCGGCGACAAGGCCATTCACGTGAACCTGTCGGCCGACAGGGATCTGAATGCTTTCGACGGCAGACCGCACAGTCTTCAACTTTGCGTCTATCAACTGGCGGAACGAGACGCCTTCGACAGGCTCGCCGGCGACGCGGACGGCGCGCAAACCTTGCTACAGTGCGCCTCTTTTGACAATTCTGTCAAGAGCGCGACGAGGATATTCATCCAGCCTGGGGAAAACGCCGTCCATTCGCTGAACAGGGCTGAAGGGGCGTTGCTTGTCGGCGTGGCTTGCGGTTTTTTTGAATCCACGCCGGAACAGTCGGTCAAGCTGTGGCAAATCCCGCTCAAAAAAAAAGAGGAAGGATACCTGCTCTGGAAATCCATCTTGTACAGCGCGGGTGGACTTGACCTTGACCTGCACTTGAGCGCTCACGCCATGGCCGAGAATGATGACCCGGCCCAAGGAAAAAACCGGGACAAAAAGCCGGCGCGGGGGAAACAGCAGTGAACGGACACCGGCCTGTATTCTGGAGTCAGGGCCTTTTTTTGCATCCGCAACACCTTCAGGCGGCGGATGAAGAAGCGCGGCGTCACATCGCCCCTTTGCGCTTGTATGGTTTCCCGTATTTTTGGGGCATCCGACGCCTTGTCTGGCGCGATGCCGCCGATCTGAGCCTGGAAATTGAAAGACTGGAGGCGATCTTTCCCAGCGGAGCCGTCGTTAACGTGCCCCGGGACGCATCCTTGGCGTCGCTCCCCCTGAGGGCCGGCTGGCCCAAGCCGGACAGCCCCGGCACACTCTATCTCGGCCTGGCGCTGCAGAACGCCGGCGGCGGCAACGCCGCACCCGAAGGCGAAAACGCCGCCACACGTTTTGTCTATTCGGAAGAGCCCGAAATGACGCCGGACATCTACGGGACGTCGCCGCCGACGCCTGTGCAACGCCTCCGCTACGCGCCCGTGCTTGTCAGGGACGACGACCTGGAACGCTATCCCAACTTTGAAACAATCCCCATAGCCCTTGTGCAGCGGGTCGGAGAACATGTTGAACTCAACCCGCACTTTCTCCCGCCGTTGCTCTGTCTTGAAGCGAGCCAGCGCCTTACCGTCATGGTGCAGGAAGTACAGGACATGGCTCTTTCCTGCGCCGGTCGTTTGGCCGGATACAAGAATGCCGAAGGAGGCGACAGCGCGGATATGTCCTTCGTAGTCAATTTCGCCGCTCTGGGCGTTTTGAACAGGAACATTCCACTTCTCGCGCACCTCCGTTCCGGGCCGAACATACACCCTTGGCGCATATACGGCGCCCTGCGTCAATTCGCGGGAGAGCTTTCCACGTTTTTTGACGACATGGACTGTCTGGGCCGCTCCGTTTCTTCTGAAGACGGTGTCCCCGGCTATAGGCACGAAAATCCGCAAGAATGCTTTGAACCGCTCTGCGCGCTGCTGCGCAAACTTTTGGGCAATCTGGGAACGGGAGCGTCCAAAACGCTCGCGCTGTCGCCAGATATCCCTTATTTCTCCGCCGACATTCCGGAAAATTTCATTTCTCCGACCTGCAGATACTGGCTCTCCATACGCTTTGACGGGCTGACGGAAGCAGCGGCCGAAAATTTCCCCCGTTTCGCCAAACTCGGCGCCCAGGAGCGTTTGAACACCATCATCTCCAAAGCTGTTTCCGGCGTTCCGTTGACCAAAATGCGCGTGGCCCCGCCGGGTTTCATAAAAAAGGCGAATACCGCGTGGTACGCCATAGACGCTGCGCATCCGCTGTGGCAAAATATTGTGTCGCAATCCAAAATCAGCCTTTTCTGGGAAGGGGCGCCCGCCGACGCGCAGGCGCTACTTGTGGCGACGGGGCGGTAGTCCATGATCCAGGCAGACTATTTTAACGAGGCGATTGTCACAGCCATGCTCGCCGCTCAGGCGGACGGGCAGACGACGGGCACAAAAGCTTTCGGCCCGCCCGGGGCGGCCGCCGCGAGCGCGATGCAAAATCCGGATGGCTTGGCGGAATCACCAGATCTGGGACTGGCTCCAGCTCTGCTTGAACGCCTCACGCGTCTGCTGAACGCGGCCTGCAAGCGCGCAGACGCGGACGGGGTGGACAGGCAGATTGTCGAAGCGGCGGACTTTGCCGTTTGCGCCTTTGTTGACGAAACGCTGCTCTCCTCGCAATGGAGCGGGCGGGAAGAGTGGATGCGCTCTCCCCTCCAGCTTGTCCGGCATGACACGGCCACCGCCGGAGAGGATTTCTACCGCATTCTGGATTCACTCTTGCAAAAGGCCGAAGAACTCATGCCCTTTGGAATGACGACGCCGGGAAATCAGGATAAGCCCGTCCCGCCCGACGCAAACGACGCGCAACGACAATCGCTGAAAAGCGTTCTGGAGGTGTTTGCCCTCTGTCTGGCCCGTGGTTTCACCGGCATGCTCTTTGACGACGAGGCAGCCATCCGCGCCAAATTGCTCAAAATAGGAAACTTTGTTCCTGCGGTCATGCGTGGTCTGACAATTGCGGATGGCGCGCCGCTTTTTCCCGAAGCCTACCCTGAGACGCCCTCGCGCAAGGCCCCGTTGAACCTCATGCGTCGCTACGATGCGCTGGACTGGCTGCTCTGGCTCGCGCCGCTCCTGGCCACGGGAATCCTGTATTTTGTTTATGACACGCGCCTCAACACGCTCCTCGACGCGTTAAAAACCCTCGCCGAAGGAAGTATTCCGCCGTAATGCTGAAGACGATAGCGCGCTTTCTCTTCTGGACAGTACTTGTTCTTGCTCTGTGCTTCGGCATATACTTCGCCTGCCGCCTTGCGCATATCGGCCGGGAAATGGCCTTTGTCTGCGCGGGCGCGCCGGTCGCGTTCGCGCTGTGCCTTGTTTTTTGCTTCAGGGCTGTTCTGGCCCGCCGCCGCCGCAGGCAGATACAACAAATCGTTACCATTGCTCGGGACGCCCTCCCGGATGCCTCGACAGAAAAACGCCTGCTGGACAACCGATGGGATCGCGCCGTCGCCATCCTGCGCTCGTCCAATTTGGGCAGACGCGGCAACCCGGTCTACGCCCTGCCCTGGTTTATGGTCATGGGTAAAACCGGCGCCGGCAAATCCTCGGCCATCGGACATTGCGGCTTGAACGCCATGTTGACGGATGTCGGCCCGGAAAGGGAGCATGCGAGTACCCGCAACTGCGACTGGTATTTTTTTCAGGAAGCCGTCGTGCTGGATACGGCCGGGCGCTATGCCGTTCCCCACGATGAAACGACCGACAGCGCCGAATGGCGCGAATTTTTGCAGCATCTTGCGAAATACCGCCTCAGGGAACCGCTGAACGGTCTTGTGGTCGCCGTCGCCGCGGACACGCTTTACGGCGGGGGGGAGCATCTGCTTGCCGAGGCGCGCTGCCTGCGTCGGCGGATTGATGAAATCATGCGCATTTTGGGCGCCAATTTCCCCATTTATCTTATGGTCACCAAGATTGACCTGCCAGCGGGAACAGCCCGCGTGCTGGAAGAACTCCCCGCCGATGCCCGAAGACAGTGCATGGGTCGGCTCATCCAGTCTCCGGACAAAAAAAATCTTGTCCCGGTCGGGGTGCAGATACGCCAGGCTCTGGACGACATCCAGGACAAATTCCGCTCCCTGTGCCTGTATCGGCGCGATGATTCGCCGCAACCACACCGTATATTCGCCTGGGAAGAATTCAGGACAATGATGCCGGCTCTTGCCGCTTACGCCGAAGAGATATTCGCGGAAAACCCCTATCAGGAAACGCCGCTTTTGCGCGGCATTTTCTTTTCCAGTGCTCTCAGAAACGACGACGAACGTCCAGGTCGCGCCTTTCCGGCCCTGTCCGAACTGATGCGCGGCATTTTCCGCACACGGGAAAACGCCGCCGGCTTTTTCCTCGGCGACTTTTTCAGCCGGGTATTGCCGGTTGACCGCAACCTGAACCGTCCCATAGCAGAATACTTACGCTGGAGGTCGTCTGTCCGCTTGAGCGCCTACGCGGCTCTTCTGATTGCGACGTTTGGCCTCGCCGCCCTGGTGTCCCTTTCCTATCGGCACAACGCCACGATCCTGCGCCATATGGAAAATCCCGCCTACAGACCGTTGTGGGATGCCACCGTCTCAAGCCGCCTGCTTGCTTTTGAGCGGAGCTTCAGGGATACGGAACAGCTGGAAAAGAGAATCAACTCCGGCTTTTTCCCCGACATGGGACTGAGACAGAGCCGCATGGGCCTGGCGTATTTCGCCCGCTTGCTCAACGACGAGTTCGTTAAGGACATATACAAGCCGGCCCAACGCAGAGGCGACGAATTGCGCAACCGCCTTACGGACAAAAGCTCCGACAAAGACTTTTTCATCCTTGCCGCTGACCTTGTCTGGCGTTTTGACCTTGTTTCCGCCGTGCTGGAAGGGAAAAAATTTGAAGACCTGCTCAAAATCCCCGCCATGCCGCAAGGCATGTTGAACGCGCTCAACGTGGGGGACATCCCGATGCTGGAGCTTCCGGCTGCTTACAGCATGGCGCGCTACTACTACAACGAAAAAGATCGCGTCGCGGATATGGAACAGACCTTGCGCTCCTTGCGGGCTGACCTTGCGCGCATGCAGGAAACCGGGGGGTCCATGCATTGGCTGGCTTACAGGGCCAGCGTGATGAACAATATCCCTCCCCTGAAAGGAGGCGCCTTCTGGCCCGGTCCCATGTCCGGCGCCCTTGACGATGTGCAGCTCGCGCCGGCCTTCACTGTTGAAGGGTTCAACGTGACGTTGGACTATCTGGACAGGCTTTCTCTCATCGTGGCCGACGATGCATACAAGTCGCGCACGAAGGATTTTTTGCGTTGGTACGCCGGCAGCTACGCCGAAGCATGGAAAAAGTTCGCCGCCGCTTTCTCGGCCAGGATACTGGGGCTGGCCGCCGTCCCTATGGCCAAGGACGCCATGTCGTCAATGAGCGGAGAAAACAATCCTTTCTTCGCCCTTGCCCTGCGCATGGACACAGAATTGCGCCCCGTGCGCCGATACCTTGACCCGTTGCCGCCCTGGCTGGACGACCTGGACGTGTTTGTCCGGGCCTTAACCATGGAAACCCGCGCCAACGCGGACCACGCTCAAATCGGTCTGGCGGAGCGGTTGAGAGAGAATGTCCGGCAACTTTACGAAGATGCCGGCAACAGGCTGGAGCCCGGCGACCGGGAACGCGCTGCCCGGGCGGAACCGTTGGTCAAGGAAATCCAGGCCTATCTGGCGGCTCTTCGCGATCTGGTTCGTTTTACCCTTGCCCGCGACCTCGCTTTCAACGCAGTGCAGGAAGCCTTGCCCGACGAGAAAAACAAAAATGCCGCCACGGCGAAGCTGGCTCTCGCCAAGTTGGCCGCCCTTTCCCTGCGTTATCATATAAATCCGGCCCAGGCCGACGATTCCCCGCTGCTCATGCTGGATAACGGACCACTTTCCTTTTTCACGACGCGGCTTATGAACGACGCCGCCTGCCATATCCAGGCCTTGTGGGAAGGCGATGTTCTGAGCAGAGTGGGCACCATGTCGCCCATACAGCTCCAGCAGGGGCTTTTTGCGGAACAGGGGGGATTGGCCCGCGATTTTGCCGACAACACGCTGCAATATTTCCTCAACCGTACGCTGCGCGGCTATGAGCCGCAGAAACTGGATGGCGTCCCCGTTCCCTTTACCGAAGATTTTCTGCACTTTCTCAACGCCGGACTTCTGGAGTACCGCCCCTTGCCCCAATCCTATGCCGTAACGGTGGACGCCGTGCCGGTTGACGTCAATGATGACGCCCTGGAAAAACCGTATGCCGTTGTTCTTTCCCTGAGCTGCTCCAAGGAAAAACAGGAGCTGACGAACTACAACAGCCCGGCCTCCATGCGTTTTTCCTGGCAACGTGAAGGTTGCGGCGATACAAACATCGCCATAAAATTCAAGTCGGCGACGCTCAATGCAAGTTATGAAGGGGAAAATGCCTTCGCCGCCTTCCTGCACGATTTCCAGTACGGTGAAAAAACATTTCATGCGCAAGACTTTCCTGCGCACCAGGCCTTGCTCAATAAACTCGGCGTCAGAGACATCACGCTCCGCTACAGATTCACCGGCGCTGACGCCATTGTGCGCGGCGTCAGCTACGCGCCCGGCATGTTGCCCTTCGCCGCCGCCCAATGCCGCAGGTAATGCCATGCATGACCTGACCTTGCTCGAACGCATCGAGGCGCTGGAAAAAGGCGAAAAAACGCTTGACGCGCGCGACCCGGCGCGTCTGCAGCGCTCCATAGTGCGACACCTGACGGCCATGCTCAATACGCACCGGGGCAATGTGCCCATAGCGCCGGATTACGGCCTCGCCGACCTCACGGACATGGGCAGCAGTTTTACGGAAGAAAGCGTCGACAAGCTGAAGGAGAATTTGGAACGCGTTATCGCGCGTTTTGAGCCCCGCATCACGAACGTGCGCGTTGAATACGCGCCCAAGCCCGATATGCCGATGGTGGCTGTATTCAGGCTTGACGCGGTAGTGCAGACGGAAAATGGTCCCGCTCCCCTGCGGCTGGAAACCATTCTGGACGCCGCCGGCGCCGTCCGCTTGGGCGAAGAGGACCAAACGCGGGGATACCTGTGATGGACACGCGCTATTACCAGCGTGAACTGGAGTACCTGCGCGTTCTCGCGGCCCGATTTTCTCGAGCGCACCCGGCGGTGGCCCCCCTGCTTTCCGGACCGTCCTCCGACCCGGATGTGGAGCGGCTTCTGGAGGGAACAGCCTTTCTGGCCGGACAGCTCTCCCAACAACTGGATGAGAGCTACGACCGCCTCGCCGAAAACCTGCTGGAACTCGTTTTGCCGCAGCTTCTGCGCGACATTCCGAGTTGCGTCATCATGCAGTTTGTCCCCAAAACAGCGCTGTCGGAGACCCTGGTCATTCCCAAAGGCAGTCGTGTGGCCTCGCGCGAGGTGGACGGCGTTTCCTGCATTTTCAGCACAACGTGTCCTGTGGAACTTTCTCCCCTGCGTCTGGACAAAATCAGAAGCGACAGCCGGCCCGGCCAGAAGGCGATTCTGCGTTTGGACTTTGGCATGACTTTCCCCCCGGCCCTGGCCACAGTAAAACATCTTCGTCTGTATTTGCGCGGCTCGCGCCCCGAAGCCGTCAAACGGCTGTATTTTATGCACAGATATGCGCAACGACTCGTCTTCCAGGCCGGGGCAACGCGACGCGTTATGCCGGGAAACACGCTCCGTCCTGTGGGCTTCGCGCCCGATGAATGGCTTTTTCCCTATCCGTCCACAGCCTTGCCGGCCTACCGCCTGTTGCAGGAATATTACGTATTCCCGGAAAAATTCTTTTTTCTTGATATTCCCGTGCCGGATTTCAACATGGATACAAAAGGAGCGGAAGCCTTTTCCTGCGAAATTGAATTTCAGCAGTCCGTGCCGGAGGACATGCCTTCCTTCCAACGCGATGATTTCGCCCTGTTCGCCGTGCCTGCCGTCAATCTTTTCCCCTACGAAACTGTTCCCATCCGGACCGACCATCGGCAGGAGAGTTATCCGGTCAGGGCGAATGTCTCCGCCGCCGAGGCGTATAATCCCTATCTCGTGGAATCGGTGCGAAGCGTCGGCCCGGATGGGGAAAGGATCTATTATTCCCTGCCGACCCGCAGAGGGAGCGTCTCGACCCCCACTTACAGGACTGTTTTCCGCAAAACGGAAAACGGCCGCCGTGAAATGGAACTGTTTTTGACCTATCCGGCCGGAGGCGGCGTGCCGGAGGCGGCGACCCTTTCCTTGAAAGCATTGTACACCAACGGAGATTTGCCCGCCCGGCTGAACATCGGCGACGTGCTGCTGCCGCTTTCCTCCTCGCCCGCTCTGGCGGACTTCACAAACCTCATGCCGCCCACCAGCCCGGCCCCGGCCCCGGCGGAAGGCAATGTTCTCTGGACCATGCTTGCGCACCTGCACCTCAACTATCTGCCCCTGGCCGACGCCCGGACCCTTCGCACCCTGCTCCATGTCTATCTGCCGGAAACAACGGACGCTCTGTATTTCGGCGCCAACAGAAAACGCATTGAATCAGTCGTTTCCCTTGAGGCCAGGGACACCGACTATATCTGGAAAGGCCGCCCCACGCGAGGAACAGACCTTACGCTCACCCTTGACGAGTCCGGTTTCAGCAACACGGGCGACATGTATCTTTTCGCCATGGTGCTTGCGGCTTTTCTCCACGAATATTCAACCATCAACAGCTTTGTGCGCGTTACAGCCACGGACACCCTCAACAAAAACCGCTTCCAATGGCTCAAGCACAGGAAAGAAAACTCCCCGCGGTAATCGGCGATCTGCTCGCCAATCCGCAAAAATTTTCCTTCATCCAGGTGCTGCGGCTCCTGCTTTTGTGGGCGGGGGAGGAATATCCTGGCGGCCGGGCCAATATCCTGCGTGAGCGCATGACCTTTCGACCGGCCCTCTCCCTGGGTTTCGCCGTTACAGATGTGGAGGATCTGGAAGTAGAGCTCTCCAGAGATCCGCACGATTCCTGCCCTTTCGTCTCGGCCAGAGTGACGGCGACATTTTTGGGCCTTTACGGCCCCACAACTCCTCTGCCCGCCTTCTACACAGAGCGGCTGATGGACGAGGCGGCGAAAGACCGCTCCGTGATGCGAGATTTTCTGGACCTGGTCAACACCGTCTTCTACCAGCACTTCGCCGGGCTTTTCGTCCTTGTCTTTCCCCTGCACAGATGGCTGATGGAAAAGGACGAAAAGTCCCTGCACATGCTCATGGCTCTGACCAGCTTCGGCGACGCGGCTCTGCGCGAACGGCTGACGGACGACCTGGCCTTCCTGCGCTATGCCGGTCTTTTTTCTCAGTCCGTGCGTTCCGCGGCCGGCCTGCAGGTCATAATGGCCGACGCGGCGAAAACGGACGAAGTGAGGATACATTGCAATACGCCGCGCCTAGCGCGTGTTCCTGACGAACAACGCCTGCGTTTGGGCGAGGCGGCCTGCACCTTAAGCGAGGACGCCGTGCTGGGCGCAATTGTCCCTTGCCATGAGGGGAAATTTGTCATAGAGTTTGACCGCCTTGACGAAATGACGCTGCGCGGCCTTTTGCCGGGCGCCCCCCGAGCCGCCCTGTTGCATGACCTGGTACGCAACTATTGCCGCGAGCCGCTGGAATACGATGTAATCGCGCGCCTTCTGCCCGGCGAGGCGCAAGCCGCCCAACCAGGTGGCGACGATTCGGGACGCTTCGCCACCTTGGGGCACGATGTCTGGCTCGGATTCGGTGGACCTGGCGCCTCCGCGCCGTTGCCCTGGGCGACGGCTTTCTTTGCCGCCGGTTTCGCCGCAACTCCGCTCACAGGAGAACGCCATGCCTGCTGACTGGGAATTTTTCGCCGCGTCCGAGCCGGGTGATCCGGCTTTTCGTGTGCTTGCCTTCAACGGCGAGGACGCGATAGCAGAGGGCTACGCTTTTGACATTCTGTTGCTCGCGTCGGGCATTCCGCCAAAAAACGCGCAAAAAACGCAGGAAGAACTGATGAGCGCGCCCTTGCTCACCCTGCGGGGAAAAAGAAGGGCCGACAACGCGACCTTTGACTGGCGCGGCATGGCGGCGGAAGTTTCCCGTTGCTTCAGCGTGAGCGCCGGGACGGTGTTCCGGGTCCTGTTGCGGCCGCGTTCGTGGAAACTGCGCTTCTCCACGCACTCCCGCATTTTTCTGGACATGCCCCTGCCGAAGTTGTTGGAAAGGCTGCTGGTTCTGGAAGGACTCGCCGCCGGCACGGACTTCGACGACACGCTGAAAGGCGGCTACAAACCGCGGCCCTTCACCTGCCAGTACAATGAAAGCGCCTTCGCCTTTCTCGCCCGGCATCTGGAGCGCGTGGGCGCATACAGCTATATCCGGCAGACGGACAGCGGTGATGTGCTGGTCTTCACGGACGGATCTGCCGAAGCAGAAGCCCTGCCCCTGCGCGATGCTCTCGACTGGGGCGAAAACAGGGATACAACCGACGAAGCCGTTCTTTCCCTTGTCCGCACCCTTGCCGCCGGCCCGGCCAAAGTTGAGTTGCGCGACTACTGCACGGAACACCCCGGGCTCACATCGGGTCAGGCATCCTCCACATCCGGGCAATGGCGAAAAGGCGCGCTCGCCTTTTACGGCGAGTCCGGCCTGTTCGGAGAAGTGGACTGCCTGGGTAAAAAATTTTCCGCCGAGAACGCCAACGCGCGGGCCGGAGAACTTGCCGCCGCCCGTCTGCGCGCCGCCGACTGCGTTGCGGATTTCGCAACGGGCAAAAGTCTTGTCCCCTGGCTGCGGGCCGGCTACGCCGTCGCTCTGGACGGGGAGAAATACCAGATTCTGCGCGTGCGGCACCGCTGCCGCAGGCCTGACGACGAATTGGGCGGTGAAATACTGGAGAAGGCGCGCGGATTGGGGCTGCTCTCCGAAAAAGAGGGAGATGGGAAGGCCGGTTACGGTAACGACTTTGTCTGCCATCCGCTGTCCGCAGGCCCCTATGCCCCTGAGCGGCGCACCCCCTGGCCTGTGATGCCCGGCGTGCTCCCGGCCGTGGTGGACGCCGCCGGCGACGGCGAATACGCGGAAATGGACGACGAGGGCCGCTACAAGGTAAAATTTTTCTTTCCGGAAAAGGTGTTTCGGGCCGACGCCGAAGTGACGACGGACGGCAACAACTCCATTCCCCTGCGCATGATGCAGGAGCACGCGGGCCAGAATTCGGGCATCCATTTCCCACTGCAAAAAAAGGTGGAGGTGCTTGTCGCCTTTGTGAACGGAAACCCGGACCGCCCGGTCATCCTGGGCGCGCTGCCCAATCCGGAGCACCCCAGCGTGGTGGTGGACAAAAATCGGCAGAACAACGTCATCCGCACGCCGGGGGGGCAGGCCATCAGCATGACGGATACCGTAGGCAAAAAGGAACTGAGCCTGAAAACCGCCGGCGGGCACGGCATCACCATGCGCGACGAGAACGGCAAGCGGGAGCTGCGTCTGCAGTCTCCCTGCGGCGGAAACTATATCCGCATCCATGAAAAATAACGACGGCGCCGCGCGGCCGAACAAGGAGAAAGAGCATGTCCGAAGAACATAAAGAAGGTTTCTGGAGCGGCAACGAAAGCGGCGACCCCTTTGAGGGTCAGGGGGAGGCCAAGGGCGGCAGCGGCGCTGAATTTGAGTTGTATATGGGCGCCAAGTCGGAGGTTATCCTGGGCGCCTCCAGCGAGGTCGTCGGCGGCGAGGAATTTGCCGGGGTGCTCGGCGCGGTGCAGTACATGCATGCGGGTTCGTACATAGATTTTACCCTCGGCTCGGCCATGGACGGCTATGTGGGGCACTTCGCGGAACTCGGCATGGCAAAAACCAAGGCCCAGGCCGCGGAAACGGAATTGGAGGCCATGAAGACGGAGCTTCATGGAAACAGCACCCAGCTCGCCGGCATGAATGATCGCCTCCTTGCGCAATCCTCGCAAATCTCTGGGCTGTGTAACGCCGTGAGCGGCGCCTGTGATGTGTTGGACGGGCAACGGGCCGATGTGGCGGCTTTGCAGACGCTCTGCTCGGCGCAAAATGTACAAGCTGTCGCAAACGCCATACACACGCTGGGCCAGCGCACGGAGGCCTTGGCCAATGCATGCGTGACGCTGGCGATATACACCGGCATGGCCGGCCAGCGCACAAACATGAGCGGCGACGACACGAACTTGGGCGGCACTTCAACTCAACTTGCCGGAATGGTGACGATAGTCTGAGTCCTGTAATGAAAGTCTACAAGGACCATGAACACGGGGTGGCTCTCAGCCCCTTTGCTTGGCGGGGAAAGCGCTTCCTTATGGTCCGCGTGGGTCTGTACCTCGCCCTGGACCCGGAAGGAGGGAGCGCCCGCGTCCGCACGGAACAGGATTTCTGGAAGGAAGCCCCGGATGTCTTCGCGGCTCTGGGGCAGCCTCCTGTTCTGGACGCCGGCCTGCCCAAGCCCGGCGGCGAAGTTCTGGCGGCGGGCTTTTGCCGCGCGCCGAGGGCAAGCCCCGTCCCGGCTCAGGAAGTCTTTTTTCGCGTGGGGCCGGTCAGCCGGCGCATCGCCGTGTTCGGGGACAGAGAGCGCCTGCCCGGCGGAGACCTCACCGAGCCTTTGCCCTTTGACGCCATGCCCCTGATTTGGGAGCGGGCCTTCGGCGGGCCGGACTTTGCCGCCAACCCGGCCGGCAAGGGACTGAAAGAAGGCAACGAGCCATCGCGACAGGTCCCCAATCTGGAAGACCCGGAACATTTTCTCCTCTCCAGCGACGACCGCCCGCAGCCGGTCTGCCCCCTGCCCGTGGATGTCGCCAACCCCGCCCGGCGCGCCCTTTCCGGCACCTATGACCAACAGTGGCTGGACACGCGCTGGCCCGCCTACCCGGATGACTGCGACCCGGAATTCTTTTACGCCGCCCAGGCAACGCAGCGGCTGAAACATCCCTCTGGCGGCGAAGCTTTCGATACGCAGCCGTTTTTTCACGGCGACGAGGACATTGACATCGTCGGCATGCATCACGAATTTCCCCGCATCCGCTCGCGCCTGCCGGGGTTGCGCGTCCGGGCCTTTGTGACCACGGCGGAGCGCTTCACGCCCTTCGCGCCCCTGGCCGGAGGGGAGGAAAAAACGCCCCTGCCTTACGCCAAGGATCTGGATCAGCCCGGCCTTTTTCAGGAAGTGTCCCTGCATGCGGACACCGTCTGGCTGCTGCCGGACCTCATGGGGGCCTATGTCCTGCAACGGGGTCTGCTGCCCGTTGTGGACGACGAAATGGATGATGTCCTGCGAGTTTTTGTGGTCACGGAAAAGATGTCCGAAGCCCCGAAATCCCTGGAACACTATTTTGAGGAACAGAAAAAACGCGTCCGACCCAGCCTGGAAATAGACCTCGCGCCCTTTGTCGCGGCTCAGGCCGCCACCGCCAAGGCCGTCAAAATGGCGCGGGATTATCCCAAACTTTTTGAGCGGGTCAAAAAAAACGCCCTTGGGCAAAGCCCTGTCATGCCCCTGAGCCTGGGCGACATGGCCCACTCCATGGGCAGGACCATCGCCGCGGGACGCGCCACCCTGGACGCGCTGGAAAAGCAGATGCTGGCCCAGCGGGAACAGTTCAGCCACCTCATAAGCTTTGACCTTTCCATGTTCCCGCGCATGCGGGGCGAACTGGATCGGCAGGAAAAAGTCCTGGGCGACACACTGAACAAAGCGCAAGCGGAAATAAAGAGTATGGGCCTGGAGGTGAAAAAGGCCAAAGCCTCCTTCAACGCCAAAGCCGCCGCCCTGCTTGCCCCCCCGCCGGATGCCGGACCGGAGGAAAGAGCCGCCAAAATCACGCTGGCCGGGGAATTTCGGAAAAAGATTGAAGCTCTGGACGCCCTTGATCCTGAAGGCCTGCTCTGCAAGCCGCCTCTCCTGAATCCCTGGCATGACCGGGGCTTCCCTCTGGTCATCGCGGCCCGACGCGCCCTGCGCCGCCATGACGCCCTGCTTGCCCGGCTGGCGGCCTGGGGTTTTGAGGAAAAAACCCTGGAACACGCCTGGCTGGGATACAGCGCACAAACAATCACGGACAGGCCGGAACAGTGGGGTCTGGAAGGCCCGGCCTTCACCCTCCCGGCGGGCCTCTATGTGCCTCGCTTTGCGGGCAGGGCCCTTGCCGCACTGCGCGTCTATCCTCTGGACAATGCCGAAAAAGACGCTCCACGCGGTCTGGGCGCGGATCATGCCGCCATTGTCATGGCCCCCGGACCGGACAAAACGCCGCTTTCCCTGCCCGCGGCCCATCCAGGCGGGGCCGTGCTCGTCGCGCCGGAGGATCTTTCCGCCCTGTTCGCCGAGCAGGAAGCCGGGGATTTCTGCCATGTCGTCGCGGCGGGCGACCCGGCGGAACTTGCCGCCGTTAAAGATCTGCCTCCTCTGGCGGGCGTTCCGGCAAAGGAGAGCGGGCTGCCCCTGGCGGTCATTCTGCCGCTGGGCGAGGAGGGGCGACAACTCTTCGCGCCCTGGGCCGCCGCCTTTCCGGCGGCCATTCCCCTGTATCTGCCCGAAGGCTGCCCGCATGTTTTGGCTCTGACGGAACATGGGCACAGGCTGCGTCGGCTGTTGCTGGATGTTTTGCCGCCGGCGACGGCAAAAATTCACGATTTCGATTTTCCTCTGCCGCCCAAGGACGGCCCACCCAAACCCTTTGCCCTGAATCTGCCTCTGCCGACCAAAGAAGAGCTGCAAGGCCGCATTGAGGCCCTGATCGCGGAAATCCGCGCCCATTTTCCGGACCCGCGGCAGATGCTTGCGGAGGCATGGGCCGGACAAAAAGCAGCCGTGCTCGCCAGGCTGGAAAAGATGAACCTGTCTCCGGAACTCATGGCCAGGGCCAAAACCGCCCTGAACAAGCCCATTGCGCCATTGCCCGACAAGCCGGCCACAGTGGCGGAACTGATGCGAAACACACAGGCTGCCCTCGCGGACATGAGAACGCGCCTCCCGGCGGCGGCCACGCCGGAGCTGAAGGCCGGATATCTTGCCGCGCTGGACGAGGCGGAACAAAAAACGCGCGCCCTGGGCGAACAACTGGCCCCGCTGGACAGACTGCGCGAGGAAGGCTTTGCCAAACTGGCGGCCTTCAAAAAAGGCGAGCCGCCGGAGGACATCAAGGCCGCCTTCGCCGAAAAGGGTCTTGATCCCAACGCCCTGAAACAGCCCAGCCGCGAGGAAGTGGAGGCGGAACTGGCCGGGGGGAAAAATTTCGCCCGTCGCAATCTGGGGGGGCTTGACCTCTCCGGGCTGGATTTTTCCGGCGCGAATCTTGCCCACGCCATCTGCGCGAAAACGAATTTTCGCGGCTGCCGCATGAACGGCGCTGATTTCACCTTCACCATCGCCAACGAGGCTGACTTTACCGGAGCCATTTTCCGCGAGGCCGTATTCATGCAGACGGTGCTGCAAAAGGCGATGCTGCGCGAGGCCGACTTCACGTCCGCGCTTCTTGAGTTGACGACCCTGGGAGAAAGCGATTGCGCCGGGGCCGTCTTTGACCGGGCGGAAATCAAACTTTCCAGTTTCGAAAATGCGATGCTGGAGGGGGCGCGCTTTGACCAGGCGCTGATATCCCTCTGCACGTTCGGGAAAGCCCAGGCCCACAATGCGGATTTCCGCAAGGCGCGCGCCTTCAAGTGCCTGTTTCAGGCCACGGAGCTGCGCGGCGCGCGTTTTGAGGAAGCCATGCTGGCCGAATGCCTGTTCCAGACCGCCAAGGCCGCCGGTCTTTCCTTTGCCGGGGCTGATCTGCGCAAATTTTACGCGGACGCGGACGCGGATTTTTCCGGCGCGGATTTTTCCGGCGCGGACATGCGTGAAGCCTCCCTGCGCATGAGCCGTTTTTGCGACGCGGACTTTTACGGGGCCAACCTGCACAACGCGCTTCTGGCCCACTGCGATCTTTCCCGCGCCCGGTTGGACGGCCTCAACGCCGATGGCTGCCGCATCATCAAATGCGACCTTAACCGAGCGGACATCTCCGGCGCGAAGCTTGTCAACGGCGCCTTGCGCAAATGCCGTCTCACGGGGACGGATGTCTCTGGAGCCAATCTTCATGCCGCGGACACGCGGGATCTGGTCATTGACCACGAAACCAGCTTTGCCGGGGCAACGTTGACGCGCACCCGCTTTGCGGGAAAAGAGGGGGCACTGCGTGAGCTTGCGCGCGGAAATTCTTGAGCAAATATCACGGCGGCAAACAATTGTCAGCCGCGACCTTTCCGGCCTTGACCTCTCCGGGGCCGATCTCTCCGGCGGACGTTTCGAAAAAGTCGGCTTTGCCGGGGCGGATTTCTCCCGCGCGGACATCAGCCGCACGGGTTTCGCGGACTGCGATTTTACCGGCGCCCGTTTTTGCGAAACCCGCTTTGAAAAACTCAACTGGATGGGAATGTTCATGCCCAGAGCCGACCTGCGCGGGGCGACGCTGTTCATGACCCTGTTCGGCAAAAGCGACATTTCCGACGCTGACTTTTCCGACGCGACCATCCGCATGTGTTCGTTGGAGGAGACGAACCTGACCGGCGCGCGTTTTCATCGGACAAAAATTGAACAGAATACGTTACGGGAAGCGCGTTGCGCGGGCGCGGACTTTTCCGACGCGACCATGATTCGACTTGCCTTCAGCGAAAGCGACCTGCGCGGCCTGATCTTGGCCGGCGCCCGACTGCGCAAGGTGTTCTTTCGCGGCTGCGATTTCACTGGATACGGCTTTACGGGGCTGGACATGGAAATCGTGCAATTTGACGGGTCAAAGCTGGACGGAGCGGACTTTTCAGGCTGCAGTCTGCCCATGTGCAATTTCAGCGGCGCTTCCATGAAAGGAGCTTCTCTGCGCCAAACACGGGCGGAAAGCGCCTTCTTTGCCGGCGCGAAGCTGACTTCGGCCGTTCTTTGCGGCGGCGTCTTCAGGCAGTCCGTCTTTTCGGAAGGTGATCTGAGCATGGCCGACTGCGCCGACGCGGATTTTGAACTGTGCCTTTTTCAGAAGGCCCGCCTTTGCCGGACGAATTTTACCGGCGCCAACCTGAAAAACGCGGATTTTTCCCACGCTGACCTGAGCGAGGGGGACTTTACCGGAACAAGCTTGTATATGGCCCAATTCCACGGGGCTGTGGAAGAGGGAACGCGTTTCGGGAACAGCAAAAAGACGCTTCTGCAACAGCAGGACGCGGAGCGGACTGCGGCGGAAGCATTTGTTCCGCGCGCAAAACCCAGGCCGGACAGGACCGGACGACACACTGCCGCAGAGAAACCCCGCGACGGAGCGGACTGACGCGCGCCGCGCATGAGGAAACTGGTATGACTCAAACCGCCGAACTGTATGCAAACCTTGAGGCGCGGCTTGTCACGGGCAAGACGCTTTGCGACGGCGACGGGGCCTGCCGCGTCGTTTGCGGCAATATGGCTGTCGACGCGCGCCTTGCCGCGAGCTGCCTTTTGCGGCCGCAAAAGGGCGACACGGTGCTGCTGGCCCAGCTTGAAGACGGCAGGCACATTGTGCTTGCCGTTCTTTTTCGCGACGAGGGGGAACGGGCCTGCCTGCGCCTGCCGCCGCAAAGCGACATGGAATGCGCCGGCGCCCTGACCGTGAGCTGCGCCGAGGCCTTGGAGCTGCAAAGCGGCCAAAGGCTGGGAATGCGCGCGGCAGACCTTGCCGTGACCGCCAAAAACGGCGCGCTACACATACTGAACGTCAAAAGCGCGTCGGACGTCGTCGAAGTCTGTTGCCGCGCCCTGACCACACTGGGCGGCACAGCCCTTTCCGTGTTCCGCTCCCTGACGCAGTGCCTGGGCTCGTCCCGGCGAGTCGTGGAAGGCGACGACGAAACGCGGGCCGGCAATTCCACCCTGATGACCGGCGGCAACGCCGTTGTCATGAGCAAAAACGGCCTCAACTTGGCCGAGGAAACGGCCCGTACGGACGCGAAGCTGATTCAGCTCGGTTGACACCGGGGAGTTTCCAAAGGAGCGCAATCATGTTTATGCTGAGTATGGGCGCGGGGATGGACATGGCCTTTCCCGACGTCTGCCTGACCCCGGTCGGGCCGGCCGTCGCTCCGGTTCCCTACCCCAACACGGCCATGAGCGCGGCCACGGCCCCTGTGGCCGCCAACGTACTCACCGAATGCACGCCCACGCTCAACGCGCTCTCCAAGGGCCTTGTGAGCCTGGGGGATCAACCGGGTGTGCTGCTGGGCATGGCTTCCCACATGGAAGCCGGGCAGACGGCATACAATGTGGGCTGTTTCACCATCATGGTGGGCGGCGCGCCAGCCCAGCGTCTCACCAGCGTCACAGGACAGAACTGTCTGGGCGTGATTCCGAACGCCGTGGGGACCTGCATCGTCCCGAGCCAGGCGACGGTGCTGAGCCTGGGTTGAACCCGTCCACCCAGACACCGAAAAAAACGGTGGACGTTTCCGGAGGATGCCATGCGCTTCGATAAAGTTGCCCTCTTTTCCCGCCTGTGACGCGAAACCGGCGCTGATATCCCGGGAACAAACAAGTTTGACGGACTTTGAACAATTGGTTATAGTTTAAAAAATTAGCCTCGGGGAGGATACCATGGCCAAAGAAGGTTCAGTGGCGCCCAAGGAACGGGTCAACATCGTCTACAAACCGGCCACCGGCGACACCCAGGCTGAAGTGGAGCTTCCGCTCAAGCTCACCGTGCTTGGGGACTTCACCCACCGGCCCGACGACAGACCGCTGGAAGACCGCGCCCCCATTTCCGTGGACAAGGACAATTTCAACGACGTCTTGAAAGCCCAGGACGTCAAGCTGGACATTGTGGTTGACGACAAGCTCTCCGGAGAGGAAGGGGCGACCATACCTGTGAGCCTTTCCTTCGCCAGCCTCAAGGATTTCGAGCCGGATTCCGTGGCGCGGCAGGTGCCGGAACTGACGGAATTGCTCAAATTGCGCGAAGCCCTCAAGGCCCTCAAGGGCCCCTTGTCCAACATTCCCGATTTCCGCAAAAAAGTGCAGGAAGTCGTCCGGGACGACACAGCCAGGGCGCAGTTGCTCTCGGCCCTCGGTCTTACAGAATAACAATCAGGAGCCGCACCATGTCTCAGGAGCAAACGGGAAATGTTCAGGAGTCCGCGCGGGGCGCGAATCTTCTGGATGAAATTATCGAAGCGTCAAAACTCGCCCCGACCGACGACGGCTACTCCGTCACGCGCGCCGGCTTGCAGGCTTTTCTGAAGGAATTGGTCGTCGTCAGGCCGGAGGCCAAAATTTCCCCGAATCTCGTTGATGATATGATAGGCGAGGTGGACGCCAAGCTCTCCTCCGCCGTCAATGCCATCATGCACAACGAAAAATTTCAGAAGCTGGAATCATCCTGGCGTTCCCTGAAATACCTGGTGGACAAGACGGATTTCCGCGAGAACAACAAGATTGAGATCATCAATGTCTCCAAGGAAGATCTGCTGGCCGACTTCGAGGACGCGCCGGAAGTGGTCAAGTCCGGCCTGTACAAGCATCTCTACACGGCGGAATACGGCCAGTTCGGCGGGCAACCCGTGGGCGCGGTCATCGCCGATTACGACTTTGGCCCCGGTCCGCAGGATATGAAGTTGCTGCAGTACGCGGCCTCGGTGTCCACCATGTCCCACGCGCCCTTTATCGCCGCGGCCGACAAAAGTTTCTTCGGGCTGGACTCCTGGGAGGGATTGCCCAACCTCAAGGACCTGCACGGCATTTTCGAAGGTCCCAAATACGCCAAATGGCGCTCCTTCCGAGAATCGGAAGACGCGCGCTCCGTGGGCCTGACCCTGCCGCGCTTTCTTCTGCGCCTGCCTTATGGGGAGGAAACCGTGCCCGTCAAAACCTTCAATTTTACAGAACAGGCGGCCACCACGGACGACTTCTGCTGGGGCAACACATCCTTTGCCCTCGCCGCGCGCCTGACGGATTCCTTCGCCAAATACCGCTGGTGCAGTAATATCATCGGCCCCCAGGGCGGAGGCTCAGTGGAAGACCTCCCCCTGTACAATTTCGAGGCCATGGGCCAGACGCAGACCAAAATCCCCACCCAGGTGCTTATTTCCGAACGCCGGGAGTATGAGCTCGCCGAAGAGGGTTTTATTGCCCTGACCATGCGCAAGGGGTCGGACAACGCGGCTTTCTTTTCCGCCAATTCCTGCCAGGCTCCAAAAATTTTCCCCAATACGCCCGAAGGCAAGGAGGCGGAAACCAATTTTCGTCTGTCCACACAACTGCCCTACATGATGATAATGAACAGGCTGGCCCACTACATCAAGGTCATCCAGCGGGAAAACATAGGCACATGGAAAGAGCGGGAAGACTTGGAGCGCGAGCTGAACAAGTGGCTCAGCCAGTATGTGACGGAAATGGACAACCCTGATCCCGTCACCCGCAGCAAGCGGCCCCTGCGCATGGCCCGGGTGGAGGTGAGTGATGTGGCGGGCAATCCCGGCTGGTATTCCGTCACCATCAAGGCGCGTCCGCACTTCAAATACATGGGAGCCAGCTTCACCCTCTCGCTGGTGGGTAAACTGGATAAGGAATAGCGTTCGCAACCGTCAAACATCAGTCAAAGGAGATTCGACATGGCTCTTACCGCCTATATGGCCGTCAAAGGGAAAAGTCAGGGAGACGTCAAAGGCGACTGCCCACAGGGCGGCGACAAAAAGGACAAGATTCTCGTCTACGCCATTGATCACAACGTGGAAATACCCAAGGACACCCACACCGGACTGCCTACCGGCCAGCGCGTCCATCACCCGCTTGTCGTCACCAAGGGCAAGGACGCGGCAAGTCCCAAGCTTTTCAAAGCCTGCTGCACCGGGGAACAGTGCGACGTCACCCTTGACCACTACCGCATCAAACCCGACGGCACCGAGGAAAAATACTTCACGGTCAAGCTGGAGGAGGCCATCGTGGTGAACATGCGCGAATTCACGCCCTTGACCTTCCTGCCTGAAAACAAACCCTATCATGACATGGAAGAGGTCAGTTTCACTTATTCCAAGATCACCTGGACATACAACGACGGCAATATCGAGTATGTGGACAACTGGAAGGCCTGATGTGGCAATCTGACTGAACGGCGCGGCAAACGGGGAGATATCTCCCCGTTTTTCTTTTTTGCGGCTTTTTGATTTTGACGACAGGGGGAAACCATGACCGGAGTGGACATCAAGCGGCTGCTGGACAAATGCAACAGCTTTTGCACGCAGGCTCTTTACGACGCCGCCGGTCTGGCGGTCAACAGAACGCACTACGAGGTGGCCGCAGAACATTTTTTGCTGAAATGTCTGGAAAGCAAGGAAGCCGACATCGCCTTGCTCCTGGAACGCTACGGCATTGACCGCGCGGAGGCGATACAGGATTTCACGCGATCGCTGGACGCATTCAAAAGCGGCAATTCCGCGCGACCGGGATTCTCCCCTCTGCTTGTTGAATTGTTGGAAACGGCCTGGCTCATCGCTTCGGTGGACCTGCGTCAGAACGCCGTCCGTTCCGGCGCGGCGTTGTTGGCCTATGCCAGACGCCCAGCCTATTATTCCCAAAGCGCTCGGGCGCCTTCCCTTGCCCAGGTCAATCGCGACGAGGCGACACGCAACTTTTTCGTCCTCACGGAAGATTCCTCCGAAAATATGCCGTCGCCCGACATTGAGGCGACGGAAAAAGCAGCCTCGGCCGCGGGTGGAACTCAAGGCTTTATCGCCCAGTTTTGCGAGGATTTCACCGCCAAGGCCCGCGCGGGTAAAATTGACGCCGTCTTCGGCCGGGACGTCGAAATCCGCAACATGCTGACCATCCTCGCCCGTCGGCGCAAAAACAATCCCATTCTGGTCGGGGAGCCGGGCGTCGGCAAAACCGCCGTCATTGAGGGTCTCGCCAAACGCATTGTGGAAGGGGATGTGCCGGAAGCCCTTGCCGGGGTGATGTTGCTTTCGCTGGATATGGGACTGCTGGAAGCCGGGGCTGGAATGAAGGGCGAATTTGAGCGCCGCCTTAAAGGAGTGATTGACGAGATCAAGGGCAGTTCCAAACCCATTATTCTCTTTATAGACGAAGCGCACATGCTCGTGGGCGCGGGCGGCCAAGCCGGCGGCTCCGACGCGGCCAATTTGCTCAAGCCGGCCCTGGCGCGGGGAGAACTACGCACCTGCGCCGCGACCACCTGGAAGGAATACAAGAAATATTTTGAAAAAGATCCCGCCCTGGCCCGCCGCTTCCAGCTCGTCAGCCTGGAGGAGCCGGACACGCGCTCGGCCGCACTGATTCTGCGGGGTCTGCGCGAGAGCTACGAAAAAGCTCACGCCGTAGTAGTGCGCGACGATGCCATAACAAGCGCCGTGGATTTCGCCCACCGTTTCATCACCGGCCGTTTTTTACCGGACAAGGCCATTGACCTGCTGGACACGGCCTGCGCCAAGGTAAAGATGAGTCTTTCCGCCAAACCGCCTGCTCTGGAAGACGCCGAACGCGGCATACAGGCCCTGCGACGCGAGTTGGACGGACTGGAGCGGGACGCCGCCGATGACATCGCCGACTCGCTGGAAAACGCGGAACGCATGGACGATCTGCGCAATGAAATCGTGCGCCTCCAGGACAAGGCAAAAGCGCTACTCGAACGCTGGGAGAAAGAGCGCGGCGCGGCGCGGACGCTGACGGAAGCGCGCGCGGCCTATGCGGCGGCCCTGAAAGCGACCCAAAAGGAGGAAGACGACGGGCAGACTCCTGACGCCGCCGCGCTGAAGGCATCCCTTGGTGAAGCGCGCGCCGCCTACGCCTCTACCGCCGGGGAAGATCCGCTCATCAGCATTGAAGTGACCCCGGATGTCGTGGCCCAAGTGGTCTCCGACTGGACGGGCATACCCGTGGGCAAGGTGGCCCGGGAAGAAGCGGCCCTTGTGGCCGAACTGGACAGCCGTCTGGCCGAGCGCATCAAGGGGCAGGAAGCGGCCATCGCCGCCGTGACCAAGGTCATCAAGGCGAGCAAGGCCGGCTTGCGTCCAGCCGGAGCGCCCATCGGCGTTTTTCTCCTCGTCGGGCCATCGGGCGTGGGCAAAACGGAAACAGGCCTTGCCTTGGCCGATTTGCTCTTCGGTGATGAGGAAAGCGCCATCACCATCAACATGAGCGAATTTCAGGAACGCCATACGGTATCGCGGCTGATAGGCTCTCCGCCCGGCTATGTCGGCTACGGCGAAGGCGGTCTGCTCACCGAGGCCGTGCGCAGGCGCCCCTACAGCGTCATTTTGCTGGACGAAGTTGAAAAAGCACATCCCGACGTGATGAATCTTTTCTACCAGGTTTTTGACAAGGGCGAACTGACCGACGGCGAGGGTAAAAAAGTCAGCTTCGGCAGCACGGTCATCCTGCTCACTTCCAACATCGGCTCGGAAAAAATGCGCGACGCCGCCATGAAAGAAAATCCCGCCTCCGGGGATGAACTCAAGGCTCTGCTCTGGCGGGACTTATGCGCGCACTTCAAGCCGGCTCTGCTTGCCCGCATGACCATCGTGCCGTATGCCGCTCTCTCCTCCGAGGCGCTTGGCCGCATCGCCCGCATGAAATTGGATGCTCTCGGGGATCGCTTGGCGGCCAACAACAAAATCCGCCTGCGTTATTCCGAAGCATTGGTGGAAACCCTGGTGAAGCGCTGCAGCGAAGTGGACACCGGCGCGCGGAACATTGACCATATCCTTGCGGCGAACGTCCTGCCGCAGCTTGCCCAGACGCTTCTGGAAAAAATGTCGCAGAAGGCGCCCCTCGCTCCGGAAATTCGGCTGGACGTGAACAGCGACGGGGAATTTCTTGTTGAACTGGAAGACGACGGAACAAAATATTCAGTAGGTATGCCGAAACAATAGGCAAGCCATATACACCATTGATCTTGAGAAACCACAATATGAACCGCACGCTCCTTTCCGCCGCGCGTCTGTCCGCCCTGCTGGCGGCAGCGCTCCTCTTCGGCTGCTTCGGCGCGCAGCGCGGCGATGACGTCGCCCTCACCATCCTGCACACCAACGACGTGCATTCCTCCTACGGCGGCTTCAGCGCCGAAAACCGTCTCTGCTACCAGGCGCTGTGCGAAGGCGGCAAGGGTGGCAGTGTACGCATGGATCAGGCCATCCGCGCCAGCCGCCGCGACCGGCCGGCGGCCCTGCTGCTCGACGCCGGCGATGAATTCCAGGGTTCGCTCTTCTGGACGCAGCATCGGGAAAAGCCTGCCCGCCATGTCGTCGATGCCTTGGGCTACACCGCCATCGTGCCAGGCAACCACGAATTTGACGCCGGCAACGCCGTATTCCTTGATTACGTCGAAGCGCTCAAAACGCCGGTGCTGGCGGCCAATCTCTCCTTTGATCCGCCGCGCGCGGAGCGGGCGGGCGCGAAGCGCATCAAACCCTGGATGATCGTCCAGCGCGCCGGACACAAGATCGGCATCGTCGGGCTGGTGACGCGTGAAACACCGGAGGCTTCCAGCCCCGACCCGGACGCCCATTTCGCAGACGAGGCCGAAACAGCGCAAAAGGCCGTCACCGAACTGACCCGACAAGGCGTGGACGTCATCGTCGTCCTCTCGCACATCGGCCTGGAAAACGACCGGAAACTGGCACGCGCGGTGAACGGCATTGACATTATCGTCGGCGGCCACAGCCACAGCCTGCTTGTCAAGGAGCCGGAAAAAAACAAGGCCGCCGAAGGGCCGTATCCTATCGTCGAGAACACGCCGGAAGGCAAACCCGTGCTCATCGTCTCCACCGGTTCCACGGCGCTGTATCTCGGACGGCTCGATGTGAAATTCGACGCTGCCGGCGTGCCGCAGTTCTGGAGCGGCGACAACATCGCGCTTGACGACAAAACACTCCAGGCGCTTGACGCGCCGCCGCCGAACGAGCGTCTCAAGGCGGATATCCAGACCTTTGCCGATCCCATCGCAGCGATGCTGCAGGACCCCATCGGCGAAATCGTCTCCGACGTGAAAAACGGCGCGCCCATGGAATCTCCCGGCGTACTCGTCTGCCGCGTCGGCGAATGCCGCACCGGAAATGTGGTGACCGACGCGCTGCTGACGATTCCCTTTGCCGCCGACAAGCCGCAGATCGTGCTGCTCAACGGCGGCGCGCTCAGGGCTTCTCTGCCGGCGGGCAAGGTGACGGCTGGCGATGTGCTGGGCACGTTGCCCTTCCAGAACACGCCGGTGGTCGGGACGATGGACGGCGCCGCGATCCTGCGGGCGCTGGAGCACGGCGTGGCCCGTCACGGCGACGGCGGCGGGTATTTCCTGCAGGTCGCCGGGTTGCATTACGCCTTTGACGTCAAAAAACCGGCCGGCGGCCGCGTCGTTGTGGCGCGGGTGAAGGACGGCAAGGGGCAATGGAAGCCCATCGCCCCCAAGGCGCACTACCGCGTCGTGACCCTTGATTTCCTCGCCCGCGGCGGCGACGGCTTCGAGATGTTCAAGGCGGTCAAATGGCGGGAAGGCGAAAACCTGATGAACGACGCCCTGCGTGTGTACCTGGAAAAACACTCGCCGGTCGCCGGCCGCCTCGAAGGGCGGATAGTGCAACGGTAGACGGTTTCCTCAATCTACTATCAAGGAGAGAACATCATGGCGGGCAATTTGTTTGGCAAGTTCAGCGGCGGCCTGGAAAATCTCGGCGGCGCCATCGGCGATCTGGTGACCGGCATTTCCAAGACGGTTCTTCTCAAGGACGATCCTGACGTCATGGTCCTGGAAGCACAAAGGGAGATTGACGGCCTGAAAAAACAGGAGGCGGAAATTTTCATCGAAATAGGGCGGCAGGCGTTCGCGGCGGACGCGCAAGCCTATCCTCAAGGCGAAAAGCTCCGGCAACTTCAGTCTGAAATCGCCGCCGCCGAGGAACGCGTGAACACGCTGATCGCGCAAAGGGAAGAGGCCAAACAGGCCAGTGAAACCGCCGAAAAAGCGACGCTTTGCCCGTCCTGCGGGCACCGGAATCAGGAAGGCGTGAAATTCTGCCAGGAATGCGGCGCGAAACTGGGCAAGACGTCTTGCGCCTCGTGCGGCGCGGAACTGACGGCGGGTGCGCGGTTTTGCGGCTCATGCGGACAAAAACAGCCTGAATAAGGAGAACTGTCTTGAAAGCCGGAGAAATATTCTCAAAAACCATGCCCTTCTGCATGGCCAAACTGATGCTGGGTCTGCTGACCGCCGTCGTTTCCGCCGCGATCCTGGCGGTGCTGATGCTGATCGCCTGGCTTTTCAACAGCGACGGCGTGACCGCCATCCTACTGCTGGTCTGGCTGTCGGTGACGGGCTTCGTCCGCTTCGCGCTGATGCACTACGCGGGGTATCTCGTCAAGGCCGGCCATGTCGCGGTCATCGCCGAAGCCGCCGTGACGGGACGCATCCCGGACGACCAGGTGGCTTACGGCAAAAAGATGGTGACCGAGCGGTTCCTGACCTCCAACGTCTATTTCGCCGTTGACAAGCTGGTAGCGGGCGCGGTGAAACAGCTCCAGGGCTATCTCCAGAAAGCCGGTAACAAGATGGATTTTATCCCCGGCATGGACACACTGGTCAGGGCTGGCAAGCTTTTTATCGATATTTCGCTTGGTTACGTTGACGAATGTTGTCTCGGGTATACGTTCCACAAGCGCGACCAGAACGCTTACAAAAGTGCCGCCGACGGCGTGACGATATACGCGCAGAACTGGAAGAAGCTGTTCGGCGGCGCCGCCAAAACCGCCTTGTGGGTCATCCTCCTGCTCTGCGGCGTCACGCTGGCGGCGTTCATCGTCCTGGGCCTGCTGTGCAAGCTCCTGGGTCTGCCCGGATACCTCGGCTTCCTGATGGCCTGCGTCATCGCCTGGGCCGTCAAATTCGCCTTCATCGACAGCTACATCCTGGTGAACATGATGACTGCGTACATGGAAACCGCGACGACGACGACGCCCGCCGTTGACCTCTACGGTCAACTCGCCGCCGCCTCGTCGAAATTCAGGGAGCTTTACGAAAAAGGCAAGGATGAAGTTCTGCATTCCAGCGGGATGCAGACGACGGAACCCATTCCAACCGGGCGGCCTTCGCTCCCGGCGGAAGCGGGAGAGAAGACCGAAAACGCCGCTGTGTTCTGCGGCGGGTGCGGAGAAAAGAACGTCCGGAGCGCGAAATTCTGCGGCAAGTGTGGAACAGCGCTTTCGGCGTAAGACGGTGTACACGCATGGATAGGCGTTTGGCCGCAAGAAATTCTATTTGACAGAAGACTCGCGATGAAAACGAAACAAACGCCATTGAACCTCGCCGCCGCGCTGCTGCTGGAGTTCTCCTTCGCGCTTCCGGTGAGCGATGCGCTGGCCCGCGAATGGCCGGACAACAAATTTACCCAAGGAATCCCCCAACCGCCCGCTTTTTCAAGATCGCGTCCGTCAGCTTGTCTGATGCCATTGCTTCTTGGTTCCCTGCCCTCGCGGGGGTTCCTGTCCATCGCGTAAACCATATTGGACGTGGTATGTCAAGGGGGGTAAAAGAGACTAAAAATTTTTCGGCTTTTTCTGAAAAGCCAAGTCCCGCAAGGGTTTTTAACTCCTTGCGGGACTTGGTGTCTTGTATTCTGGTAGCGGGGGCAACTCCAAGGTTGTTCACGTTGTTTATTTAAAAAAACAGCTATAGGACTACAGAATTGCTGTAGCCTCTACCTCAACCAGCATCTCCGGATGCATCAAGGCCGGAACGCCAACGGCGGTGATACAGGGCCTATTGTCTGTTTTGGCGTGTTTGTTCAGGAATTCGCTACGCGCCGGCAGCCCATCCCGCCAAAATTTTTCACGATCGGTAAAGTAGATCATAAGGTGAATGACGTTGTCCCAAGTCCCTCCTGCCTCTTCCACTGTACGCAGGCAGTGGTTCAGAGCTTCAGTCACTTGCTTGGCCATATCGCCTTTTCCCACGATGCCCGCTTTGCCGATCGCCGGCCAGCCGGACATGCGAAGTGTGCGCCCACCTTCGGTCACCACAGCGTGAGCGATTTTAACCGGTTTGTATTCCGGGATGTCACGGCCATTTGTTCCCTGATATGCTTCAATGGCCCAAGGGAAGTAATAGTACTGCTTTTCCATTTCCATCTCCTTTTCCTGTATGGTTGTCTGTTCATACCACCCGCCTCGCCAACATTTTACCGATTACCAATCAACACACTCGCACGTCAGGATGTAGTAATGTCCTCAAGTTTCTTTCCGGCAGTTTCCGGCCCCTGAAGAATGATTGGAACCAGAAGCCAGCCGATGCCGGAGGACACCAGCAGGGCCAAAGTCACGGACGACGCGTCAGCAATCACGCCCATGACTGTAGGGCACAGTGCGGCAGTGATCTTGCCGACACCAATGGAAAACCCTATGCCGAGAGTGCGGACATGCGAGGGATAAATTTCGGTGGAATAAGTTATCAACACAGAGTGCGTACCCAGCGAGAGCCCAAGGACGACAGTCGTCATGTAAAGCCAGACTTTCGGGACTTCGGGCAACGTTTGCATGTAATTCAAGGTGACGATCGTGAAAAAGGCGAGAGTGATAAACAGTGCGAGCGCCTTTTTCCTGCCCAAGGTATCCTGGAGTGCTCCTGCCGCCAGATATCCGAAGATAGCGACACCGTAGAGAAGCATAATTATAAAGGCCGTTTCGACTGTGCTGATTTTGAAATCATATATCATTGCGCTCGGGTACCAAATATTGATACCCCACATCCAAATCCCGCCGACTATGTGCATTGCGGTAGCGAGGATAGTCGCCTTGCGCCACTTGGGCTGAAACAACTCCGAATAGTTCAGTTTCAACCCTTTCTGCTTCTGCTCTTCCGTAGCCTTATTCTTCTTGTTCTCCACCCAGGCCGGGCTTTCTTTCAACCAGAAGAGGATAGGGAAACAGAGGAGAGCAGGCGCGGCCATGACGAGAAAAGATGCCCGCCAATCAAGTTTCCAGGCTGTAAACAGGGCAAAGATCCCACCCGCTATGAAATAGCCGACCGGGTATCCAGACTGCATGAACCCCATCATGAGGCCACGCTTTTTGGATGGAACCACTTCCGAAAGATAGGCGGCGCCCACCGGCCATTCGCCGCCTGTTCCCACGCCTGTGGCGAACCGGGCGGCAATCAGGTGGTAAGCATTTTGAGCAAACCAAACCAGCCCGGTAAAAATTGAATAAATACCGACACAGGAAACCATGCCCCAGCGGCGACCGTATTTTTCAGCCACTACCGGCATGAGAAACGAGCCAATCGTCGCTCCCACTAGGAACATTGTGGCAATGGCCCCCATCTGTGCTAGGCTCAGATCGAACTCCGCCCGGATTAGGGGCAGCGCCAAGGAAAAAATCTGCCCGTCCGAGGCATCGAAAACCCATGCCATATATACAAAAGCAGTTATCTTCCAAGCATCTTTTGTTATTTTTTCATCACTGATAACAGCATCGCTCAAATTCACGACCTTATCACCGGCTCCATTTTTCATATGCTCTCCTCTGTCAATTTCGTGTGAAGGTGGACATGCTGCTGGTAACGTTTTTTACAGATTCTATTTCTCAATATTCTCCCATTATAATCAAATTATATATTTTTATTGACATTATAAATAGAATTTATTACTCAAAAGAAAATTCACCCCGCGCAAGTCTGCTGAAACTCAATAAGGATGGGCCATGAACTATTCCTCCCTAAATACATTCTTGGCTGTTGCTTCATCAGGCAGTTTTACGGCTGCCGCCCTTGAATTGTTTATTACTCAGCCAGCAGTCAGTCAGCACATCCAATATTTGGAAACCGAGTTGGGGGTACGGCTTTTCATACGCCGGAGCAGAGGAGCGGTCCTTACCGAGGAAGGCAAAGTTCTAAAGGCTAAAGTTGAGGAGTTGATGCGCCTTCTGGAAGATATCCGCACCCACATACAAGACAGCAACGAACTACGCAGAGGCAAGATATCCATAGCTGTAACCGAGCCGGCAGGGTACCTGCTGCCAAAAGTGTTACTGGATTTTAAAAAACGCTATCCAGGGGTTGAAATAGCATTGACCACCACCAGGACCGCCAATGTGGCGCGCTTAGTGGCTGATGGGGAGGTTGAATACGGTCTGGCACCCAAGACCACTGTTTATTCGCTAAGGGTGAAAAGCAAGTTGGTGCATAGCGAGCAGTTGATATTTGTGTCTCCCCCTTGGCATCCCTTGGTGGAAAAGGCGCACGTGCGGCCTGTGGACTTGAAGGGCGAAACACTGGCTTTACGGGAAAAGGGGGCGTACACTAGAGAGCGCTGTATGGCTTGGTTTGGGCGCCATCAACCGCAAAGTACTATCGAACTAACCAATATGACAGCCATCCGAGAACTGGCCATTCACGGTTGCATCACTTTTTTGCCACAATCCGTCGTTGCCCAGGAAATCAAGGTAGGCCGCCTGGCTACCTTGAATATCCATGATGCGCAGCAGTCTATTGAATATTATAGCTATTATCGTGGTGGTGAAGTTCCCAGCAAAGCGTTGACTGCCTTTCTCCGCCTGCTGTCGACTGACGGCCAGTTGACCTTCCCGGAAAACTTGGGTTGGGGCTAAACATATCCATAATTATATGCTTTTCTCTTTGCGCTTCTCTTGCGAGCACTATTTCGAAATCGTTTCCGAAAAGTGAATAGAAGTCATTTCATAATTCTAGGGCGTGTTAACACTATTTAAGGGCCATCACGATGAGAGCAAAAACGACAAAGCCACGATATACGGTCGCCAACTTGTCAAATCGCGTGAAGACACGCCGAAATCCCTTGAGTTTGCGGAAAAGCCTCTCTATTTCGTTGCGTCTCTTGTACAATTCTTTGTCGTATTGCCACGGCTT